>CALDIA010000199.1 GCA_937901455.1 uncultured Bacteroidales bacterium | reverse complement strand
GTGTTTTATTACTCCGCAAAGAAAACACATCTGTCAAGACAAAGCCGTTGATTAAACGTTTGTAGTCGACTGTAATCGTTTGTTGTCTGGTTTGTTGTTGGGAATCAGATTGTTAATGAATGGTGCTTGTGAAGTGTATGATGCAGCGTGAGTTGTTCAACTCGCTCTCGAAGATGATTTTGGCCGACGGTGTTGGCAAAGCCAAGACGGTTATCTTAGATGTTAGTGGCGATGGGCTGATTTTCAAGAATTAAGTATAGCTTTGCAATACAGAGGGAGAATTCTTTAGGGGTCTCTGTTTTTGTTTGAGTATTTTTCAAAACATTTACTATCTTTGCAGCAATTAATAAATTCTGTGGAGTAGCTTCAAAAAAGGTAGGCTTTTAGGAAATACAATTGTAAACAAAATTAAATTGAAAAAGCATTATGGCAGGGTTCAATATTGGTGATGTTGTTACTGATATCAATACCAATCAAAGAGGCACGATTATTAAAGTGTTGCCATTCACAAGGGGCGACCAGAAATATAGTGTTTTCTTCAGTCAGGATGAAACCAGGGATGTAACGGAGAGAGACCTTGAAAAGCCAATCGAAGTGAAGGACTTGTTTGACAGGTGCTTGCTTGGAGATTTCAGGGGATATAACGATTTTCAGGTGTATAACACTACCTTCAAAATCGAAAACTCCAGTAATAACACTTTGTCGTCCATAAAGGCATCAAGAACAATGTTCAAAACATATCAATACATTCCTTTGATGAAGTTTTTAAACTCAGACCTTCAAAGATTGCTCATTGCTGATGAGGTTGGTCTGGGTAAAACAATTGAGGCTGGGCATATTATGCTTGAACTAAAGGCACGACAAGAATTGAAGAATGTCTTGGTAGTTTGTCCTTCAGGATTGAGAGACAAATGGTGTGGAGAGCTTGAAGATAGATTTGGTTTGAAATTCCAAATCATGGAAAAGAAAAATGTGCTTCGTGATGAGCTAAAGAATCACAATGGTCATGTGCGCGGAATTATTTCTTACGATTCGTTGAGAGACACGAAAGCTAATAGCGTGCTAAAAGACATAGAGGATATGTCATACCAATTTAGTTTGGTGGTTTGTGATGAGGCTCACAGAGTTAGGAACGCAAACACTAAACAGCACAATGCCATAGAACGTTTGTTGCGTCATGCGCAGTCGGCGGTATTTCTTACTGCTACGCCTATTATGCTTGGCCGAGAGAATCTGTATCATTTGCTTAACCTTCTTAATAGTCAGCGTTATGATAGTTCTACTGCCTTTGAAGATGAGTCAAGGCACAACGAGCCTTTTGTTTGGGCACTTAATAGCTTAAATGGAAATGCTTCTTTTGGTGAGATAAGAACGGGGTTAGATAATATGATTCCAGAAGATGACTATGTTAGGAAATTGCCGCTTTATGAACCTTTGATGGAGAAATTGATAGGGGAAGATACTCCGAAGCAAAGAACTTTGATTCAGAGCGACTTGTATGATATCAATCCATTGAGTTCCATTATGTCGAGGACACGGAAAGTGGATGTTACGACAGATCTTTCGCAAGCAAAGCGTGATACTATTACATTGCCAATTGAACTTAGCCCAGACGAACAAACCTTGTTTGACAAATATATGGATGGACTTAAAGATTTGTTGCCAATAGCGAGTTCAACGCATCAGCAAATGATAGCCAGTAGCCTCCATGCTTATGAAGGCGATGTGTACGGCTATAGTTCAATGGAAGATTCCAAGTATAATGCTTTGATGCGAATAATCCATGAAAACAGGACGAAAGGCAACGGAAAAGTCATTGTTTTCGCTCACTTCCACAATACTATTAACTATTTGGCAGTCAGGCTTAGAGATGATAAAATTGGATTCCGAGTCATTAGTGGTAAAATGAACGATAGATTAAGCCGAATAAATGCAGTTGAGGAATTTAAGGTTGATAAATCCGTAACGGTTTTGTTGTCGACAGAAGTTGGTGGCGAAGGTCTTGATATGCAGTTTTGCGACACCATTGTCAATTACGACTTGCCATGGAATCCTATGGTAGTAGAGCAACGTATTGGTAGAATTGACAGAATCGGTCAACAGTCAGAAATCATCCATATTTACAATATGCTCGTAAAAGGAACGGTGCAAGAAAAGATTCATAGCAGATTGCAGAGTAGAATAGAGGAATTTAGAAAAACCATTGGGGATTTGGAACCCATATTGAGCCAAAAACTAGATGGAGATTCTGACACTACTATCGGAGAAGAGTTGGAGAGCAATCTGTATCGAATTGAACTCACCGAACAGGAGCGAGAAGAAAAACTAAGACGGATAGATAGGGCTTTTCAACGTAACATGGAAGATTCAAAGAAAGTGGAAAGAGAACTATCAACAACATTCACCAGTGATTCATATTTGCGCAATCATTTGAATGCAATCATCAACAATAAAGCATATGTTACGGAGCAAGAATTGGAGAATTATGTAAGAATGCTATTCAGGAAGGAATTGCCTACTTGTACGATAAGCGAGACCAATGAAGAAGGGATAGTTACTATAACGGTGCCACAGAGCAAGCCAAAAGAGATTGTCAATTTGCTTAACGCCTTTACGACATTGCGAGGGGAAAACGGTGAAATGGTTAAGAATTTCGTTAATTCTATACGAGATAAGGCTTCGTTTAAGGTGACATTCAGGCAAGATGTGGCTGAGAATAGAAGAACAGTGCCATATCTGAGCATCTACCATCCTTTTGTTATTGTTGCCAAAGAAAAGATAAAGGAAGGCGTGAATCAAGACGCTGGGGTATTCCGTTATCAACTGAAAGAGGACGGTTTAGTGACTGAGGATGGAGAAGTTGTGAGTAAAGGCTATTATGTATTGGCAATTTATAATGTTAGCACAGAATCGTTCAGATATGGCCAGTCAAGAAAGACACAAGAAGTCCATCCCGTCTTGTATGATGTCAAGAAAATGGAAATAGAAAGCAATCAAGGGTTTGTCGAAGCAGTGTATAGGGCAGTACAAACATCAGGATTGCAGTGGGATTCTAAAGATGTATACAGACCGGACGGAGATGCGGTGGACGATATGAGATCTTGTTTCGCTGATGCTATACGCGATTACAGGAACGAATACAGAAATATTGTTTCTCGGAAGCAAAGAAACGACATGGAGCATCAGCGCAATGGAATCAAGGCAAGATATAACAAACAGATACGGGAAGAGAAGGAAACCATTGAGCGTTTTGAAAGAAATATTAGAGTCAGTGAAATACTAATAAACCAAGGCTTTGCCGAATCAACATATGATTATTTTGAAGATGGAAGCAAAGGTACATTAGAAGAAAAGAAAGCCAATCTTGAAAGGGTGCTCCCGGCACGAAGAGGCCAGTTAAGGAAATATGAGGAAGAACTTGAATTAAGATTGCAAGAATTGGATTCTATAAACGAGCCAACTGTTTCGGACAAACTAATGATGTTGAACCTTATAAAAGTGATATGATATGGTATCTGTAAAAATTGGTTTGGATTTCGGTACACACTACACCAAGGTTTGTGTTGAAGATAGCACTGATAGGAGAAACAGGAGATATTCGTTTCAAAAGTTCTTGGATGCAAATGGCGAGGCGAGTTTTGTGCTTCCTTCGATAGTACAGCTTAACAAAGATAATACGCTGTCCTATGGGTTTGTTAATACTGATAATGCTGCAATGGTTGAAGCATTGCCTGAAAGAGATGCCCCACAAAAGCCTAACGAGCCACAATATCGTAGCTATAGACATTTCCCAGAACCTGCAAAACCAATAGCGCCGTCATATCCAAAGGCGAAAAAGAATGCAATTAATGACTTGGCCGCTTTGCGTGATGCCATAAAAGAGAAAGAACGACAGGAAGTGGCCGAGCAGTGGGCGAAAGAAGACCAGGTAAAATATGAAAAGTCGCTGGTAGAGTATGAAAAGAAATGCAGACAACGAGAAGATGACATTGCAAAGAATAAAGAAGAAGTAGATGCGTACAATAGTGATTTGAGAGAAAGCTATGAAAGAAGCATGAAACGATGGGGGGCATACGAGCAAAAAAGAACCAGACTTATTCCAGCAACTTATAGGAGTTTCAAACAAATGGTCTTTTCGGATGGCTTTGACTGGCGGTTTGAAATAGATCCGATGCTGGTTTCTATTTGGTATCTCTGTTATGTGTTCTTCGATTTGGATAGGGACTATGGAACGCAGAATCTAACAGTTTGCATGGGAACTTCCAGTGGTAGGCATAATTGGCAAAAGAACAAAGAGAAGGCGACACGGATTATCCTAACGGTTTATGACCTGATAGAGAATGTCTTTAATCATGACCGAGAAGGGTTTCTTCAATCAACACTTGATGAGTTGAAGAGAGTAACAGCTATTAAAGCGTTTACACAAACGGCAAAAGACGACAACCAGATCTTTGTGTTCCCAGAGGCATATGCCAATCTTAATCCATTGGCCAAACAAAAAAGGTTTGGAGCAGGTGTAAATGCTGTGGTGGATATAGGTGGTGGTACTACGGACATAAGCATTTTCGTCGCTCCCATGGGAGAAGAAGTGAAGATTTTTGATTATGAGTCGATACCCTATGGAGTGAATGCCATCGAGAAGGAAGGCAGAAAGGCTCATTTTTATGCTGTCGAAAGTAGGATAGATCGTTTTTCGATGAAGATAACCAAACATGCCCAAAGTGTTGGAGTAAAACAAGTCGAGGCGACGCGAATAGTAAACAAAAGACCCATTGTTTTTACGGGGGGAGGCTCGATGATTACAGAACTCCGTAGGCCTTATGTTGGATTCACGGACATTATTCACATGGGGAAAGCTGTGTCTAATAATTATTCTATTGATGATGCTATAGAAGTGGCGGGAAAAATCCCCATGTTGTCAACGGCGCTTGGATTGGCTTTGTGTGGAAGTGATGCTGACATTCCACTGATTACTTATTCGAAACTTTTTGAAATTGTGGCAGAAGCATTTAGTGGGAAATCAGAGGAAACGGAACATGCCGCAGATTATGGTTTGGCTGATTTATGATTAATATTTTAAATTGGCGGCACATGTATTCATTGTTAATATGTTTACTTTTTGCGAGTGGTTATGTTATTGTGAACTGATGTAATCAAGAAGAAAACTGATTGTAATAAAGCAAAATGAGCAGGATAGAATACGCGTCAGAATAAGGAATGACATAGTCGCAATTGATGCTTCCAAGCATCCTCCTCGTGGCTTCTGTCGATGAGTTCTTGTGTGCTGTAGGGCTAGATTTTAGCCAAAACCTCGTCAAGCGTCCTCAAAATACGGTGATTTTAGCCTTCTTTTCGGAAAAAGTGTGTTTTTTGAGGTTCTATTTTTCGGAAAAAGTGTATTTTTGCCACATAAAAATTTCGGAAAAAGTGTATTTTTCTGCCTGTATTTTATAGGAAAAAGTGTTAAGTATATGTTATTCAGGAAGATAAAAAATAAGATTTTCCCATCTATTATGTGATGTTCTTCTGAGTAACAGGCTTTGAACGGAAAAGGTTGTTCTTGGCTTTTTTCCAGGCCTAAAGCCATGCGCCTGCCGGAAAAACCGTAACTTTGTCGCCCGAAAAAACCAACCGCATCATGGAAAGCCGCTATCCCACCAACATCCGCGAGGAGGAACTGAAAAACCGTGTCGCCAAGGACTTCTTCGATGCCTACGACACCACCCGCATCATCGGCAACATCGACTTCTGCGTGGCCGTGCCCGTCGCCGAAACGCTCTTCGAGAACGAGACCGAGAGCCTCGTGTGGGCCGAGGCCAAGGAAGGCACCTCGCACGACATCTTCCACAGCTTCGTGCAGCTCATCCTCACCATCGGCAAGGCCCGCACCTTCGACCGTTTCCTGCCGCCGCAATACCTTGCCGCCTTCGACTGCGCCCGCATGGCCTTCATCCCTTACCACTGCATCCAAGAGGTGTTCTACCAGAACGACTTCAACTGGAACGTCACGCCGAGCGACCACGGCACGAAGGAGTTCCGTCAGCTCGACACCCTCGTGCGCGAAACCCTGCAAAGCAACATGTTCGTCTACGACATGGTGCGCGACGAGAAGGAACTGCGGCAGTTTGTCCGCCAAAACATCACCACGGGCGGCGGCGCCACCAAACGCCTGTATAAAACGGAGCATATCCACCCAGTCTAAACGCTAAAAACCGTTCAAAAAAG
>CALDIA010000198.1 GCA_937901455.1 uncultured Bacteroidales bacterium | reverse complement strand
CATGGTCGTTCACCTCTATCACAAAAGTGGCATCGGTGGGTACGACATCAATGAGTTCTGCCGTATCTTGACGTAAAAATGTGTAGAAAAAGAAAATGCCGATACAGGCCAATAAAACAGCCAGCAAGCTGAGCCAGATAATCCAAGGACTGATTTCGCGAGAATAGACTTTCATAATCATACATTTTTACGTTGTGAATAAATGGAGGCAAGGGTGATTGTCTAAGCCTCTTTGGACTCTTCGGCAGGAGTGTCGGTGGCCTCTGGATCCTCGGGTTCCTCTAAGTCGATGAGTTGATGCTCAATAAGAATATTGTACCAAAGGATGACTTTTTTTATGTTGGAAACGTAAACACGTTCACGATCATATTCGGGGAGTACCTTTTCAAAGAATGCCTTGAGACTGTTGTTGTCTTTGGGCATCTCAACGGTTTTTCCGTCGAATTGCTTATAGATGGATTGGAATACAGACTGGAGGGAAACTTCTCCTTCTTCGGTGAAAATGGCGATATTGTCTAACGAGGCCACCCCGTCGTGGGAAAATGCCGGGAATCGGCGTTGGTCTTCCAAAGATTCCACAATAAAATTGTTTTGAGTACGGGATATTAATTTGAACAACCCGCTTTTTCCAGTGATTGATAAAATGTTACTTAAATCCATGTTGTTGATAGTAGTTAATGTTACGTTTTCTAATAGATACTAATTGATTGTTTAAAATGGTATATTCGATACGCCAATTACGGGCGCTGTCGAAGTCGGTATAGTAGTTGATTTCCTTTTGGTTGTGGAGTTTGTCTTCGTAAATGGTTTTCAGTATTCTTCCATCTTGGTCGTATTGGGTGTAAGTGTATTCCACCAATTGGTGTCCGGCCTTGTACACGCATCTGTTCACTTCATCTCCGTAGTTGTCGTACTCGATATTGACGGTCTTAAACACGGTTCCGTCGGGTTCCAGTTCCTCAATTTTGTCCACCAGTCCGTTGTCGTTGTAGTGATAGCGTGTATTGATGACGAAGTCTTGATTGTCTTGGGTAGTGGCGATGATGTTGCCGATGCCGTCGGTTTTGTGGGAGAAAGACATCACGAGAGAATCTTGGTAATAAATCTTTTCGCTTTCAACGAAATGGTTTCTATCGTAAGAGAAGACACCGTGGGTGGTGGGGGAGGGGCCGCTGAATTCTGTCCATTGTGCGATTTGTGCGCGGTCATTGTATTGATAAAGGCGTTGCAGGAGCGTGTCGCCGTCAGCATTGATTTTGAAAAATCGGAGTAGGCAGCCGTCGTATGAGTAGTGATTGGAGAACATGCGGTCAGAGTCCCGCTTTTCTGTCAGGGTGCGGGCGCGAGCGGAGTCTTGCAGTGTCAACGAGTCGGGTTGCAAGTAGAAGGTGCGTGTCTCCATATTCTTAACAGTTCCAAATATATGGTTGTGTTGCAGGTGGTTTTTCTCAATATCGGGTATGATGACGATGGGTGCTGGCTTCCGATGGCAGGCAGCGCTCATCGTCATACATAATAATAAGATGATATAAGGAAAAACTTTCATGTGTAAACGTTGTGAGTATTAGAACAAGCTGTTGATCAGTTTGTCATCGGCCATATTGGGCAGCGTAACCTTCAGATTGGGGTTGGCGTTCATGGCGCGTTTGATGGCGAACAGGGCGCCGTCGTTGCGGGCCCATGCGCGACGGGAGATGCCGTTGTTGACATCCCAGAAGAGCATATTGCGCAGGCGTCTGTCGCTGTCAGCGGAGCCGTCAATTACCATGCCGAAGCCGCCATTGATGACCTCGCCCCAGCCGACGCCACCGCCATTGTGGATGCTCACCCAGGTGGCTCCACGGAAACTGTCGCCAATGACATTCTGGATGGCCATGTCGGCACAGAAACTGCTACCATCGTAGATGTTGGAGGTTTCGCGGAAGGGGGAGTCGGTACCTGACACATCGTGGTGGTCGCGGCCTAACACGATGGGGGCGCTGATCTTGCCGCTCTTGATGGCTTCGTTGAAAGCGGCAGCAATTTTGGTTCTGCCTTCAGCATCGGCATAGAGAATGCGGGCTTGGGAGCCCACCACTAAGTGGTTGGCGTTGGCACCTTGAATCCAAGTGATATTGTCGCGCATCTGTTGGGAAATCTCATGGGGTGCGGTTTCGCTAATTTTTCTCAGCACCTCCATGGCAATGTGGTCGGTTGTGTCCAAGTCTTCTGGCTTTCCGGAGGTGCACACCCAGCGGAAGGGGCCGAAGCCATAGTCGAAGCACATCGGGCCCATAATGTCTTGCACGTATGAGGGGTAGCGGAAGGTGCCGTCTTCTTTGAGTATGTCGGCGCCGGCGCGTGATGCTTGCAAAAGGAAGGCATTGCCATAGTCGAAGAAATACATGCCTTTGGCGGTCAGTTTGTTAATAGCGGCTACTTGTCGGCGCAGACTTTCTTCTACAGCCATTTTGAACTGTTCAGGTTGCTCGGCCATCAGCACCTTGGCGTTTTCAAAGGAGATGCCGACGGGATAATAGCCACCTGCCCACGGGTTGTGCAGGGAGGTTTGGTCGCTTCCAAGATCTACTTGGATGTCATGGCTTGCGCAGTACTCCCACAAGTCCACAATGTTGCCTTGATAGGCGAAGGATTTGGCTATTTTGTTGGCACGTGCCTCGTTAACTTTTTCGAAGAGTTCGTCCAGATTGTCGTGCACTTCATCCACCCATCCTTGATTGTATCGTTTTTGGGTGGCTGCTGGGTTGATTTCTGCGGTGATGGAGACTACGCCAGCAATGTTTCCAGCTTTGGGTTGGGCGCCTGACATGCCGCCTAAACCAGCGGTCACAAAGAGCTTGCCCCCAATCTCACCGCCAATCTTGCGGGAAGCGTTCAATACGGTGATGGTGGTACCATGCACGATGCCTTGCGGACCGATATACATGTAAGAGCCGGCCGTCATCTGTCCGTATTGGGATACGCCTAAGGCATTCATTCGCTCCCAATCGTCAGGTTTGGAGTAGTTGGGGATGACCATGCCGTTGGTAACTACCACACGAGGAGCGTCTCTATGGGACGGGAAGAGTCCTAATGGGTGGCCGCTATACATGACTAATGTCTGTTCATCGGTCATCTCTGACAGGTATTTCATCACCAGACGGTATTGTGCCCAGTTTTGAAAGACGGCGCCATTGCCACCATAGGTGATCAATTCATGGGGATGTTGAGCCACGGCGGGGTCCAAGTTATTCTGGATCATCAGCATGATGGCTTGGGCTTGGCGGCATTTTGCGGGATAAGCATCAATTGGCCGGGCAAACATTTCGTAGTCGGGGCGATAGCGGTACATGTAAATGCGGCCGTAGTCATGCAGTTCATGGGCGAACTCTGGGGCCAACTGTGCATGCAGTGAAGGTTCGAAGTAGCGAAGTGCGTTGCGCAATGCCAGACGCTTTTCTTTCTTGGTCAGGATGTCCTTGCGCTTAGGTGCGTGATTGACGCTTGTGTCGTAAGGCTTTGCTTGGGGTATGTAGGAAGGAATACCTCGTTTGATGTCTTCTTGAAATTCTTGTAAAGTCATATTGTATCAGATGTTAATGAATTCGTTATTCAAACAGTTATTTCACCCAGATTTCATCAATGAACAGCCATGCATTTTCCCCGGCGCTCAGGTGCCAGTCGGGCATCTTGCCATAGTTTTGGATGTGGATTTTCACATAGCGTCCGGTGTCGTTGCCATTGATGATGAAGTCGTGTTTGCGAGCCACTTCATCGCGTTTAGAGCCGATACCACTCACGGTTCCGAAGGGGCGGTAGTTAACGCCGTCATTGGAGATGAAGACTGTGGCGTTTTTTGGGAAAAAGATCCATGGGCGTACATCTTCGAGGGCGCCGAAGCCAACCTCTTGGACGTGTTTTTCACTCTTAAGGTCTATTACAGCCTCGAAATCGCCCGGGAAGCCTTGCCAGCCACCAATACGGAAGTTGAGAGGACCACGTTCGTTATCGATCAGGCCATCCTCGCCGCCCGCTGAATATTGAGCGCTGGGTTTGGTGATGTAATTAATCACTTTGTCTTTCAAGTATGGCTTGTAATTAGCGGTTACCACCTTGCTGACACCAGTGGCAGGATGGTAGGCGATAGCCTTCAGCGTGGTAGCTTGGGTAAATGTGAGCGGACCTTGGTAGAGAGTCCCATGGTCAAGGGTGGGCTCTGAACCGTCAGTTGTGTAATAAATCTTGGTACCATTGGCATAGAATGGCATTTTTTGGGGTGCATATTGCTGTATTTCAACTGTCACTGAATCAGCAAAGGATACTTTGTCGGTTGACATATGCGGGATAGGGGTGATTTGTTTCTCTGGATCAATGGTGTTGGAGGTCCGTAACACCAGACCATCGTTGAATTTCAGGCATTCTTCTTCGTTGTTGGTCATTTTGAATTCCAAAGTGCCCCCTTGACTGATTTGCTGGTATTTGATGAATGGGGTGGCGAGGCGTTTGTTGTTGTAAAGTATCTCTTTGACGTATTTTTTGTTGCTGTCTTTGCTCACTTTGAAGGTCTTTCCGTTCTCCAAATGGATGGAAACGTTGTCCATTAAAGGAAAGCCTATGGCATATTCGTTGCTGCCGGGGCATACAGGATAGAAGCCCATGGCGCTGAATACGTACCAAGCTGACATTTGTCCACAATCTTCGTTGCCACACAATCCGTCAGGCTTAGAGGTGTACAATTCGGTCATGATTTGCTTAGTGTACTGTTGAGTATATTTGTAGGCTCCTACATAGTTGAAAAGGTATGCTGCGTGGTGGCTTGGTTCGTTGCCGTGCGCATACTGACCAATCATGCCTGTGATATCGGACTGCTGGCGTCCTGTGATGTCGGATGGTGCTTTGAACAGAGCCTTCCAGAAGCGGAGTGCTTCGGTGGGCCCGCCCAACATCTTGACGTACTCTGGAATATCTTGAGGTACGTAGGTGGAGTACTGCCAGCTGTTGGCTTCGGTGAAATAATTGTTCACTTCGGCGGGGTCGAAAGGTGTGTGGAAACCTCCGTTAAAACGCCCGCGCATGAAGTGGTTGCCGTCCAAAATATTTTTGTAAGCCTGTGCCCGGACAATAAACTCTTCGTATATTTCTTTTTCACCAATGGCTTTGGCGTATTCTGCTATACACCAGTCATCAAAGGCGTACTCAAGGTTTTTGGATACTGATTCGTTGTCATCATCACCTGAGATGAAACCATGGGTGGCAAAAGGAGTTCTGCCAAGTACATTGAGTTTGGCGCTGCTGACCATGGCATTTAGGAACGCTTTTTGCTCCGACTTGGGTATGAGGCCTTTTTGATAGGCATCCCATATTACAGGAATGGCATGGTAGCCTATCATGCACCAAGTCTCGAATGCGGACAATTCCCAAACAGGCAGCATGCCCCCTTGTTTGTAGTTTTGCATGAAGGTGTACAGAAAATCGGAAGAACGCTTTTGGTCAATAATGTTCAACAGTGGGTGCAGCGCGCGGTAAGTGTCCCACAAGGAAAATACCGTATAGACTTTCTTTCCTGTATCCACTTGGTGTATTTCACCATCCATACCTCTGTAGCGTCCGTCCACATCTGTATAGAGGTAGGGGGATGTGAAGCAGTGATAAAGGGCTGTATAGAATACCTTAAGATATTCGGGATTGGAGCTGTTGACTTGTATTTTGCCAAGTTCATTGTTCCACGCTTGGATGGCTTTATCTTTCATTTGGTCAAAAGAATAGCTCATGATATTCTCACGGTTGTTGATGGCTCCTTGAATATCGACGGCTGAGATGCCTACATGGAGGGTCACGCTTTTGACTTTTTTGTCAAAATAGAGAATGGCTTTGCAGTTTTCTCCGCGGACATCGTGGTCGCTGATTAGTTTGTCGTCAATGTAATACTCGATGCGTTGAACGGGTTCGGAGGGGACGATGGAGAAGGCACAATATTGGTCGCTATTCCATGCTTTGGAGCGACGGAAGCCAAAGAATTCATTGTCGCGGTGGGTAATTCCGGAGGCCAGGACTTTGTCGCGGTGGGTCAGGTCGATGACGATGCCTCGATCACCTTTTTTGGGGAAGGTGTAGCGATGCATGGCGCCATGTTCGCTGGCGGTGAGTTCAACCTTAACACCGTTGTCAAGCGTTACTTGGTAGAATCCGGCTTGAGCGATTTCGTTTTTGTGGGAGAATGTTTGGGAATATTCGTCGTTTTTGACAGAAGCCTGCTTGTAGAAGGGCATGATAAGAATGTCTCCGTAGTCGCTACAACCGGTGCCGCTCAGGTGGGTGTGTGAAAATCCATAGATGCGGTTGTCGGAGTAGTGGTAGCCAGAGCATCCGTCCCAGCCGTCAAGGCGGGTGTCAGGGCTTACCTGCACGCCGCCGAAGGGTACGATGGCACCTGGGAATGTGTGCCCGTGTCCGGCAGTACCCACCAACGGATCAACATATTCAGACTGTGCGTTAGCACTCATGGAGATGCAGAAGATAATGATACTGCAGAGCGCGAAGATGTTTGTAACTTGTTGTTTCATATTGCTTCTATATTATATTATACACCATATTTATAATAAAGCCGCAAATGTACAAAAAATATGGAGGGAAAACAAATTATTAATAGAGGGTGTGAAAATGAACTATATGATGCTGTTTAATTATATACATCTTGACATCAAATCGTTAGTTGTTATGTTGTTAATATGTTGGTTTTGTGCGAAATATTGTGTGATGATTTAGTAATGATTGTGAATATTTGTGTAGTATAATTATATACATCATGACATTTTTAATGCATAAACCACAGGTGTATAAATGGTTATACTTGCTTATTATATAAATGAATTTTATCCTTGACAAATCTATTTTTTTTAACTATGTTTGTAACCTCTATCTGATTTATAACTCTTTTACTCTATTAACTATGATTCATAAACCAATACTTCAACCATCAGACGAAACACTTTCCTCATTGTCGTCTATCTTTTCTTCCACCCACTCTCTAAACAAATTCTTTGATACATTTCATAATGAATCCCAATGTGCTACTTTCCTGGCTCAAGTACGTTGGGGTGCTAATGCCATTTGCCCGTTTTGTGGTTCCATACACTGCTTTATCCCTCCGCGCCTAAATGAACGTTTTGCTTGCTACGACTGTAAAAGAAGATTTTCCGTGAAAGTTGGTACTATTTTTGAAAACACCAAATTGCCTCTTAATAAATGGTTCTTGGCAATCTATCTCTTGATATACCATAAGAAAGGAATCTCTTCAGTTCAATTAGCTAAAGACCTTTCCATAACTCAAAAAACAGCTTGGCATCTGGCTCAAAAAATCAGAATGGTTTTTTCAAATGTTGTATATGATGACGGAATTAATTTACGTGGCTCTTCTTCAGCAATATATGATATACCGTCAGATATCGCTAAAATGCTTAGGAACCCGCAAGACATCACTTCTTATAATAAAATGTGCCAACATGTTTTTCTGCAAAACGAGCGAAAAGAATTGAGGGAATTTGTTAATAAAGTTAATGGATTTTCTCCTGATACTCAAGCAATTCATCCCGGGATGCCGTCTTCTTACATCCTCGGATTTTGGGAACAGTTTCATGGCATGCTCTGTGGAACACATCATCATATAAGCAAGCACTATTTCCAACGCTATGTGTCAGAAGCTCTATTTCGATTTAAAACTAGAAAACTCTCGTTGTTACATGCTTTCTTCGTTTTTGTGCAACGATGCAATGTGGTGATTTCCTATAATCGTTTAAGGCTTGTATGTGTGCATGCCACTTAATGCAATGCTCTATTCTCGAGGCTGGCCCTGTTGCGTCTTCCACATGAAAATCAGTCCAATGGTCGTACCGACAATACAGGTAGCCAACATTGGAATGGCCCCATGTATTTGTGTGAACTTGATATTGTCTAAGTCAATGCCACGACCTTCCAAGGAAAATGATAGCATTATGGTGAATGCATTGTGCAAAAAATGAGCCAGAATGGGCAACCACAAAGATTTGCTCCAATATAAAAGATAGCCAAGATAGGCGCCGAGCAGAAATCGTGGGATAAAACCAGCAAATTGGAGGTGTATGGCGCTGAAAATGAATGCTGTGATCCAAATCGCCAAGTGCGGCCTCTTGCTCCACTCAGTTAAGAACGGCTGTATGGAGCCTTGAAAGAGAAACTCTTCACACACGGCTGGTATCAAGCCAAGCACAAAGATGTTTAGGACAAGCGATTTATAGGTGTGCTCCTGGAGGAACTGCTCTAAAATGTCATTGGCATCGTTCTCCAGCCCTTGCAGCAATTCTGGTAAAGGTATCGACTCGTTCCATTGTGCGAGAAGTGCCACAATGGGCAGAATGATGATAGACAAAATTATCGTGACATTGATAAAATACGAGGCCGGCTTGCGATCGGCAAGGTTGTAGTGCCACCATCGTCGATCCTGACAGTATGAGAATAGTAATGATGGCACTAAAAATGAACCGATAGAGGATAAGGCAGACTGAAGGCGCAGAGCAGCCGCTGGATTCGACGCCTCGGGTATGATAGCCGAACCGTAACATAGTTTGCTCAGAAGCATCCCTAATGCACTGGATAGGAAAATACCCAGCAGGATGAAAAGCGCAAGATACAGCAGCTGTATAATTCGACTCTTTTGCGCGAGAAAAGCCCCTTCCATAACCGATTTATTTCACAAATGCCACAACATCACCGCGGTGTACCTTCTTGCCTTGGCCGACTACAGCCTTGATGAGATGCCCCTCATAGCAGGAACGTACCTCTTCGTGACCATAATAGGTCTGAATAAAGCATACGATGTCGTTTTCCTTTAGATGGCTGCCAATAGGCTTTGGCATAGACTGTTCCTCCACTGCGAATTCCCAAAACAGTTGGCCGCTTACAGGCGCAATGATGGGCTTTGCATCAGGCTCTTCTTTCTTCATCTTTTCAATAATCTCTTCCTGGATAACTTCCGGCAACTTCACCACCTTGACAACCTCTCTGACATTGGATTTTTGCTTGGCTATGGCCAACTCGCGCTCAAAATTATCTTTGGCACGACCCTCTTTGTAGTCGATATACTGACGCTCGTGCATGGCTAACTCAAAGAGCTCTTCCTCGTCAGGTCCCACATCCCAGCCACGCTCTTCCATCATTTTGCGGTATTTAGGCAGCTCGTCTGGATAGTTGTCTTGCGGCACACCATCGAAGAATTCGTAATGGTGCTCCTTGGCCAATTCTATGATTTCTGGAGCAAGAGTGCCAGGCAGGCGACCACAGCGACCCAAGATCATGTCCCACATCTTGTCGTCCATCTTCGAATAGCGGGGGGCTCCTTGTGCTTGTGCGAGGATGTTCATCAAGGCGATGTTCTTTACGTATTGACTGAATGGGGTTACCAGCCCTGGAGTGCCCACGCGCGGCCATACATACTGTACTTCGTCAAACAATTTTACCAAAAGCTCATCTTCCGACATCTCCTTTTGGCCGTTTTTCCGTAAGGCAAGATTGATGGCATCTTTTACACCCTTCAGATCAGCCATCATAGAGCCCATCATGCCGCCGGGAAGCCCGCAGCCTAAGAGCAATGAGGTGGAAATTTTGTTCTTCGGTTCTATAAAATAGCCCAAGAAATCGTCTATAAACTTCTGCGTGAGTGCGCGTGCCTCCATGTAGGCATTCATGTCGATTTCGGGCACATCGAATCCATCAGCCTTTAACATGGCCTGCACAGCGATAACATCGGGATGAACCATACCCCAAGCAAGAGGCTCCATGGCCACATCAATAATGTCGGCTCCGTTACGACAAACCTCCAGCACGGATGCCATGGAAAGCCCAGGCCCCGTATGCCCATGATATTGTATGACCAACTGCGGGTATTTAGCCTTGATGGCTTTCACCAACTGCCCCAGCATAGTGGGACGGCCAATGCCAGCCATGTCTTTCAGTCCTATCTCCTTGGCACCATATTCCACATACTTGTCCACAATAGACAGATAGTGCTCTATCGTGTGCACGGGTGAGTGGGTGATGCTCAATGCAGCCTGACTGATAAGGCCGAACTCGTTGGCATATTTGATGGAAAGTTCCAAGTTTCGATGATCGTTCAATCCGCAGAAAGAACGCACTACATCAACACCCTGGGCCTTTTTGACTTTGAACATTAAACGACGCACATCGGCAGGCACGGGATACATGCGAAGACCGTTCAGCGCACGCTCCAACATCTGTGTTTGTATGCCCGCTTCTCGCAATGGCTTCGTCCACTCGCGCACAGCATGGTTAGGGTTTTCTCCATACATCAGGTTCACCTGCTCAAAAGCACCGCCATTCGTCTCCACACGGGCAAAACAACCCATCTTGATGATTACCGGTGCTATTTCTTTTAATTGGTCCACACGCGGCTGGTATTTGCCCGATGATTGCCACATGTCTCGATATACTAAACAGAATCTAATTTTCTTGCTCATGTTGTAATTTGTTGATATTTAAATAGTAAAAACGAAGTGCTGTTTCCAAAAAAGCGCGCAAATGTACACTTTTTTTTTGATTGTAGAACTAAAAACAGACTTTCGCATTCCCAACGAATCAGTTTGCCTCCGTGAGACCCTCTGCGTAATCCGTATGAATCTGCGTAATCCGTGTAAATTCGTGTAAATTCGTGTAAATCTGTGTTCGTATATAACTAATCACGCACGCCCCGCAACGAGTGTCCGTCTTTTTTATCGGTAATGGGGTTCGTGGGCATTGCCAGATTGTTGCTGATGTGGTAGTTGCAGGGCTCAGAAGTGGTACCAAAGCGTGCATCATAGCTATGAGGCATATAATTGCAATTGTCCGTGCATCGTGGCAAACCCGTTGTGAAAATAGCCATGTTCGGTCACGGGTGGAGTCGTTGTTTGGGTAGCAACGACAGGCTGCTGCCTCGGTGAGAGTTTGCGTGCCTAATGGGATGCTTTCCCCATTGGAGTAGTGAGTGGTGCGCAGGTTCTCCCTCATCCAGCACCGGTTGTCTATCTGTATCGTATTGTACATGTTGCCATCGTATTTCACTCATTGAGCATTGAGAAAAAAATGACATTTCTTAATTTCTTTCCTTCCCCTAAAACGCATACCCGATGGCGATCTTCAAGCCGTCGCCAAAATGTAAATGGCGAGGTCCTGAAAACCAACTGCTGTTGATGAACCTCCCCCCTTGCGAACCGCGTGTGGGGTCGTAGATGGGTAAAGCATAATCCACGCGGATGACGAAGAAATCAAAGTCCAAACGAATGCCGACACCTGCATCCACAGCCAATTCTTTGTAGAATCGCTTAAAGGAGAATTCAGCATTGGGCATATCCTCATTTTTGCGGGCGAGCCAGATGTTGCCGATATCGCTGAAAACCCCGAACTTGAGCGATCGATATATGGTGCCACGATACTCCAGATTTAGCTCAATCTTGATGTCACCAGTGTAAAGGCTGTCTCTTTGGCGTTCGTAGGATCCGGGACCGAGCCCACGGTATCCCCAGCCCCGCATGCTGTTGCTTGTGCCAACGAAGAAACTACGCTCGTAAGGAATGTAGGATTCTTTGCCAATAGGAATGATGGCTCCCGCATTCAGACGCATGGCCCAAGCATTGTCCTTGTTGATTTTGTAGGTGTAATTCCACGTGAATTCAACCCGCTCCATAGTACTGTAATTGTATCCCGTACTATCCAAAGAGTTGCGGCTGATAACCCACTGATGGTCTGGACTTATAAGTGCATTCAATCCCCGCAATACCAATCCTGTTGATTCTAAATTCAAGGAGATTCGCATGTTGTGGTTTCGCTTGTTGTATTTGAAAGGCACCAGATAGTTGTAGTTGTATTTGATGGATAATAACACAAACTTGCCGAATCGGTTCTGGTAGGATTCGGGGTAGTTTTCGATGTTAAGAATGTTGGTGAAACGCTTGTCGTTGTTGTTGATGGTGGAAAGGTCGATAGGCGACAGACTGTGTGTGGAGTAGAAGTTTGGACGCCAGTTGTAAGTAAGGGCTAAATAGTACATCAAGCGGTGATAAAGACCTGAATAGTTGATGCCCGCATCGATGGACGTGGAGTATCTGATACCATCCCTTTTTTGATAATTCTTGAAAAGAAAGAGTTTGGGAAAGTCCAGTGAGGCCGAAATGTTGAACTCTGGGTAGGAGTAGGCACGATCGTGCTTGAACAGATTCGGGAGTGAGTAGTAAAAATAGCCGGCAGACATGTTTAGGATGAGATGCTCGGCACCCTTGAAGAGATTGCGGTTGATATATGTGAATGATAGCGCAGATTTGTCGTTTCGCAGGTCTAACTGACCGCCGACGCTGTGCACTTTTTGCCGTGTGAGCAGGTAGTAGGAGTCTAAGTATCCAGTCTGTTTTGACGTGTCGGTCTTACTCTCCAACTCCTTGTAGGCGATGTTGATGTAGTTGAAGTTGTCAAGTTGGTTCAGTGCACGGCTACTGATGGTCTTGCTGTATTGGGAGTAGGGAATGCCTGCTCTGCTATGGATGACAGAGGCGATAGCCGAATAGTTGAAGTCTTTGATGCGGTAGCCGTCTTTTTGATGCGGCGTGATGAAATGGTATAGGGTACTGTCGAATTTGAATCTGGCTTGATAAAGTACCGTGTCGTATTGTTGGTCTGGTGGCGCCGATGCATTGTAGTTGGTGTGCACATATACATCGTTGAAGTAATATTTATATAGGTATCGATTGGAAGATATGCTTTGGGGCATCTTCATGATAATCTCCAATGACACCGTCTTGGGATCCACTTGGGTGGAGTCGGTGGGCGTGTCGTATGAGACAATGCATCGGATGTTGGACTTCTCCACATAGTAATAACCTTCGTTGCGTATCAGGTTGATGATGCGGGTCAGCTCCTCGTTGATTACGGTCTCGTTATATTGCATGCCGGGCGAGAGTAATGACCCTCTTTGGTTGAGCACAATGATCCTCTTGTATTGTGGAATATCGATGTTGTAATTGATGCTGCTGATGTGATAGGCATCGTGAGCAGTGATGTCGTAATTCACCCGCACTTTTTTGTAGTTCGACTTTTTATGTGTCACTTCGTAGGCAATCTCGTTGTCGAAATAGCCGAGTTGGTTCATGACAATGTTGAGTTGAGCCACAGAGTTGTCAATCTCGGCACTGTCAAGTAGTACAGGCGCCTCGCCGAGTCTGTTGCGCAACCATTGGCGAAACTTGCTGTCATGTACCACTCCCTGCTTGTCGGTTTTAGGCTGCCCTGACGCATAACTCATCGTCTTGATGTTGATGAGATCCATGAACTTGGTGTTGGTGATAGGGCGGGTGTAGGAGCGTAGGTTGTCAAAGTCGGGACTCTTGGAGTCGTTGACGGTGACGTTATTGCGGACGAGCATGTACTCGTCGTCTGACAATATGCGCGTGGACCGGCACGAGGAGAGCAGACAGGCTATGGCTATGCATGCAAGCGTGTATGTGGTTGCGCTTCTCATGAATTAGGTTGTCTTGGTTGGTGCGTAAAAGAGATATTCAATACTCAAAATCACGATGACGCTTAGCACGGTGTTGCCAATGATAACCAGCAGGGTGTGCCCGAAATGGTGGAAAGAGAAGGTTTCGCACATCACCACGGTGAACTGATGGGCCAAGGTTAGCAGAAAGGTGAACCCTAAGAGCCATTGGAAATCCTTGACGCCTGGCACGGGACGGTCGTTGGTGTCGGCGGTCTTCCGACTGCTGAACAGACGTGCAATGTATGGCCGCAATATCATGACAATGATGCTGGCAGCCGCATTCACACCCAACGTGTGCGTGAACATATCAACAATAAATCCCATGACAAAGGCTATAACATATTGGGCCGACTTCGGAATGTCAGAGGGTAATAGGAAAAGGGCAAACAGGTACACTGCCGGAGTCAGAAACCCGAACAAGTGAATGTAGTTGCAGATGAAAATCTGTAACAGCAAAGCAATGACACATCGTAATATGTTGGAAACTATATTATTCATTTTTGAAGTTTGATTTTAGCGTGTCCAATTCTGAGCGGTAGAGATTTTCTACTACATATACCATACTCAGATTCTTGAAATCGGTGGCCAATTTCACTTTGATATTCAAGAAGGTGGCATTTTTCTCGGTTGACACTTCCTTGACGGTGCCAATGAGGATCCCTTTTGGAAAAATGGTCGAGTAGCCGCTGGTGAGGATGGAATCGCCTATGTTGATTTCCAAATGCTGTGGCACGTCGTTCAGATTGGCAATGTCTGGGTCTGTGCCGTCCCAGATGACCGTGCCCACTTGGCTGATCGATGGGATCTCAGCGCTGATGCGGGTGTCAATGTGCGGGATGGGTAATACCGATGAGAAATGCTTTGACACATCGCTGACTACACCTACCACACCCGCAGGTGACAATACCGCCATATCGCGGGTTATACCGTCTGTAGAACCCTTGTCGATGATGATGTAGTTGAATGGGCGGTCGGTGGTCAGGTAGGTGACGTGCGCATAAGTGTAGTCGTAGAGCCGTATGCGTTTGGTGTGCAAAGAGTCGGTTTCACTCATCTGCGTAAGTATCGTGTCATCTTGCGTGGTGAACATATTCTCCTGCTCCCTCAATAATGCAATGTTCTGCTGTATCAACTGCTCGTTCTCCTTGCCCATGTTGAGACGATGAATCAGACTGCCCCAGCTCTTCTCTATCGGCATGGTGATGCTTTGGCATATTCCTGCTATCTTGTAGCGACTGTACGACATCGAGTGCCCCATCATGGCAAAGCAGATGGCCAACAACACAATGGCAATGAAGTGATGAAAATTATTTTTAAGGAACTCTATGAGATTATTCATATCGTTTGGTCACATTGTTGTTGATGTTGAACAAAACCGTCGCGTAACAAGCCATATACAAGTACGTCTTTGAAGTCACCCTGGTGGAAATAATGTTGATGCAACTCCCCTTCGCGCTGAAAACCAAGTCTGTCAAGCAGTTTGATGACTTTCTGATTGTCGGGGAAAACATCGCAGCTTATTTTGTTGAGATTGAGGGTGAAAAATCCGTATTCCATCAGCATGTACGATGCTTCGTAGGCTAATCCCTTGCCTTGAAAGGGAGACGCCAGCCGCAATGTCTTCCAAGTGGCCCGCTGGTGCCGCTGGTTGATATCGTAAAGCCCCGAGGAACCTACTAATTGAGGCTTCGCTTCAGGGGTGGCTTTGTAAAACACAGACAAGGCCATGTCGCCATTCCGACAAATCTTCTCGTACCATTGTTGCTGGCTGTAGGAGGAGATGGGATTGTGGATGATGTGCTCGGTGAGCTCCGTGTCCCAACGCTGCTCCATCAGAAACGACAAGTCTTCTGGCTCCACAGGCTTCATGATGATGCGTTCACTTTCTAATATTCTCATGCTGTAATGGTTAATAGGTGCTTACTAAGGGTTAGGCAATGGTTTGTTGGTATATCTCTTGGAGCGAAAGGATGGGAGCCTGTATCTGCTGGGCAAGATGGATAATCTCCATCACAACATCATAGATGCCTTTCTCTCGATTTTGATGCCGCTCAATCATCTCGTTGCTGATGTGATTGAAGTCTTCCCTGGACATGGAGTCTTTGATCTGGCGCATCCAGGCTATGTCTGGCGTGTTAAAGGCCATGTTCATTGGGTGAAAACTGATGACTTTGAGGCCGGGAGTAGTGAAATACTTGCGATATGGGGCTACCGATAGCCCGAGGCTGTTGTAAAGAAAACTACCGTCTTCAAAGAAAATGGGGACTTGTAGTAGCTTCGATTCCAGAAAGAAAGGGGAAATGTTGGGGGCGAGCGTCGTAAAGACGTTTGAGCAACAGCGGAGATGAAAGTCGTTGTAGAGCATGTGCGCCGTATCGGTCACGTCGAAGGCTCGGTGCGAGCGGGTGCAGATGGTTTCAGGGGCAAAGGACATGCAGGTCTTAATCACCTCCCTGAAGGAGTCTCCGTGTGAGGAACCTGGCAGAAAGTTGGGGTGAATGCCCCGCTGGATCCGTTTTGCCGCATACGCCCGACTGAGCATGTCGGAGGAATGTGTCATGAAAACGGTCAACTTGAGCAGGTCGATAGGCAGTTTCTGGAAATATGCACCAATCACCGCTTCCGAGGCCCAATCTATGTCGGAAGTGAAGCAAAATACTGGCTGCTCGTCCCACAAATGTGGGGCGGATGCACGTTCCAGAAGTTCCTTCATGTGGTTGTCAATTTCCATGTACGACCAATTGTTTCGTCTTTATTCTGCTATTTTCTGCTTCCGACTCTTTGAAAAAGGCAGGGGGAGGTCTTATTCTCTCGTCCTCCCCCTGTCAGTGTGGGTATGGAGATGGGTGAGGGAGTGTTATCTCATCTTCTCAGCATATTCGTGTCCAGCGCGCAGACAGGCAATGTTGGTGTTGACCACATCCTCGCCTTTACGGGCGAAGTTCTCGCGCACGGCAGCCTCAATCTCCTCAAAGGGAAGCTGAAGGTAGGGTGATGCAGCACCCAAGATCACCATGTTGGCAGAACGGGCTGACCCTAAGTCCTTGGCAATCTTGTCGGCGTCAATCACGACCTTGTTCTTCAGACCGTCCAATGTGGCGTTCAATTTGTCCACATCCGGATAGTTGGGAATGTTGATGAAAGGCTGGCTGTTGGTGATGAGCCATCCGGTCTCCGGGTTGAGCCACGGCAGATAGCGCAGCGACTCCATGGGCTCTACGGAGATGATCATGTCTGCCTTGCCCATCGGAATCAGGTCGGAGGCAATCTCATGGTCAGACAAGCGGAAGTGCGACTGCACATCGCCACCACGCTGACTCATACCGTGAACCTCTGCTTGTTTCATATACATGCCTCTCTTTACAGCGGCATATCCTACTATGGTGGCAATGGACAAGATGCCTTGTCCGCCTACACCTGCTAATATAATGTCAATTTTCATTTGTTCGTTCTTGTTTGTTGTTAATAATTGGGGCTGGTTAGTAGCTTTTGGGAAGTGCTAACAATTTAAGACTAATTAAGACTAATTGTTGGCTTTCTTTTCGGCTTGTTGTTTCTTCATACGACGGCTGAGGGTTTGGATGCACTCGCGCGTGGGGATGATGACGGATACGCCTTCGTAAGCCAGTTCTTCCTTGATGAGCTTGACGTTGGCTTCGTGATCTTTCTTCAGCGGGTTGATGCGGTGGATGTGTTCCTCCTTCACACCTAAACCTTTGCAGATCTCACCTAATACGCCCAATGCGTGGGAGTCCTGACCGCCGGTCATGCCGGTGGTGCTGTTGTCGAGAATCATCACCGTGACAGGGGTGTTCTCGTAGATGCAGTCTAACAAGGAGGTCATGCCACTGTGCGTGAAGGTGGAGTCGCCGATAACGGCCAATACAGGTCGCATGCCAGCGTCGGCGGCACCCTTGGCCATGGTGATGGAAGCCCCCATGTCAACGGTCGTGTAGATGGCATTGTAGGGAGGCAGTGCGCCTAAAGTGTAGCAACCGATGTCGGCGAATACTTTGCCCTTGCCATGCTCGGCCATAGCTTCGTTGATGGCTAAGTAGGAGTCAATGTGCGGACAGCCGACACACAAGGCCGGTGGACGCGGTACAACCAGTTCGGGAACGGGTGTGCCGTATGTGTCGGGCAAACCTAACGCCTTGGCTACGAGGTTCGGGTTCAATTCGCCATCGCGAGGCAGCGCACCACTCAGACGGCCAATGATGTTGCCCGTCCGGTTCAAGATGCCTCGAACCTGCTCCTCAATGAATGGATAACCCTCTTCTGCTACCAAGACGGTTTCACACTCGTCCACCATCTTCGCAATCAACTTGCTGGGCAGCGGGTACTGAGAAATCTTCAGCACAGGGTACGGACACTGATGGTTCTCGAAATTCTCCATCAGATAGTTGTAGGCAATGCCGGAAGCGATGATGCCTATCTTCTTGTCGGCACCTTCAATGTACTTGTTGAATGGGGAATTGAGCGATTCGTTCTCGAAATCATCCTGCTTGCTTAACAAGGTACGATAATGCACACGTGCATTGGCAGGTAACAAGATGAATTGCTTGGGGTTCTCCTCAACGTGCAACTCGTTTTGCGGACGCTCGGCCTTGCGCGCTACACCAGCGCGAGAGTGTGACAGACGAGTGGTCAGACGAATCAGCACGGGTGTGTGGTATTTCTCGGAAAAGTCGAAGGCAGCATAGGTGATATCATAAGCCTCTTGTTGGCTCGACGGCTCGAAGAAAGGAATGAGCGCGAACTTGCCGTAATAACGGGAGTCCTGCTCGTCT
>CALDIA010000197.1 GCA_937901455.1 uncultured Bacteroidales bacterium | reverse complement strand
TCTACAGCACATTCATCCTTTTGGACACCGCCGCCGTGCATGACAGCATCGCGCCTGTCCTCCTGATCGACCGCAGCGGCACGGGTGAGTTCCCAGCAGGGGAGATGGAGCAGATTCTGTCTATCGGCACGGATAGCGCAGGACATTACATTTATAACAATATACACTGGGATACCGACCAAAGCGGGCGCGATTTCTTCTGTTTCGCCGTGACGATGCCGGACACCATGGGCATGCCGAAGACGTTGGCGGTGAACGGTTATAATAACGGTACAACACAGGACGATATGGCGCAAAACGACCGTAGAGACGTGCCATGGCGCGTCTCTACCATGGACAACGATGCAATATCCATAAAATCATTGGTCAACGATAATTCTTCATACCTAATTCCTCATTACAAATTGCACCCCAACCCCAACCATGGGAATTTCACCGTGGGAATAGCATACCCTGAAGCGCAGGACGTGACCGTCACGGTTTACGATTCCGACGGGCGGCTCCTGCTCACCATGGACGGCAATGGCCAGCGCGCCTACCGTTTCGAGAACTCCGTACCCACTGCGGGACACTACCTTATCGCCATCACCTCGACTTCTGAACACAAGACTCTCAAAATGGTCGTCCATTAAAAAAACATCTTCCTTAAGCAGCCCCGAAGGGGCAAGACGCGCGAAGCGCAATTAACCCCACACAAGCGCAGCGCAGTGTGGGGCCTAGAGACAAGCCGAAGGCGCAGTGTGGGACCGAACAGAAAAAAGAGAATAACATAGAACATAGAGAATATGAAACAATATCTGCTCTCCATAATCGCGGTGCTGGCAGCAATTATTCTCGCCCTGTTCTCATTTGACACGGCGAACAACCAGTATTCAACCCGCTCCTACAAGACATACAGCTACAATTCTGCTCCAAATGCTTTGAGCGGTACTGGGGACGGGACGTTGTCCGTCTTTCAAGAAGACAATGCGGGCGGTGCCGTTGCCCCTCTGACAGAGGCGAATCCAACGGCTGGAAATCTTTCCGCATTACCTGAAGCGGGTTCCCCATTGAGCGCACCGCCTGCCATGCAGGCAACTACATCAATGATGGAACTCACCCCTGTGCAGCTGCCGCCGCTTGACGCAGGCATGGTGAACGTGACGGGCGTTGCCAATGAGGAATCAGGAATGAGGAATGAGGAATTAGCGGATGGTGTAACGAAAAGGCAGGCAGGCGGTTATCGCGTTTCATTGCCCATTGTCCATTCCGAATTGCAAATTGTAATCCCTTACGACCCGTCATTGTTGCCGCAGGGGTTCACCGAGGACGACATACAGACCTACGTCTATGACAGGCAGTACCATCGTTGGGTGGCCATAGAACGGGATTCGGTCAATGAAATCGAAATGGTGGTGTGCTCCCGTCTCTCGCAAAACACCACCGTTCCCGACCAATTCCTAATTTCTAATTCCTCATTCCTAATTGAAGACGATTCCCCGCTGGATTTCATCAACGCGGTTTTGAAGACCCCGGAGATGCCGGAGACCTCTGCCTACACGCCCACGAGCATCAAGGAGTTGAAGGCTGCCGACCCGTTGGAGGGTCTGACGCTGATGCAGCCGCCCACGTCCAACAACAACGGCACGGCCAACTTGAGCTACCCGATAGAGATTCCCGCCGGACGGCAAGGAATGCAGCCCAACCTCGCGCTGACCTACAGCAGCGGCAGAGGCAACGGCTGGCTCGGCGTGGGCTGGGACATTTCCATCCCCTCCATCACCGTGGAAACGCGGTGGGGTGTGCCGAGATACGACCAGAGCAAGGAGAGCGAGGTGTATGTCTATGAAGGGGAACAGTTGGTTACCAAAGACGGCAACGGCAACTTCAGGGAGATGCCGCACCGCACCAACCAGTGGACGAACCGTTATGACCTTGACCAAGATGGTTATGAGCAGTTTTTTCCTCGCAAAAACGAGGCTTTCGACAGCATAGTGCGGCATGGCAGTGGCCCCAACAACTACTGGTGGACGGTAACCCACAAGAATGGTGTCACGGACTATTACGGGAAATACACCTCCGATAACGGTGTGAATAGCAGCTGCGTGTTGCGAATAGGTGCTGACAACACTTCAGGTGCCATTGGTCACTGGGCATTGGCGGAAAGTGTTGACCCATACGGCAACAATGTCAGATATTATTACAATGTGGCTTTTGAAAATGTGGGTGCAAATGGAGATGGAGGTCCTATAGGAAAACAGATTTACATAGATAGCATCAGCTACACCAACACATCCGTAGAACGGGGGAAATACAAGGTGGTTTTCAACCGCCGAGACGGAGAGCGACAGGATGTCATTATCAGTGCCAACAGAGGTTTTGCGGAAGTCACGGCCTCTAATCTATGCAACATAGGGGTGTTTTATAATGACACAACTATTAGGGAATACATGTTCATTGACACTATTGGCAGATGTAGCAATT
This sequence comes from uncultured Bacteroidales bacterium, assembly GCA_937901455.1. Lineage (GTDB taxonomy): Bacteria > Bacteroidota > Bacteroidia > Bacteroidales > WCHB1-69 > F23-D06. The sequence continues at coordinate 12,844 of CALDIA010000197.1, read as the reverse complement.
ATAAAACCCGACTTACAGATGTTGTTCGGGTTGACCGAATCAGCGTCAAGCCTCTCGGTTGTGTTGGTGACATGAGCGATCTTGCGGAGGAGAATACGACAAGGACACACTTTGATTATTTTGATTCCCCTCAAGGTGAAGGGATTTTTGGCGAAGAGCAATACCCGTATCTTAATGATGACCATGTCAAATCGTGGTTTCTAACAGATCCTGCCAGTTTGGGCAATGAGGGCAGCTCTACCGCATTGGGCTCCACCCGTGGCAAAAGTTGGAATATCGGTGGCACTGCATCTGTGGGGATTGGTGCCAATGTGGCGATGACTTCTGCAAGTGTGGGTGGCAATTTCAACTACAGTCGTTCCAAGAGCGAAGGAGCATTGACACTTATCGATCTTGACGGAGATGGTTTGGCTGACAAGGTGTTCAAGGTTGGTAAAAAATTGGTTTACCGTCCGCAAATTGCCATTGATGACACTACATTCGAATACGGGGACACCATGCATATCAGCGGATTGACTGATTTTCTAAAAGAGGCGAGCAGTACAACCACATGGGGACTGCAAGCCTCGGATCTGCTGGCGTATAACGGTAGTTGGCCTACTACAAGATCCACCACGACCACCTATTTTTCAGATGTGAATGCAGACGGACTGCCCGACCTTATCACTGATGACGGAGTGATGTTCAATGTGACGGAACCAGGTGGCAGGGTCAGATTCAGCAGCTTCTACACCATCATGGCGGAGAACCAAAATGCGGGAAACGGTGCAGACAGCAATATCGTGCACACCTCTTTGGACACTTGTCAGGGCATCATTTTTGACGGCGAGGCCAGCGACAGTATTATTTGTTTTATTAGTTGGATTCGAGACACTGTTTTCAACGCCAAAGAATACAACAACCACATGCCCCAACAGGTGTTAGACTTTGTAGATTCTTTGGAAAGTACGGGAGAATATTATTGCGAGTATCGCTATTCAGCTCATCCGCCAAGAGTGACAGACATCATAGTTTACCGAAAGGAGATGGAATGTCTCCCCATTTTCTCGCAGACAGCCAACTCCACCATTGTGACGATTCCTGACCCCGATTTGGAGGCTGTGAAAGTATGGGTGCCACAAAAAGCAGGAACCGTCAGCATCCGATCTCGCCTGAGACTACTGAACGACAGCATCGGCGGAATGTCACAATCAAAGTGGCGCGACGGGGTGTCCTATGCAGTGCAAGTCTGCAGGGGCGTGACTGCCGACAACGACTATGTACTCCATGCCACATCATACGACACCCTCTTCACCAGATATGTGGACAAAGATGACACATCAATGAAGGACACCACCTTCAGTGTTCACCTCGGTCTCAATGACCTTGTTTTCTTTCGGCTTATATCGGGCGACAATCATGACTTCGACAAGGTCAGCTGGCGGCAGACCATCACTTATTCTGGTAGCGGATCAGAAGACCACTATGGCGTAAATGAAAATCTTTACGACTCCAAACGGGACTTTGTGGTGTCTGGCAGGGATTTCTTCGCCGTGCCTTTGGATGAGAGCAACACCTACATCAGGGTCACAGCAGATATTTGTTCTTCAACACCTTATGTTAATAGTTATAATTCTGGTTACAGATTGAGAATTGAGGCTAATAGAATGAACAATAATAACATAAGCACATTTGCAAGCACGAACCAAACTATCCAGAACAATATGCTCCACACACCAGTTGTCCTGCTTAAAAACGGAAGCCAGTACATCCCAGTACAACAAGAAGATTTCGTAAAATTCACGCTTGAGAAAAAACCTGCGACTCCGAATTCCCAAAAATTCGATTGGAGTAAGGTCCAAATAGTACCGCACGTGGAGTATTATCAAATGCAAAATGGCCAATACATCAAAATTCAGGATTATTATCCACCCGTAAAGGCGGAAATTGAGAATTATGACGGAACAAAAAAAGATACCGTGTACCACACCCTTTTCGGTCCGCTCTACCGCGGATGGGGACAGTTCGCCTACAACAACAACGACACGTTAAACGGTGCGACAATCCACGATACCCATATCCATGTGGACAAGTTGGTCACAGACTTATACATGTACCCACATGATGCAGACCATGCAACAACAGGAAAAAACAGAATCAAAGGTCTCAAAAACAATATCTCCCATGACTCACTCCATCCTCAGGAGGCTTCGGATATGGTATCCTGTTACGAAAACGCAGGGGTTTACAATCCCATAGCCAAAACCACCAGCTGGATAGAAATGCGACCAGACTGCAAAAACCGTGCATGGGTGGGTTATGGAAATATCAACTACCTGACAGATAGCATAATGAGTAATACCCGTCTACCGGAATATTCCGCAGACACTAACACGATAGACATTGAAGAGTACGATCACCCTATTCCCATCGTGGTCAATCACGAAGTGAAGACGGTGCGCAAGCAGAACATTTCAAGAATCAAAAACCATTCACTCAGTCTCTCAGCCATACCCGTTATTTCTGTAGGGATGACCCATTCCCGAGGAGAGAACATTATTCTTACAGACTATATGGATCTGAACGGCGACCGCTATCCTGACATTGTCGGCCAGTCGCTGGTGCAGTACTCAAACCCGTGGGGCGGAATAGGAACCCCTGTGCCTATGGGACCTATGGCTGATGGAATCACGAAGTCGGAAACCACCTCTGGCGGTGTCAACTTCGGCGGCAGTTTCCAAATGCCGACACGAGGTTCGTCCAACAATCCCAAAGGGTCTAAAATCAGTTTTGACGGTTCGGGCAATGTGGGTGCAGATCTCGGCGGAGGCTCCGACAACACCGTGTTCTCCTGGATGGATGTCAACGGTGATGGGCTTCCCGACAAAGTTTCGGTGGATGGTCAAGGCTACGCTTTCGTCAGCCTCAATACGGGCTACGGATTCCAGCCGAGGACATTATGGGGCAACTTCCCCATCCGTGATGGTGACAGCGAAAATGCAAGTATGAGCTTCGGAGCAAACTTCAACGTCGGCCAAGCCAGTATCGGTGGCGGAATGGGAGTGAACTTTTCCCGCAATCATACCCAGAAAATGCTGATGGACTTTAATGGAGACGGGCTTCCCGACTATGTGATGAAAGGAGGAAACGGTCTGATGGTGCGTTACAACATCGGCGGTGGAAACTGGTCGGGATGGGAAAATGTCAACAACATCTCGAACATCAGTTTTGGTCGATCATACAGCGAGTCCATCAATGCTTCTGTCACACTTGGTTTCACTTTCTTCAGCATTCTGAAAGTGTGTGCCGGCATTTCCGGTTCACCATACAGCAGAACGTTCAGCCGTGATAGCGTTCAACTCACCGATATTAATGGCGACGGATATGTTGATTACGTCACCTCCGATTATGAAAATGAAATGATTGTTCGCTACAACAAATCCGGCAAAACCAACCTTCTGCGGAAGGTGACAAATTTCACAGGAAGTTCCTTCGAGATGGACTATGACATGCCGCTCTCTTCCTTTGACAAACCGCAGCGCAGCTGGAATCTTGCAGAGGTCAGGGTCAGCAACAACGACACGCTTTGTCCTGTCGGTGGCAACCGCACCTTCACCAGTTTCGAATATTCGGAACCCAACTATAACCGCGAGGAACGAATGGACTACGGCTATCATACTGTAATCACCTATCAATATGACACGGAAAACCACGACAGCCTGTATCGACTCACTGTGGAGGAGTTCAATAATCAAGACTTTATCAAACGGGGTCGCAAAATTCGCGACTGCATGTATGACGCAGAATGGAATCCATATATCGAACATTTGTACGATGCTATCGTCTATGACTTTGCAGGCAGCGAAGTCTCCGAAGGCGGTTGCGCACGTTCCGATGTGTATGTGGGCGTGGAGTCCGACCTGACGAATTGGTACGAGGGACACGCCACGGCACAGGTGACCTCTCGGATTGTACGTAGATATGACCGCTACCGCAATGTAACCGAATACATCCACTTTGGTGACACCACTCATCATGACGAATGGTTCAAGGCTGAGATTGAATACGCCGCGGGGATGCAGTGCAATCTCGTGGCACTACCCGTGCAGATTGTTGTGAAGAATTATAGCGGCAACACTATGCAGAAGCGCACAGCCTCCTATTATCAGACAGGCAAATTGCAACAACTTGTGCGACACAACAGCAGTGGTAATGCACAATATGACTTCACATACGATACGTACGGAAACGTGTCGTCTGCTATGATGCCTCAGAATTTGAACGGGCAACGGCTACAGTTTACCTATCAATATGACAACAGTGTCCATACGTACCCCATTCGGGTTGACAATGTTTCCTTGGGCTTCTTCTCCACGGCAAGTTATGATTTAAAGTTCGGTAAGCCAACGAGAACGGTCGATATAAACGACAACGAGATGCGCTACCAGTACGATTATATGGGTCGGAACACGGTGATTCTGGCGCCATACGAAATAGACGCAGGCCAGCCTTACACCATCAGGATGGAGTATTATCCGAAAAACTACGGCACCTTGAGCATTTCTGGTTCTGGCGGACGAAGCTACGCCTGCACCTATCATTACGACAGCCAGCATCAAAGCGACCCTATCCGCACAACCGTTATCGCAGACGGCCTTGGCAGGATGCTACAAACCAAGAAAGACGCGGAAATTAACGGACAAGAGTGGAGTTTGGTGACAGGTAGGGTGAAGTACGACTGCTTCGGCAGGACGGTCGAACAATACCATCCGTTTAAAGAAGATACTGCATTGTTCGCCACTTACAACCCCTATTATTCTTCAGAAACCCGAACCGCCACATGGTATGACATCATGGACCGTCAGACTAAATTGAAACTGCCCACCTCAGACAGCACCGTGATGTCTTACGGCGTGGAGTCTTGGGGTGGCAAGACCCTTTTGCGAACCATCACCAAAGATGCAAAAGGGAACCAGATAAGAGTGCTAACGGGCACCATGGGACAGCAGATAGTGCAGATTGACCCTTACGGTTCAGAAACCTCCTTTGAATATGACTGTATCGGCCAGCTCAAGAAGAGTACTGATCCTGACGGCTTCGAGACCAGATACGACTATGACATGGTTGGCCAACTGGTTCACAGAAAGCATCCCGATGCTGGTGATGACCGATACAAATATGACTCGGCAGGAAATTTAATATATCATGAGAATGCTGCTGGGGAGTATTTGGACTACCGATACTATTACAACCAGCTGACAGATGTCCTTTGTTCCCAATATCCTGCCAACAACGTACACTATGAATACGGCACGTACAACAGTGCAAATTTGGCGAACAACTCGGTGGGTAAGGTAATCATGCAGGAGGACGCCTCCGGCTGGCAGACTTTTTCTTACGGGAAACTCGGTGAACTTACCGAAAACATTCGTACTTTTGCGCTTCCGTTTGATGCCCAAACCTATACGTTCAAAATGAATTTCGAGTACGACAGCTGGAACCGCATAAAGAGCATGACCTACCCCGATGGGGAGGTGGTCACGTATGACTACAACCTTGGCGGTATGCTGAAGAGCATTTCCGGCACAAAGATGAACAACGCCTATCCATATATCGACAGCATCCGCTACAACGAGTTCGAGCTGAAAGAGGCGGTGTATTACGGCAACGGCACAAAAACGTTTTACAAATATGACATTCTGCAACGGCTCATAAATTTACAGTCCTATACCGCCACCACAGCAACGCCAAGCGAACTTATGCAAAATATCGATTACACTTACGATGCGGTAAACAACATCACCGACATAGATAATTCCGCAGGCATCCTTGCCAACGGATTGGGCGGAATGTATCACAACCAATACTCGTACGACAACCTGTACAGGCTGGTATATTCGACAGGCAATTGGCTTGGAAGCCCGAGCACTAACTATGAACTGGAGATGAGTTATAACCTTAACGGACGAATCAGCAGGAAGACTTTGACCGCCGGAATCGTGACGCAGACACCTATGACAAACTCCTTCAACTCGGTCATCTATGACAATATGTACCACTATACGAATACAAGCCAGCCCAATACGCTGACGTACATAGATAACAACGGTCCGCAACAGTTCTTCCAGTGGGATGCCAAGGGGAATATGACTTATCATAAGCATGACGGCATACCCATGAAACGTTTCCTTTGCTGGGACGAACAGAACCGTTTGCAAGGAGTGATGGACGACAAATCATTGTCAGTCTATCAATATGATGCCAACGGGGAGAGAACCTACAAGCTGACGGGAGACTACACTTACCAGAATGTTAGTGGCACATGGCGCTATTTCTACCAGTTGGACAATGCCACACTTTATGCGTCGCCCTATTTGGTTGTCACTCCTAAAGGCTACACCAAGCACTACTATGCCGAGAGCGAACGCATTGCCAGCAAGCTGGGAAACGGCGGACTACAGGAGCTTGGTCATCCCTTGGCCGACGAGTTCCAAGTTCACGACAAGTTATTTGCCAATAAGAACCACGCCCAAGGCGTGATCTTCGAGTGTCTGAACGCGGAAGATGCTCGACCAACAGCCCCCTTGTCATACCTTTACGAACTGACGAATGCATCTCAGATCCCAGAGAACGAACGCTATTTCTACCACCCCGACCACCTGGGCAGTAGCAGTTGGATTACGTTCACCGATGGTGAAGCTGTCCAGCACCTCCATTACCTGCCCTACGGCGAAGACTTGGTAAACCAGCAGCACACGGCCGTTGGTGCCATGTACACTTTCAGTGCCAAGGAGAAGGATGCGGAGACGGGTTACTCGTACTTTGGTTCCCGCTATTACAACTCCGATTTGAGCATTTGGTTGAGTGTGGATCCGATGAGTGACAAGTATCCAAGTATGAGCCCGTATGTTTATTGCGCGAATAATCCTGTAAAGTTGGTGGACCCAAATGGGGAGGATATAATAGACGTTGACAATGAAACAGGAAAGACAACCATAACACGATGCGAAGGGAACGACGTCCTTCGTTGTGGGAAAAAGTCCACGGAGCTGTCGGGAAATGGCGTTTTCCGAGATGCTCAAGAAAAGGGTGAGCAATTAGGAAATGGCGGAGGAACTTTACTTGTTGGTATGTCAAAATCAGACGCTCGAAAAACTTTCAATTTCATGGCGGATAACTCTAATGTTGAATGGGGCTATATGGAAACACGGAATGATGATGGCAGTTCAAGTTTTATGGTAGGGTCAGCCCATAGTAAAGAAACTGAAAGTTTGGTGTATGAAAAGGCCTGTGAAGTTAATCCTGGAAATCTGATACGTTACGACCACAATCACTTATGCAATGACCAAAGCTCTACGGCAGGCTTTCCTTCAACACCTAATAATGCCGCTAATTCAAATTATGTGGACACCGATGCTTGGAATAGTTTATTAAAAACTCAGCCAAATGCAAGTTTTGGAATAAGGCATAGAGGTAAAACGACAACATGGGTTAATGATAAGAATCACGGCACGGATAATTCAATAATAAAATATATAAAATGAAAAGATTAGCTGCAATATTAATTTGTTTCTGTTTGTTTATCAACAGCTCGAATGCGAAATCAAGAGATACTCTTGCACATTGCGATATTTATACGTTTGTCAACCAAGAAATGGAATCAGCCATTGACAGTATTGTCCAAAAATGGAAAAATTGTAGATATTATCAACAATTCCATACATTTCCAATGCTTTTGATTCAAATATATGATGAAGGTTGCGATATGGAAATATACCCGTACAGCAAAACAATATATGATAGATTCTCTATTGATAATAGAATTAATTGTTTTGGCTTTGTAATGTCAGAAGAGGTCTTGATCGTGATTCATGATTTTTCTGAAAGTCAAATCATCAATAATTTTTTTACTTGTACTGAAAAAGATCAATCAATACATCCCCCCGCGAACTATAACTTGATAGATCATTATTTCCCGCCTTTTAATGCATATTTTGACGCTCAATATGAGATTGACAACGATCATCTTTTAAATGGGGATTGTGTCCAGTGCACTGACGAAGAAAACTCTTTTGAATTCGCTTATTTGGTGAACATTGGTGACACATGGGAAACTATAGCGGAGAACCTGAACATCGATAGTACAAAATTAAAGCGAAGCTATCAGGAGCTCAATTATAAAAATCTTACTTCTGGTTTTTTGATGCATTTCGTATACAGGGTAAAAGACAATGATTATGGGATTTTTGTTGCAAATTAATACACAGATTCAGATTATCTGTGTCTAAATCACTACAAATCTTTTCAGAATACTACGAATATATAGCAAAGCTAAGCTATCTATTTCAATGGCAAGAGGGGGGCCGAAACTCTCACGCCTATGGATACAATCCAACTTCTAAAACATAAAGATTATCAACTACTTAAATTGTCAATTAACCAAATTAAATTCATCATCAAAAACTTAAAAAAATGAAAAAAGTATTATTTATCCTGGCGATGGCATTCGCCGCAGTAACCGTAATGACCTCTTGTTCCGACAAAGAGGTGACAAAAGAGTCTTTTATCGGAACTTGGGAGGTTACGTCTTATCAAGAGAAACCCACTTCCGGTACTGAGTGGAGAGATGTATTTGAGGGGGGAATGACGCTCACAGTCAAAACAGATGGGACCTGTCTCATCCAATATTCGGACGGCTCATCGGAAGATTCCCCTTGGGCATACGACGAAAGCTCAAACAAGCTTCTTATTATGTTCCAATCATGGACGGTGCAGAAATGTTCCAAAAAGGAAATTCAACTCTATTGTGACGAGTTTGCTGACACTTACCTTGCTGAGGTTCAACGCGCCACACTGAAAAGGGTCAAATAAACTCTTTCTCTTTTTGGGCGACCGGGCACGCTATCCGTTCAAACTTCGTGTCAAACCGATTGTGACCATTCCTGGCGTTGTCGCGGTATCAAGGAATGAGGAGTTAGAAATTAGAAATTCAGACCAACAATTGGAATGGAAGAGAATATGAGCAAACCGGTCAAGAATCCGCGCAGATACGCGCGATACACGGAGATAGTCCTCCAGGAGGACGCCTCCGGCTGGCAGACTTTTTCTTACGGGAAACTCGGTGAACTTACCGAAAACATTCGTACTTTTGCGCTTCCGTTTGATGCCCAAACCTATACGTTCAAAATGAATTTCGAGTACGACAGCTGGAACCGCATAAAGAGCATGACCTACCCCGATGGGGAGGTGGTCACGTATGACTACAACCTTGGCGGTATGCTGAAGAGCATTTCCGGCACAAAGATGAACAACGCCTATCCATATATCGACAGCATCCGCTACAACGAGTTCGAGCTGAAAGAGGCGGTGTATTACGGCAACGGCACAAAAACGTTTTACAAATATGACATTCTGCAACGGCTCATAAATTTACAGTCCTATACCGCCACCACAGCAACGCCAAGCGAACTTATGCAAAATATCGATTACACTTACGATGCGGTAAACAACATCACCGACATAGATAATTCCGCAGGCATCCTTGCCAACGGATTGGGCGGAATGTATCACAACCAATACTCGTACGACAACCTGTACAGGCTGGTATATTCGACAGGCAATTGGCTTGGAAGCCCGAGCACTAACTATGAACTGGAGATGAGTTATAACCTTAACGGACGAATCAGCAGGAAGACTTTGACCGCCGGAATCGTGACGCAGACACCTATGACAAACTCCTTCAACTCGGTCATCTATGACAATATGTACCACTATACGAATACAAGCCAGCCCAATACGCTGACGTACATAGATAACAACGGTCCGCAACAGTTCTTCCAGTGGGATGCCAAGGGGAATATGACTTATCATAAGCATGACGGCATACCCATGAAACGTTTCCTTTGCTGGGACGAACAGAACCGTTTGCAAGGAGTGATGGACGACAAATCATTGTCAGTCTATCAATATGATGCCAACGGGGAGAGAACCTACAAGCTGACGGGAGACTACACTTACCAGAATGTTAGTGGCACATGGCGCTATTTCTACCAGTTGGACAATGCCACACTTTATGCGTCGCCCTATTTGGTTGTCACTCCTAAAGGCTACACCAAGCACTACTATGCCGAGAGCGAACGCATTGCCAGCAAGCTGGGAAACGGCGGACTACAGGAGCTTGGTCATCCCTTGGCCGACGAGTTCCAAGTTCACGACAAGTTATTTGCCAATAAGAACCACGCCCAAGGCGTGATCTTCGAGTGTCTGAACGCGGAAGATGCTCGACCAACAGCCCCCTTGTCATACCTTTACGAACTGACGAATGCATCTCAGATCCCAGAGAACGAACGCTATTTCTACCACCCCGACCACCTGGGCAGTAGCAGTTGGATTACGTTCACCGATGGTGAAGCTGTCCAGCACCTCCATTACCTGCCCTACGGCGAAGACTTGGTAAACCAGCAGCACACGGCCGTTGGTGCCATGTACACTTTCAGTGCCAAGGAGAAGGATGCGGAGACGGGTTACTCGTACTTTGGTTCCCGCTATTACAACTCCGATTTGAGCATTTGGTTGAGTGTGGACCCGATGAGTGACAAATATGCATCCCTCAGCCCGTACGTTTATTGCGCGGACAATCCGGTGAGGTTGGTGGATCCGAATGGAGACACAGTTATCGCTTATGACCACTTTTCGAAAAAAATGATAAGATCTTATTTGAAAGAAATTTTTGGAAAGAATAATCTGTTTCGATTTTCCGGTTATACATTAACAATTAACGAGCGTCATTATGAACAATATTATCAAGATGCATCTACTGACAGGCAAAAATTGTTAGATGGATTTCAAGATATTATTACACGTTCAGAAAAAGTTATTGTAAAGATCGTTGAAAATACGCCTTCTTTTGTTTTTGAAAAAAGTGAGGCCATCAGAGACGAAAATGGTGTCGTTATAGGTGGGAGATTAACCGGAGAATTCACTTCGTTGCCGAATAAAGGAGGGGGGGGCGTCCTCATGGGGCAAACGTTTTTCTTCATATCTTTTAGGTGTGGATAATTCTGTGAGAGACAATTTAAGCACAGACGATGGTGGTTTAACGGGTAATCCAGCGGCCACGTTTACTCATGAGCTGCTAGACGAAGTGCTAAACCATTATATCTACAAAAGGGATAATGCGAACTCTTCGAAGCTTGATAGAGTTGCTTTCCAAAATGCAGCATTGCGTACGATGAATTGCAAACAAAGAAATGGTGAGGATCATGAGTAAGAAATTTCTCCTGTTAGTTTGTTTTATAGGTTTTTGTGCTTTTTCGCGAGGTCAGGTTGCTAAACTTTTTTGCAACCAAAAGGGTGTTACTTGTCCTGTTTTATTCCCACCGAACTGTCTGCGTGTGGACAACATTCTGGCTAATTACGATACATTGTATTATGAAGAAGATACTCTTTTTGTTGTTTTCCCAGACGAAAGACAGTATGTTATTCAGGAAAACGTAGAGATGTGCGAATTACAAGGCTTGGTGTTAAAACAATCGTTTGTCCTGAGATTAGAATCAGATTTTTCTTCTGCGAATTTCATATGCATAACGTTTAATGGAGTAGCCATTCTTTTAAAAAAACACAAGGGAAGGCACAAGTATCGGCAAATTTCAATCAGGGAAGAATCCGTTCAAGAATTCATAAACAACAAGCGTCAACAATGATAACAATCCCTAAATTTCGGACTGCAAGTAAACAAAACATCCGTACTTTTGCGCTTCCGTTTGAGAACCGAACCTACACCTTCAAGATGCAGTACGAGTACGACAGCTGGAACCGCATACAGAAGATGACCTACCCCGACGGGGAGGAGGTTCATTATGACTACAATCTCGGCGGAATGCTGGAGAATGTTTACGGGCAGTATAAGAGGAACAACTTCGACCCTTACGTGCCACCCATTCCGCATGACAGTCTGATACCACTCATTCCAAGTAATCTCAACGGGCAGGTCTCCCTCAACGCTTTCCCTGGCTCTCATGACCCTGTCCCTATGTACACCACATATACCTATCCCTACATCGATAGCATCGCCTACAACGAGTTTGAGTTGAAGAGCGAAGTCTTCTACGGCAACGGCACGCACACGCGATATGACTACGACAGCATCCAACGGCTGCGGATTCTGCAAAGTCAGACCCGTGCAGGAGTTGATATGCAGGACATCACATACACCTACGATGCCGTGGGCAACATCACCGGCATTGTCAACACGGCGGGGGCTTTGCCTGACGGTCTTGGCGGGACCTACAGCCATCATCACGAGTATGATGACTTGTACCGGCTGGCCAACTCCCATGGACAGTGGGACAATACGGAGAAAAACGAGCACTTAATGGACACGGTTCGTATGACCTACCACAAGAACGGGCGTATTGCCTCCAAAAAATCCTACGCCAACATTTACTCGGAAGGGGGGTATGGAACCACCCACACCTCACAAAACAGCAGACGGGCATACAACTACAACACACAGCAGCCCAACACTCTCGCCAGTGTGTATGATTCTGTGGCCAACACAAGCCAGAATTTCTCATGGGACAATTCCGGAAACATGGTGGCCCATAATGGCCGCTCGCTCACCTGGACTGAGGACAACCGCCTGCAGACGGTGACGGACAACGAGTGGTTCTCCTACTACCAGTATGATGTCAACGGCGACAGGACGTACAAGCTGACGGGAGACTACACTTACCAGAATGTAAGTGGCACTTGGCGCTATTTCTACCAGCTGGACAATGCCACCCTATATGCATCCCCCTATTTGGTTGTCTATAAGTTCAACTTGGAAAGTTATAAAAGCGGGTAAACAAACAAGCCCGCCGAT
>CALDIA010000196.1 GCA_937901455.1 uncultured Bacteroidales bacterium | reverse complement strand
GTGGGTAATCAGAAAGACATTGCTCTTTGGAGAAGTGGCCTTGGATGGGAACGGCCCCCCTGCCATTCTGCAAGCACTGAGTCTTCATCTCTCCCCTATCACACAGTTGGCCATGATCGGCCGGCACTACAATTACGAATACGAGGCTCCCTTAGGCAAAGCTTTCGGCAGCACCAGCCACAACCGGGCTGAAACAGGGCTTTATATAACCCTTCAGCATATCTTTTCCCGAAGTGTGGAGGGTGGCGTCTATTTTGACTACTACCTTTTGCACACGCCCACTTACCGTTTGGACGCGCCCGTACAAGCTTTGGATTTCGGCAGTCATCTGTTATGGCGCATGGGACGTTACAACGCGCTGAAACTATCGTATGCCTTTCGCGACAAACCCACCAACCGCAGTGATGACATCCACTACAAACGCATCAGAGATTTGCACACGCACCGGCTACAAGTATTATGGCAGTACAATCCAAGCAAACGTGCGAATTGTAAAACAGGTATGATATGGCAAATGAGCAGTTACAGTTCTCCCAAAGAACAGTATCAAGGTGTTCTGCTTTATCAAGACCTATCATTCAAATGGTGGAACGACCGAATAGCCTTGCACTTAAGGGCGGCCTATTTCGATACCGACCGTTACGACGAGCGTCTGTATGCCTATGAAGACGATGTGTATTATGCCTTCACCATAGGTTCATACTACTACCAGGGCATCCGCGGGTATGCCGTATTACGGTTCAAATATCGCTTTTTAAGTCTATGGCTACGCCTTAGCCGCACGCATTATCTGAACAAAGATTGTGTCGGGAGCGGCCTGTCCGAAATCGACAAGCCCCACAAAACAGAGCTGCGGGTGCAGATGATGTGGAGCTGGTGAGCTTATTCCGAGAAAAAGCAGAAGTGAAGGAGTAAACCAAAAGCATACAAATAAGAGCATAAAGTCAACAGCAAAAATATAGCAGTTCAAATCCAAGTTCATAGAGAGTAAAATTATTGCAAGAATTTTGTACTTTTGCACGCTTAAAATTGAACTTGTCAATGAAGAACAACAATAATAGAAAAAAACATTATAGAGACAACCGGTTGAAAGAAAAAGCTGAGGGAGCAGAGCCGATTGAACAGTCAGAACAGAGCAACGAAGCAGAGACTGTCGCTGACATGGCCACGCCCACAGACGTGGCGGGCACTCAACGCGATGAAGACGACCTCAACAAGGAGGAGGCGGACAATATTGCCAAAAACTACAAGAGCAAGAAGTCTGAGAAGGTTCTTGACAATGAGGACAACTACCGCAACACCGAGGAGGATTGGGAGCCTTATTTGGACATGGATGTCCGCACGGGTCTATCGGCCGAGTCAAACAAAATTTCACAGAACATCTTCCTATCGAGAGGGCTTAGCGACCTCCCCGATCCGGAATCTGCACATTGCAGACAATACAACTATAACGCCTGCAAGTTACCCTCACATGACTGGACAAAATCGCTTGACATCTCCTTGGATTACTTAGAGTTCCCCATCGCAGAAGTACGCTTCAAGAACAGCCACAAGGACTTCTTCTTGTTACCTGCCGACCATGTGTTCAAAGTGGGCGACATTGTGGCCGTAGAGGCTGCCACAGGACACGACATCGGGATTATCTCCATGTTGGGACTGCAGGTAAAACGCCAGCTGGAACACAAGCATGTCAATCCCGCAGACGTCACCAAGAAGTTATACCGTCTTGCCCGCTACGCTGACATTGAGGAGTGGATTGCCACTGTCCAAAAAGAGCACGACACCATGCTTTCTTCTCGATACACTGCTTGGGATCTGGACCTCAAGATGAAAGTCAACGATGTGGAATATCAGGGTGACGGTTCCAAAGCCATCTTCTACTACTCTGCGGAGGATCGTGTGGACTTCCGAGAGCTGATTAAAATCTTAGCCGAGCATTTCCACATTCGCATCGAGATGCGTCAGATTGGCGTGCGCCAAGAGGCAGCTCGCTTAGGTGGTTTGGGCTCCTGTGGACGTGAGTTGTGCTGCTCCTCCTGGCTTTCCAACTTCCAATCGGTATCAACCCACACCGCACGCACACAGCAACTATCTCTAAATCCCCAAAAACTCGCCGGTATGTGCGGCAAACTGAAATGCTGTCTCAACTTTGAACAAGAAACCTACAAGAAAGAGCTCAGCGACTTTCCCGCCTCTAACATCCAACTCAAAACCCAAAAAGGCAAAGGCATTTACAACAAGATCGACATCTTCAAAAAAATCGTCTGGTACTCCTATGCCAACGAGTCGTCCACCATGTTCGCCATCCCCCTCGACAAGGTCAAACAGATTATCGCCATGAACGAGAAAGGTACCTTGCCAGAGAAATTGGAGGATTTTGCCATTGTTAACCAGAAAAAGTTCGAGGATGACAGCAGCAATTATAGTATGGATGAATTAAAGCACTTGACCGATGCATAGACTGCTTACCACTTGGATAGCAGCATTGCTGCTTTGTCTGTGTGCCTCGTGCGGCAAGCAGATTTATTACAGCGACATTGCCAGCATCCCTGGCGAACGGTGGGATGTCACCAAACCTCTCGTTTTCAAAATAAACATTGAGGATTCCATGCAGTACTTCAACATGTATATCCATGTGCGCAACACAACCGACTTCGAGACGCAGAACTTCTACGTCTTCATGCGTACCACCTATCCTGACGGGCACTCCGAGCAGGACACCCTCGGGGTTATTGCATAAATCAAAGTGATTATGAGGAATTGAAAGATTGTACAGAAGCAAATTATAAAATTCAAAATGCAAAAGAAATATTTAATTGTACAGAATGCACCCTCGGGTTCATTCTCTGTGACCCCTACGGCAAGTGGACCGGCAACGGTCAAGGACGCGTCAAGGACAATAAATTCCTCTTCCAGCCCAAAGTCAGATTCCCTTTCAATGGTGAATACACCTTTACCGTCACGCAAGGTATGCGCATCGACGAAGTGGTTGGCATCAGTGACTTTGGAATCTCGTTAGAGCGTTTTCAATAATTTCTGATATTGTTCATAGATCTGTTTGCCGATTTTAGGCATGCTGAAAGTATGCTGTGCATATTGGCGGATAGTCTTGCGATCGTAATCGGCATAATGATCAAGCATTGACAGCATCTGCCTTGCGAGGGCGTCCTCATCACCGGCATCCACCAGAGTGCCTCGCTCTGGAGTCACGATCTCACCAATACCACCCACCCTTGTGGAGAGCACGGGAACTCCTGAAGCAAAAGATTCCACTATGACGCAAGGCAGGTTCTCAAAATTCGAAAACAACACGAAAAAGGCTGTCTGCGCAAAGAATGACGCCACCCCCTCCGCATCCTGCTTACCGTGAAACACGACTACATCCGACAAACCACGTTGCTGGACGTAGTGTTCAAAAGCCGGGGCAGGATAATCGTGAATCACATGCAGCCTAAAATCACGACGCCTCTGCGCCACGCACTCTACCACACGCAACAAGCCACTGAAATTCTTGGCCTCATCACGCAAAGTGGAAATATGGAGAAGTTGAATCTTGTCCTCCGTTGTAACCGGTTCAGACAAGCGGAAACGGTCGGTATCCACCACATTGTAGATTACCCTAAAATCATTACGCACGCCCACTCGCTCCATGTGGCACCGCAAATTGTCACTTACAGGCATAATACTGAATGCTCCATTGCCGATGCGAACCACTTGTCGTTTTAACTTCCCTTGTAGCAATGCATCATTCTGCGGCTGATAGATTGTCCAATGCTCGGTCAGGAGGTACGGCAGCTGATAACGTCGTTTCCAATACATGGCAATCCTGCCTAATGGATAGGCTACATGCAAATGCACAAAATCCGGATTGAAGAATTGTTGCTTTACATAGCGCAAACCAAATTGGTACAATTGGAATATACGGGCCTTGTGCCACGCTTTCCGCAACCATGCAATCCGGCACTGGGAAGAACGAAAATGAATCTGCACATGGGCATACCGTGCATCACGTATCACCTCCACCTTTTGCCTGTCCGCAAGATTAGCATCTTCATAGACCGACAAGATCACGGAATGGCATTCTTCTGGCAACGACTCAATCTGGCGTATGCAGAAATTTCCCAAGGTGGGATCTTCTGGCGTCGGGAACCAACTTAACAGATGCAGGATATTCATGATGGTGCTTTTTCACTCCCCGCACAAACGGGTTTCTATGGTTATATCGAAATATTTTTCAGGCTCTTCGTATGGGACAAGCCTTTTAGTGGGTAAAGATTCGGGGATATACACCGCACAGAGCGTGTTGGAAACATGGTAGAGAAATCTTCGCTTCTCTTTTGGAGTCCCATCCAAAATGGCCAAAAGCACATTCCAACGCACGGTCTCGGGATCCAGAGCATAGTCATGCCACACAATCACAGCGTTTTCATCTCGCAAGAGTTTGAAAGCGTTCTCCGTATCCTGTTTCACCATCTCGTAATGGTGGTCACCATCCACGAAGACCATGTCGCATTGCTGATAATAGGGAGAAAAGTCGAAGGTCTTGGTATTACCATATAGTTGGGTCACATTGTCGAGGTTTTTAGAGAAGAAGGCGTGCAGGTTGGCATATTGCACATTCTGCGAGAGGGCTACGATCTCCTCTGGTGACAAGTTCAGGGTAGTGCACTGAGGCACCACTTGAGCCACATTGGCAACGCTTTCGCCCCGCCAAGTGCCAATCTCAAAATAGTGCTGCGCATGCTGCCGGCGTGCTATGGCGCGCAACAAGGCAATGTCTATTGGCATAGTTGCCCCCGAAAGATAGGCATACGGAGAAGCTTTCTCGGCAAAATCCGGTATCAAGTCCTGAATCTCCACTACTGGCAAGCCATCAGATAGTCCATAGCGACGCACCACCTCCTCTTTTCTGACTTGTTCATCATTAATAACCGCATTCAGCAGATAGGGGTGCTTGCAGATGAGTCCTATCGCCTTAAGCCCTTTCTTTATCTTATTCATGTGTATCGGTTTTCAAAAAATAATTCTTACATTCAGCAACATACATTCTAAGTTCCGCCTTAGTCAATAGGAAAGACTTCCAGGGCAGGTGTGTCTCTCGAAGGAAGAAGACCAGCAGAAACAGGGCGTTCACCGAGTAGGCCACTGTTGCTGTGATGGCCGCACCATGGATATCCATTCTCGGTATCAATGTGAAACCCAGCAGGCAGGTGACCACCAGTCCGCAGAGGGCTGCGAAAGTATTCATTTGATAGCGACCCGTACCAGAGTAATAATGCCCCAAAATCAGGAAGATGCAGTACAGCAGCACACCTGGGGCAAGAAGGCGGATAGTGGATGCCATCTCTACAAAGTCGCTGCCAAAAATCAGCGTGTAAAGCTGAGCAGGCAGAAGTGCCAGCACCATCACAATGCAGGCAGAAACCAAAAGGCATATCTTGCACAATTGGAGGGTGAGCTGCTGAGCATACGCACGATCGTTCGTATTGGAGATGCGGGCATACTGTACCAATGCAATGCTGTTACTGACAATCCAGACGGCTTCCGCCAAGGAAACGGCATTGGAATACACCCCCACCCGGCCTTCATCCATATATGCATACAGCAGATAGTAGTTCAACCGCAGATTGAAGAACTGCACAAAATGCCCCGTCTGATTAAGGAAACCATATTTGAACAAGTCAGAGAGCACCTGCTTATAAGCTGTCAACGGAAAAAACTGCATTTGCCGATACTCTTCACGCAACATCCAGACACCCAACAGGAATGAGCCGATATAAGCGACATATAATGCGATGATATAGCCATAGATATCGTTCTTACGGAGCAATACATAATACACCACAACAGTAGTCACTATCAGCACAGGCTGTAAAAGAGTATTGTAATTAGCCTTTTTAATTTCCTCTTTTCCAATTAGAAAACGGAAATTGACAGCACTGGCGCATGCGATGAACGACAATAGGGCCACATGTAAGACGATATCTGCACTCATACCCGAAGGCACCAGCAACATTCCCACACCCATCACTACAGAGATGAGCAAGGACCATAAGACAGAGGGGACGAAAATCTTGGAGAAAGAGTGACGCGATGTCAAGAAGACCACGCTCTCGCCACACACAATCTCCGAAAAAATCAGAATAAAAGTAATCGTAGTCAACATAAGCGACTGCACCCCTTTGCCCATATCGCCAAGAGTACGTGAAATCACAATGGCAATCAACAAGTTGAGAAGCGCCGCTATGATTTTAGTTCCGAATGTGTTAATTATCTTCTTAAACAATCCGATCTTCCTTTAACTATTCTTTTATTCAAACCTTTGATTGAATGAGGCTGCAAAGATACACTTTTCTGCCCGTGGTCGGTTAAACTTTTAACATCTATCTTGAGTCATGGATGTCCGTGTTAAAAAAAACAAAACTATGATCACCATAACCTTGATTTTAATTTTCGCATATTTGTTAACGGGCAGAGATCCCCAGCCATTGATTAACAAACTGAAGAACATCAATTGGAATCAGTTATTGCTGAAGACAGGAGACAAGATCAAGCTGTACGCCAAGCGTGTGGGGCGAGTGGCGGCAAAGCCTCTGTTGATTTTCTATTATGTACTGAAAGACGAGTCGCTCAGCAGCCGAGACAAGATGTTCATTTACGGATGTATTGTGTATGTGATTACACCCTTTGACCTGATTCCGCGACGGGTTTTCAACATTTTAGGTATCATGGACGATGCTACCGCCATCGCATTAGTCATCCAAAAAATCAAAGACCATATCACACCGGAGGTCATTCTCAAGGCCAACCTAACCTTAGCCGCATGGTTTGACGAGCCCGAAGAGGTGACGCTATAACGACAAAGCCCTCGTATGAGGGCTTTACTGTTTATGGTGCGGATGGGGGGACTCGAACCCCCACGGTTTTCACCACTAGATCCTAAGTCTAGCGCGGCTACCAATTACGCCACATCCGCCACTAAAAAAGCGCGCAAAAATAACAAAAAAAATAATGCGTGCCGCAAAAGAAACCAAACCCATTTTTTAACAAACAGTCTTACCATATTTTCACTAAAATCCGTATTATTTTATATTTTTGCATTTTCATAATAAAAAGCCATTACCCATGTTAAAAAAGTCATCCAAGCTGATCACCTTTTTAGCTTTATCACTTATTATCAACACGTTGTCATCACAACAATACAACATTCACGGGGTAGTGTGCGACAGTGTTTCCAAGCAGAAAATATTTTATGCCACCGTTGGGTTGACAACCCGCGACTCTACCCTCAAGACGGTGGGCTACACCTATACCGAAAGCACCGGACGTTTTGTAATGGAAAACATTCCCGCAGGCGAATACTATCTGAAGGTCATGATTGTGGGTTATGAGATGCGTACCATACCCATCGTAGTTAGTGGCGGTGAAAAGAACTTCCAAGCAGGCACCATCTTGCTACAAAAATCACCCACCGTATTAGGAGAGGTGAGCATCACTGCCGAGAAGCCTGTATATATGATGGAAGGTGAAAAGATGATGTACAATGTGGATGAGGATCCGATGGTGCAAACGGGCACCGCTGCCGATGCATTGCAAAACGCACCTGGTGTGGAAGTTGACATTGAGGGCAACATCACCCTGCGCGGTGTCTCCTCGGTGGAAATCTGGATTAACGACAAGCCATCCAATCTGACAGAAGAGACCCTTAAAGAGTATATCCAACAACTGCCTGCCAACAGCATCGCCCGCATTGAGGTCATCACCAATCCTTCGGCCAAATATGGCGCCCAAACTGACGGCGGCATCATCAACATCGTCACCACCAGCGCCATCAAGAAGAACCAGTTCATCAGTTTCGGTATCAACGGCTCCTCCCGTCCTAACGTATCGCCTTGGTTCTCCTACGTATGGGCCAACAAAAAGCTATCCCTGAGTCTTTATATCAACGCCAGCTACTCTGCCAACCGCTTCAACAGCACCAGCCATCTGACCCGCCTCAACAACGACCTGGACACCACCAGCATCGAGCGCGACACCTCTTTCAACCGGAATCGCAACGTGAACGGCAACCTGCATTTCAACGGCACCTACAATTTTGACACCTCCAACACGTTGAGTTTCTGGCTCGGCGCCTACCCCAGCCATCGCTGGAGCTTCAGCAACGGTCACGATATGCGTTATGAGATGATGCCTGCCGAAGAACTTTTCGACTATTTATCCGAAGGCGACTCCAAGTCTTTGAACCTCGGAGGCTACGCGGGTATCTCCTTCGACCACAAGTTCAAAAAGGAGGGCCATAGGTTCTATGCCAGTCTGAGCACCATTCTCCGCCGCTCCAATTCAGACACGCGCTATTTCCGCGACTATATGCTGCAAGACTACTTAGACAAGAGCCGCTTAGACACCAGCAGCAGTTTCTATTATGGTCTGAACGCCAACATCGACTACACCATTCCCTATCATAAGAATGGTGAGATCTCCGTGGGCGTCAACGGCTATTTCAGTCGCAATGGCCTCACCAGCATAACCGACACCTTAGTTTATCTCTCCGACAACCTATATGTGCTTGACTCCATCCGATTCATGGATTCACGCACGCACCAATTGGGCTCCGGGCAATATGTGACCATCCAGCATAAGTTCGGCGGCTTCACCATCAAGGCGGGTCTCCGCTCTGAGCTGAACAATTACCGCTATGACCTGCTCAACTCCCCTGCCGACAACGTCAGCAAGACCTACTGGAGCCTGTATCCGTCACTGCACCTCACCTACCGCACCAAGAGTATGCACAACCTGAAACTGAGCTACACCCGGCGTGTCAGTCATCCCTCAGCCTCGCAACTCTCCACCTTTATCACCTATGGAGAAGACAGCTACTCCACTGGAAACCCAGACCTGTTAGCCTCCTACACCAACGCAATGGAGGCGGGCTGGACCAAGTTTTTCCGAAAGTTCGGTTCCGTGGGCATCACCGCCTACTTCCGCAATAGCAACAACAAAATTTCCAGTTTGAGCGACGTAGCCTACAGTGACTTCTTCGGACGCTACGTCACCTTTTCCATGCCCGTCAATGCAGGAAAGTCCCTAAACACTGGTGCCGAGGTCAACGTCACCTATCGTCTGAAAGCTTTTATGAGTATACGATTTTACGGCAACGTCTATTACGACCACTCGCTCTACCGCTTCCGCAACGAGAGCGACCCGCGAGAGTTCTCCAACTTGGGCTACAGCTTCCGCATCAACTACTGGGCCAAACTGTGGAAAGTGTTAGAGGTGTTTGCTTCGGCCAACTACCGTTCCAAGAGCATCTCGCTGTTCACGACCACCAAGCCGCGCTACTCCATTGATGCCGGCCTCCGCGCCAGCTTCCTCGACAGAAAAATATCCGTGCATTTAGATGTGAAAGACATCTTTAACTGGAACAAGACAACTAACGAGAACCACAACCCATATCTCATCTCCACCTCCACCAATAAGCGTACCAGCCGATTCATCTCTGCTGGCATCACCTTCCGTTTTGGTAAGATGGAATTGGAATCAAAGGGACGAAACGGTGACGGAGGTAACGATGACGATGGAGAATAATTATTCCGCTGATGCCCTGCTTGGGGCAAAAGGCTCGATTAAAAATCTTGGTTAATATTCAAAAAAATATGATTATGAAGCAGCTTTTGATTGTTGTTATTTTAATGTCCATCGGCAGTTATATGTCATCGGCACAGATTATTGACCCCGTTACAGAGGGTATGGAATGTACCAGTATCACCATTGGCAAGAAAGCTTCAGCGGACGGTTCGGTAATGACTTCCCACACGGACGACAGCCACCGGTCGCGCACCAACATTATGGTGGAACCTGCCAAGGAACACGGGCAGGGAGAGCGGCAGACGCTATACAAGCGCGTCTGGGCACCCAATGAGCCTGGCAAGATGGCCCGTTATGCTGACATTCCCGTGGGTGACATTCCCCAAGCCGCGCACACCTATCAGTTCCTGAACACTGCCTACCCTTGCGTCAACGAGCACCAGTTAGCCATCGGTGAATCGACCTTTGGGGGTCGCGGGGAGTTGAAGTCCGATAGCGGACTCATCGACTGCCAGCGGCTTTGCATGCTATTGTTGCAGCGTTGCACCACCGCGCGCGAGGCCATTCGCACTGCTGGCGAGCTGCTCAAAAAGTATGGCTGGATAGATGCGGGCGAGTGCCTGACCATCGCAGACAAGAACGAGGTGTGGCATCTGGAAATCTTGGGACCTGGCAAGGGCAAAGTCGGGGCCGTCTGGGCTGCGCAGCGCGTGCCCGACGACCATGTGGCCGTCAACGCCAATGCCTCCACCATCCGCGAAATCAACCTCAAAGACAAAGACTACTTCATGGCCTCCGACAATGTCTATTCCTTAGCTAAAGAAAACGGCTGGTGGGATGGCAAAGAGACCTTCCGCTTTGCGTACGCCTACGCGCCGCAGACACGCACCATGATAGCCTGTCGCCGCAGAGAATGGCGCGTGTTCGACCTCCTCGCACCCTCCCTGCATCTGGACCCCAACTCGGAAAATTATCCCTTCTCTGTGAAACCCGACACTTTAGTGACCATCGAAAAGATGATGAGTATCTTCAAAGACTACTACGAAGGAACTCCCTATGATATGCGCAAAACTCTGACCGTGGCCGACAAGGACGGCAAGCAGGTCATTTCACCCATGGCCAACCCCTTCATGAAAAGCGATGAACTGAAACTCCACAAAATGAACGGCGGATGGAACGAACTGGGCGAGCGCAACATTGCCGTGCACTTCACCGTCTATGGCACCATCATCCAATGCCGCGCCGAACTGCCCGATGAGGTGGGCGCACTCTGCTGGTTTGCCCTCGACAATGTGGCCTCCTCCATCTATATACCCATCTATGCCAACATCACAGACCTGCCCAGCACCTACAAGACCGATGGGCGCGAGACTGGCTTCAGCAAAGAGGCTGCCTGGTGGGCCTTCAACCGCGTCGGTACCATCGCCTGCCAACGATGGGGCGACATGCACGTGGTCATAGACCAAACGTGGGAACCCTTGGAGACTAAGTTTATTCAAGAACACTACATGGTGGAAACCGAGGCACTACGGTTGTTAAGAAACGGACAACGAGCAGAAGCACTCAAACGACTCACAGAGTTCACCAACGACTGCGGTAATATCGCTGTAGAGACCGCTTGGAAACTCGGTGACCACATCTGGACTGTGTTCGACGGAATGTGGTGATCAACCTATCTACTCATATAGCAAATACTTAGCCCTGACCAGCATAAAGCTGTCGAGGTCGGCTTGCCATGTGGCGCGGATTTGCGCCTCTGTGTAGCCCTGCACAATCTGCTTGCGAAGCTGATCGGTGCCAGCTAACTTGTCGAAGAAAGCGGCATTGGTAAAGAAAGTACTTTTGTCGGAGGTACATTGATAGGCGTTTAGCAAGTATTCCAAATTAAGGCTATTAGAACCGAGCAAGGATTCATGGGCATAAGGATATAGAAAATAGCCACGACAGCGTTGGCCTTTGCAGGGAGGATTTTCCGAAACGCCTTTGACAGGCTGTGGCGTAAAGGTATAATCTCCCTTGGTAAAAGTGGGAGAACCATACAACTGGAACGGATAATCTGTACCCCGCCCGATACTGACGTTAGTACCTTCAAAGAAACAGAGGGAGGGATAGAGGTATATGGACTCGTCATTGGGCAGATTGGGCGATGGGCGCACGGGCAGCGTATAGCGTGTCTGGTGCGTATAACCTTCCAAGGGGATGACCGTCAAGGGGCAGGTCTTACCACCGGCAAGCCACCGTTCGCCATTGATCATGAAAGCATACTCTCCTATGGTCATGCCATAGACCACTGGCACAGGGTGCATACCCACAAAAGAGCGCCACTTAGGTTGTAGCACCGGTCCATCCACAAAATAGCCATTCGGGTTGGGACGATCCAGAACGACAACCTCCACCCTATTCTCGGCAGCGGCCTCCATCACATAGTGGAGCGTGGAGATATAGGTATAGAAACGACAACCCACATCCTGTAAATCGAAGACGATGACATCCACGTCGGCCAGTTGCGCCGGCAGTGGCTTCTTGTTATTGCCATAAAGCGAGATAACGGGAAGTCCCGTGCGTTCATCCACGCCTGAAGCGATATGTGCCCCTGCCTCCGCATTGCCTCGAAAGCCATGCTCCGGACAAAATATCTTAACCACCTGCACCTTATTCGCCAACAGTACATCCACTATGTGGGACATTTCAGCGGACACATTTGATTGCCGCGAACAATCTATAAAAAGAATGTTAGAATCAGCAGAAAGAATTTCATATCGGCAAGTATCAACCAAAGAGGTCTGGTTGCCGCAAACCGCCACTCGTTTCCCCTCCAACATGGGGAGATAGCGGTCAGTACGCCAAGCACCAGGTATCACCTGCGCCTGTGAGACACTAAACCATAACATGCATAGTATCGCCAATCCAATTTTTTTCATCATCTATTAAATTATGGTATAAAAAAGACTACCCGACCTCAATCGGGTAGTCCCACTTATGTTAAAAAGACAGGCTATCTTTGAATAACCATCTTCTTGGTTAGCATCACATCCTTGAATGTCAAGGTGTAGTAATATACACCATCGGCAAAATCGGAAGTGTTCACATCGAACTGATTCAATCCATAGCTACCCTCTTGGGCATCTGAATAGAGCAATTGTCCCATAGCAGAATAGATATTCAAGGTAGCCTTGCCGTAATCAGGCAACAGATATACAATCGTGGTGTTGTTCTCTGCCGGGTTCGGCATATTTTGGTTCAAGACCACACCTTCCTGAATATCCATCGGGTCAATGCCAAGAGAAGTACATGGAAGCACACGTTTGGTATTGTTGCTATTGTCCTTATCCAAGTCAATGATACCAAAGACTGCGAACTGGCAATAGTATACATTTTCAGGAACCATGAAGCCATGCGTAAACTGATAGTCATAGGTTTCACCTGGTAGAATGGTGGCAACAACATGCTCCACAACCGTATCTTTGATAATACCGACAGCCATCTCACACATAGCATCAAATTCAGAAATTGGAGAATCACCATTATTGTAGAAGCGTACTATCGGATAAATAGTATCGGAGAATTGGAGACACTCACCAGCATGCTCTGCATCCATGTGGTCGTAAGGATATAATACACTGGAAACAGCAAGATCTGGCAAGCCAGGCGTTACATTGATATCGTCAATACACGGATCTATCTTGTTAACCTGGCCAGTCATTCTGAAACGAATCTGGCCAACCTCGTCATATCCAATAAGCGCAACCACATGACGATTCCACGCACCTGTCACACCATCAGCTTTAGTGAGGGTATCCACCGTGATGAAGTTCTCACCAGAACCAACTTCAATTGTCATCACAAAATCAGAAGTGTTCGGACCGGTAAAGTAGTCGTAGAAGGACACCTCTACAGGATAACCATTTTGATAGTGTAAGTTAAGACATTTGGAGGTGAGAGTCGTCCACTTGGTTGAGTTATTGGAGCCTGAAATACCTTGAACACCTGCGTAACGTCCAAAGGCCTCGAAAACTGTTCCTGCTTGGGTATGGTCAGTGGATGGTCCACCATTCGTATTGGCGTTTGGACTGGCACCTTGGTACACAGCCCACTTGTAGTTGGAGGCAGACTGATCCACTGTCCAGTCTGAAGTAAAGAAGAAGTCTCCATCAGAACCCGTACCAGAGTCAAAGTTTTCGAAGTAGGAAGGTGTCATCGTAACGGCATCCACATGTGCATTGCCCGACATCGAGTTATTGGCAAGATAGAGATCGCCATTGTAAGCAATGGTAGCATTGACGACATAGTCGCCTACGGCGCTGAAGTTCACATTAGGCACAGACACGATAATATCTTGACCTGGTTGAAAGGTTCCTGATGTCAGGGTGGTATTGTAAGTGGCAGGTGCTGCGCCCGTCACCGTAAGGGTCAGGGTCAACGGATTGTCAATAGATAGCGTCTGGGCTTGCGAGCCATAGTTACGCACCAACACACGCGCAGTGGCATTGTTGTCAGGACATACAGTGCCCACGGGATGAATGAAGTTTACGATACCCATATCGGTAGCCACGGGAGGTGACAACAAGATAGCGTAGTCTTCGGTTTCACCGGCGTAGTTATAGGTGCCACATGCATTGGTATAGTTACCGGCGGCACAGATAACACGCATACGGGTGAGGCCCAAAGAAGCATCTGTAGGAACAATGATAGTCGTGTTTGTCGTGGCATTTGCCTGTCCTGCAGCTACCGCACCAGAAGTGAAAATTTTCTCCGTCGTCTCAAATTCACCATTACGGTTGTAGTCAATGTACACAGTCTTGTACACAGTGGCTGTAGCCGTGGTGGTGAAGGAGTGTGTAATCGACATCTGATAGCTTTGACCCAGCACCAACTCACCAGGAGCAACCGTTGTGGTATAGTCCGTGTACAAACCATCGCCTGCGGGGGTATATTCTGTATAAGGAGTGCCTGGGCCATTGTTGATACCGGCAAAGGTTACATTGGAGATGTCGGCACCCGTAGCCAAAGACAAAGGACGAGAGATGCACGGATCCTCCTTCTGTAGCATAATGGTTAACGTATCGTTATTATGGTAGGTATCAGAAGACAAGGATGTATAAGCCTTGAAAGTAGTAGCATAATACACAGAGGTGAGGTCAATAGGTGTAGTAAAGGTAACCGTTGCTGTGGCACCTGCTGCCAAGTTACCTGTGTAGTTTTGGGTAATAGGTGTACCGTTTGCCAACTGATAAGCTATCGGGAAGTTGGAAGCAGCCTGAGTACCGAAATTCTTGACCATAACCTGCACCTGGCTGGTAGTTGTATAGTTGTTGTTCGGGGTCACAGGGGTAATGATGTCAATCACACCCACATCGTGCTGAGGTACACTCGTATTGATGGTGATGGTGGCCTTCGGTGACTCGCAGGTATGGCTAATTTTGAATCTTGTATTCCATCTGTAAGTCTGCAATGCAAAGGAGGATGCACCCGTGAGAGCCGTATTCTGTGCCTTGTACAACACTTTTCTCTGGATAGAAGTATTGTAGAACTTGGGCACAGGGTTGATACCATTATTGGTCACACAGCTGGCATCGCCACAATTGTGCTCTACATAAAGGAAGAGTGCCTTGCCATCATAGTCAAAACCACCGGTAATAGGTATAGCAAACCAGTTCAACGTGGCGAAGTCCAACTCACCGTCAAAAACCAAAGTGGCATCGTTGGTCTCGTTTGTCCAGTTGATAGAGGTGGCCGCAGTGGCTATCTGATCCAAATCTGTAGTGTTGTTCTTCAACCACATCTTCACAGGAATGGAACTTCCACTCGTATTGGCTGTTTGTACAGAGAAGAACAAGGTATCGATTCTGCCAGGATAACCACCCATCTCAGAACTCGAGTAGAGAATCTTGGCATACGAATGACCATTGGTAAAGGTGAATGGATACGTTTGTGAAGCGGTACCTGTACCTACCTGCATCAAGGTGTCAAATGCATCATCCTCGATTCTACCACTATAATAATAAACCATCGGGGAAGTGTACAACGGCTCCGTTGTGAACGATGTACCTTGTGCAATCGGCGTATTGTCATTCTGGTTGGCATAGAAATAGTAGTAGTCAAGCACATTGCTGTTCGGGGTTACGGTGTAAGTAGAACCATAAGGAGCAGTATATGTCAATGCACCAGGTGCTACAGGATTAGCTGGAATGAACAATTGTCCAGTGATGGTATCATTCTGACGATACACACCCATGCCACTGTTAGCAGGATTGCTATATATAGTATATGTATAAGCATTATTCTGCGTGGTGGATCCTATATTAATACCATTGGCAAAGGTCACCGTGGCATTCTGCAATGATGAGATAGGCACATTGACAGAACCGGAACCGGAAGCGTTATGCGTACCCGTAAAAGAAGCCGTCAAGTTAAAGGTTCCCGACGGGATCACCGAGGTTGACGTGGTGTCGGTATTACCCACATTGACCTGCAACTGCGGACTGTTGGGCACTCCACACTGGAAGGAGGTAGGATATATTAGACTATTGGTTATCAAGTCGTATTGTGGATGGAATACATTCACATGTATCGGCTTGCGAGAGGTTGTACAATTGCTGGTTTGAGTCCTGGCAGCCACCCAATAGGTCACAGAATCATACAATGCCGGGGTGGTATAGTAAGGTACCGCGTTTGTGGTCGTGTGAAGAGGTGTAGCATCGTTCTCATTCGCGTAGAAATAGTATTGGTTGACATTGGTCAAGCGGTCTGACGGTTGCAGAATCTCGAAAGTCTGGGTATAGTTACCCGTGTAGTTGTATTCATTCAGAAGGGCTGCCGTATAGGTGGAGACCAAAGAACCAGAGATGGTATCGTTCCCTCTATACACTACTGCCTCATTAAGAATATCCGTATAAATTGTGTAACTATAGGTTACGTTAGCCGTGGGCGCAGTAAAGTTGAAAGGAGACGCAAATGTCACCGTCTTCAACTCTTCAGCAGCAAATGGCTCATCCACTAAATGACTGATGGTTGTTCCGTTTATAGTGGCGTAAACCATCACCTTGTTGGCGGGAATAGGTTGGTTCAAAAGGTTCTTAACCTTTACCTGGATATGCTCATCGGCAGCCATGGCACAACCACCCGTTGGATTGATCATCTCCATGGTCTCCACGTCGTATGTTGGAATGTCGGGAACATGAACATATACTGGAACCTTATCACTACCACACTCCAAGTTGGCTACATTAAAACGCATGTTCAAACGTCGGCCATAATTCGTGTAGTTGCCTGTCATAACCGTCGTATTGCCATTCTTGTACTGCACATAACCGTTAGCAATGGTCGTCTGCTGGAACTGTGGATAGCTGACGGCACCCGACACATACACACCACAGTTGTTACACTGGGTGCCCGTGCCCGTACAAAAATCAGCACAATTGGTCTCAGTCAATATGACAAGGTTACCCTCATTAAACTCGAAGGAACGATCCAATGGAATCATGAACCAACCAGTCTGGTCGAAGTAGAGTCTGCCGTCATACACTAAAGTTGCACCATTCACATCGTCATCCCAGTTGAACGGAGCTGTTGTCGGGAAGATAGTAGCATCCGTGGACTTCATGTACAACTTGATAGGAATACCAGCGGAAGCATTGGCGTTGGATGCTGTGGTCACATACAAGCCGATGTTCGTAATAGGACCATGCATGCCAATTTCCTCGGCCGTGTACAGCATACGTCCACGGGAATAACCATTGGTGAACACAAACGGCTGCGCACCTGTCAAAGTCCCATCACCCACAATCGTGTCGAAAATGTATCCCGGACTGGCCGTTGCATAGAAGGTGGTATCAAAATAGATAATCGGTGTCGTGAAGTTATTCGTGTATCCCAACAGCTCCCAAGACTCATAACCTGTGTTGGCATACCAGCCAATCTCACCTGTTTGAATGGTGGAAGGCAACTGTGCCGAGAGCACACCACTGGTAGAATAGGATACGTTGACAGTGTCTTGCACAAGAGGCGTGTGGGATTTACCAATGGAAACGATAGTTAAATCCAACGTATCGTTGAACTGTAAACGGTCGGCAGCCAACTTCTCCACCCAAATACGAATATGATAGTTGCTGTCAATATCAACCAAAGAGTTGGTGAAATCGAAAATGGAAGCAAGCTCATAATCAGTGGTGGCATGACTTGCCAACGCCGTTGACATGGTGTCGCTCACCATGGGCAGACCATTGATGGTGTAGTGGAA
This sequence comes from uncultured Bacteroidales bacterium, assembly GCA_937901455.1. Classification (GTDB taxonomy): domain Bacteria; phylum Bacteroidota; class Bacteroidia; order Bacteroidales; family WCHB1-69; genus F23-D06. Next base: position 22,067 of record CALDIA010000196.1, on the reverse strand, counting down.
AATAGTACCAGCGGGAATGTCAGTGCTACCATTATTGGTGATTCTGAGCGTAATGTGCTCATGACCCAAGTCGCAACGGGTGGTAGGATTCAGCATCTCCAAAATAGCCAAATCGTGCACATACGGTGTATCCACCTGGGCACCGATCATGAACCGACCAAAGGTTTGCGGCACATAATCACCATTGGACAGATAGTAGAAGGTAGAGTCTCTCAATGGCGTCTCAATCTGAGAACAGAGATAATCACCGTTAGCCAACATCTCAATACCTACATAGAACTCGTTGCTCATGTTGGTAAGCGCAAAGTTCTCGATAGGAATGATGTTCCAAGCGCCTTGTTGCAGATCTTCAAAGTGAACTAAAGCAGAAGTGGCCACAATCTGACCGGCAGCATTCGACACGAAAGCTCTCATGCCCCCTGTAGGATTGGCAATATAGGTGTTGTCGTAGTAATACTTCACGGCTGTCACACACAACTCTTCAGCAGTCTTGTAACGTACACAAGGACGAATCACATTGGTATAGTCGCCAGTGAGCAGACCAACAGGAGTGGTGTCAGCATAGTTTACTATGTTCGTATTCGTCACCATGCGCCAGTTCTGTGCATTGTTGATATTGTGCTGGTCATCGCGAGCACGAACCTCCACGTTTTTCACCTCATTGACACTGTACACATGATCTGGGAAGGTCACCAACACTTGGGCACCGGAAGCCAGCGAAGGGATGACGACAGAATCGGCATAATTCTCGGCCGCACCTGTCACATTCAAATAGATCTTCGCATTGGTTTGCGTCTGGAAACCTTCATTGCGCACCAAAGCACTCACCACATTACCCATCTCATACTGCGTGGGCGTCTCGCCTTGTGCATAGATGTTCGTCACAGCCAAGTCATTGTCAAATAGACTTCTGATACGTACACGGTCAATATTGATATTGTTACCAGCCTGTGAATAGGCATCAAAAGCAATATATACACATCCGGAAGACACATAGTTGGAAAGATCATAGGTATACAATGTCCAAGTCGGTGTTGTAGCCGTATTCAAATAACGTTTCACTAATGCAGCTGTCTGGCCTTGTGGAATAAGATTCGTGAAGGTATTGCCACCATCCGTGGAAATCTTCACCGTAACACCCTCCAAAGTCTTGTTAGAAACATTATCGTGGGCAAACCACATCTCAAGAATCGGGTTCACCGCATTAGCCAACTGCACAACAGGCATGATAGCTCTTGATTGTGTGGCATTGGCAAATGTCTTGGAATTAAAGAACAAACGTCCAGTACCATACACAGGAGCAATGGCCGGGTTCACCCCCGTGCCTTCTTGGAATGTCCAGTTACCAGCACCACTGAGCTGTTCAATGGTCCAGGTTTGCTGTGTGCCGTTCGTGAAGTCCTCCTCATAGTCGGGAATCACAGCCTCCATTACAAACATCATCTGCAATGTGTCATTCAATGCATTGTTGTCACCATTGGTATGAATGATAAAGGTGAAGTCTATGGTCTGGTTAACAGGAATCACCACGTTATTGGCCACCACCTGATCAACGGCACCCAACACAGGTATATTGCCGCTGTTCACATTGACGGTCTGGGTCAAGTTCAAGGTGTCGGAATGGATCGTGATGGTTGCCGGATGGGAAGCAAAGTTCAAGTTCTGAGAACCCTTGTTGGCAATCGATACCGTAATGTTGTAGCTGTTCTGGGGGCAATCACCCAATGCAGGGTTGGTCATGGCCACGATGGAAGCATCCACGGGAGCAATCTGTGCCGCGTACGCACCCATGTAGGTCAAAGCCGTACGTTCCATATTACGGATATCCACATTCACAGGTTGTATCAATGGGCACTCGAAACCAGTGAAAGAGGTAGGCAACAAACTATTGGTGGGTGCCGCAATAGTTGGCATCTCACTAATGTTGTTCGTCAGGGTGGTCACTGCCGACTCCAACTCAACAATCGTATTACGGGTAACTGTCTTATATGCCACAATGCCTGAAATGGAATAAAAATCATTGTAAGCACCTGTAGCCGTTGAATTGGCATTCAAATACAATGGATAGTTAGTATTATCAGAACAGTTGACACTATTTATAAGAATATTATTATCTAAATATGTGTTATTGTTATTCTCAATACGCAAAGCAGCCGTATTGGAATATGGAGCGTCAGACTTGATGTAGAAACTATTGTTGATAACTTTCAACAAGTTGCTGGTCTTAATCTGTGCGGCATAGGAAGCTGCAGCAGTCACAGGGTATAGAATCACCTCGTTATTGTACACATAACCTGTAATGGCGGTGGTGGAGGAACTGTTCTCAATGTTAAGACCGAAATTGGAGTTACCCACCTTTATATGGTTGTTGCGCACATAGAAGTCCGCAACAGTAGCATATCTCAAATAGATACCATACTCGGCATCATAAACACTGTCTATCGTGTTGCCATTGATATCCAATCCTGAGACATAGTCCACATAGATACCTGAAAAGTTCTGGTGGGTATTCATGTTCACCTGGCTGACATGGTTGTTGGCAATGTTAGAGGTGGAATAATAGGCATAGATACCGCGATAGCAGGACTTGATAGTGTTGCCTGTGATGTTCAGCACATTCTTGCGGGCATTGGAACCATAATAGTAGATACCAAAGTTACCGCCTGTAATCGTACAGTTCTGGATAGTGATGGTATCCGGAATGGTGGTGGCGGCCACCGTTCTACCAATGGCAAAGCTGGTGGTAGCCGTAGAGTTAGTATTGTAGGCATTGATATTACAACCATCAAAGGTAATGTTGGTGGAGCCATTGCCTCGAACAACCACGGCCCTTGACACTGCTGTCTGATTGCCCTGCAATGTGAGATTCCGGAAAACAAAGTTGTTCACATTCACCAAGGTGACTGCTCCAAACAAACTGGTGCCGCTGTCAGTGTGGTTGTTCGTCACAATCACGGTGTTGACATTGTCGCCCTGGAAAGTTATGGTGTTGGTTGCCGACTGACCGATATAGTTCTCGGTGAAGTCAAAATCTTGGTAAGTGCCCGGGCGCAAATGAAAGGTGGTAGGTCCATTGATACCGCAATATTGCAACGAAGCCTTCACATCCGCTATGGTTGCAAAGTCAGGGTTCGTACCACCTACCGTATAATCTCCGTGCAACAAACTGTCACAAGCATAACCCGTCACCTTGATGGTATCATTGCTGTGGAAACCGTCAGTCTGACCGTTACGGGTGTTGACATAGACGGTGATATAGTTATACCCGTGTGTTGGCGTGAAGTTGCCCAACGAGAGGCTGGAGCGCTCGTCAAAGCACAAGGAACCCGTCCACGAATGCGTGCTGGTATGCGTCACCACATGATTGGCATTCTCCACCTTCAACGTCACATTCAAGGCCGTCTGGTAGGCACTGCCTGTCTGCAACGAGTGGGTGGCGTCACTTTTGTTCTTGAAATACAGCGTCACCGGCTCACTCACGCCTGTGATAAAACAGTGCGGGAATGTGTTCAAACTGTCCAAAGCACAGTCGTTATCATGTATATTGGTCTGGTTATGCCATGCAATCATGGGCGTGTCCAAACGCGCCAAACTCCCATGCACATCCCTTACGCCTATATGATAATAAATGGTGTCATAATAACAAATGGTCGGGAAATCCCAAGTGGCCGTCACTGTATGGGCTGTACTATTCAAAACATTTCCAATTATATTGGCAGGAACGGTAGTAGCAGGACCGTTGTTAATTTTATAGGTACAAACCAAAGAGTCAAGATTCAAAGTGTCATTATCGCGAATGGTAGCATGAATGGTATATGGGCCGATATTGTTCAACATGTTGTTGTTCTTGTTCACATAAATCGGAGCCGTCAACGTGATTGTAGGGGGCTGTAACTCACAATTGGAGAGAATCACTTTAAAGTTATCGATGAACCAACCCGCACAAGCATCTGTTCCGGATGTGGGAGGTGACACCTTGTTGCATCGCAACTGGAACTTACAATGCGTTGCGCCCTGCTGGAAAATGAACGACGACAAGTCAAAATACTCGTGGCGCCACCACGCATTGGTGGGCACTGCTGCATTATTGCTGGAAACCCAAGCAGAATAACAGTCAGCATTGAACTTACCGCCGGTGTAGGTGCCGCTTCCATAGTAGAAATCACTGGAACCCGTGAACACCAGTTGGTTCCATGTGCTCCAGTTCAAGTCACCATCGGAGTTATAGCCATATGCTATAGCATAGTAAATGGTGGCATTATCCAAATTGTGCACCTTACAAATCTGGTCAAATGCGAGGTAAATGTGATTAATGTTGGCGACAGACAAGCCCGTCAGGGGAATGTCAGCCGTAGTGGCACTGGAGTTCGTGGAGGTGCTGTACACCGGAGTATGGTACGAAGCATTCCCCGACGCCGACAAAGTGTTGTCCAAATGCCAGTCACCCAACGTCTGATCATGGTTCGAAGTCGAACTCATCTGAATAGGCGAACTTTCAAAAGTCTCATTAAACACGACTACCGTGTCCATCAATTGCGCAAACATCACAAATGGTGCGACTAAAGTGACTAATGTGAGTAAAAATCTTTTCATGCTACTTTTTGATTTTTAATTATTATTCTGCCAAAAGTATATATTATACACTATAAAAAATAAGGAGCCAAAAATACATTTTTTTTATTATAGTTGCTCTTAAAAAAAACATTTGTTTCTACATTCAATCAAGTATCTATACAACAATACATTAAATATAAAAAAACGAGAAAATAGACACATATCCCAAGAAAGGTATTGTCAAAATAAAATAGCGATTTATGGAGATAGAAAAACAATTTCCCAGAAAAAAGAAAACTATCGTTCTTCTGGATGGAAAGAATGCATGATTTGGGCACATTCCGCTACCGAGGTGGCAGACATCAACTTCAGGCGGGTGGCCTTGAAATGGGGAATAGCCTTGAAATATCCAGCATACTGGCTGCGCATCTCCAGTACGGCGCGTCGTTCGCCCTTCTCCTCTGCGGTGTCACCCAATTGCTGGAGTACCATGGCCACGCGCTCCTCATAGGTAGGCACCCGCACTGGGCGACTGGCAAGATAATCTTTGACTTGGGAGAAGATCCAAGGATTGCCGATGGCAGCCCTGCCAATCATCACGGCATCAACACCATAGCGTGCACGATAGGCAACTGCCTTCTCGGCACTGTCTATATCGCCATTCCCAATAATCGGAATGTGCATGCGGACATTCTCCTTCACCGCACCGATGAGCGACCAGTCGGCTTCACCACCATACATTTGCGCGCGGGTGCGCCCGTGAATGGCAATGGCTTGGACGCCAACATCCTGCAAACGCTCTGCCACCTCCACGATAGGCTTGCTGGAACTATCCCAGCCCAACCGCGTCTTAACTGTCACAGGCAATCGCACCGCCTTCACCACAGCCGATGTCAGAGCCTCCATCCTGGGAATATCCTGCAGAATGGCGGAACCCGCGCCTTTGCTCACAATCTTCTTGACCGGACAACCCCAATTGATATCAATAAAGTCGGGTCGCGCCGCCTCGGCATAGCGCGCCGCCGCCACCAAAGACTCCTCGTTATGCCCGAAAATCTGCACACCATAGGGACGCTCCGCTTCATCAAAGCGCATCTTGCGCATACTCTTGTCAACCTCCCGCGACAAAGCATCGGAAGATATGAACTCCGAAATCAGCACATCTGCCCCCTGACGATGACACTGCAATCGGAAAGCCCTGTCGGTAATGCCCTCCATCGGCGCAAGATAGAGCGGGAAGGAGGTTTTCGATAAAATTTCTCTGATGGTCATATTTTTTGCGCGCAAAAGTATATTTTTTTATTTTTGCGACCTCGAAATCTTATTAACTTAACAATAAAAAATATCACCTATGAAGAAATTAACTTTACTCTTTGCCTTAATCGGCATGTTTTTTCTGGCTAACGCCCAGAATGTGAAAGAGTCCACCATCTCTTTCAACAAAACACAAGTCAGCGGCTATCTCGCCAACATCAACGGATACTCTATGGACGTGGTGGACCTCGCCCTAAGAACCCGCTTGGAAAAAGATCTCAACCTTAAAGGCTCCAAAGAAGGCAACTTCAGAGCCTACATCAACCAACCTTGCTCAGTGTTTGGCCCCGACAAATACGACATTTACTACAAAGTGAGTGAATTCGGTAAGAAAAAGAACAAAACCACCCAAGTCAACTTCATCATCAGCAGCGGCAACATGAACACCATCACCAGCAGCAACAACCCAAATGTGGCCTATCGTGTCAAAGCCTTCTTGAACGACTTCTTAGCATCCGTACCCTCATTCGCCATCTCACAAGAAATCGACGCATTAGAGGCGGAACTCGCCAAACTCAAGAAAGAAAAAGCAAGCCTTGACAATGAAGTTGCCAAAGAAAACAAGAACATAGAGAAATCCAACAAACAGATTGACAAGATTAACAAGAAAATTGAAAAATCCAATAAAAAAATTGAGAAAACCGGCGAAAAGATCAACAAGAAAGTGAAAGAAATTGACGCCGTGGAGGCCAAGATTCAAGAGGCCAAGAAACAAAAAAGAAAGCAGGATTTATTTCCTGCTTTCTAACTCTTTTTTCAAGAGAGCAACCTCCTCAAACAAGGTGGAAAGATTTCGGTGATAAGCCATTTCTTTCCACTTTTTTTGTACATCGTCGGCTGGAACGCCAAATAGAGTCCTGCCCTCCTCTTGGATATTCTTGTCCACCGCAGACAGGGCGTACAGCACTGTGTTCTTGGCCATATAGACATTGCTGTTCACACTGGCCTTGGCCCATATCTTACAGTCATCGTCAATGAAAGTACAACCTGCTATGCCCGACTGGGCTCCCAGCAGCACTCTCTTTCCGATGTGGGTGTCATGTCCAATCTGCACAAAATTGTCAAAAATGGTCCCATCCCCGATGTAAGTGGTTCCTGACACTCCCCTGTCAATACAGCAGTTACAGCCTATTTCAATATTACTGCCGATGTACACGTCTCCACAAGAGTCAAATTTGACCCATCGGTCAGGACGCTTCTGAAAATAGCAGGCATCACCACCTATCGTGGTGTTGGAATGAATGACCACATTGTCGCCAATCACCGTGTGCCCGTAGATGCTCACATTGGAATGGATGATACAGTTCTTGCCGATTTTCACATCTTCTCCAATGAAAACGAGCGGCTGAATGACAGTGCCCTCGCCAATTTGTGTGTCAGGATGAATGGCCTCCGTTTGAGGATGAAACGCCACATAGTGATTTACCACACTCAGATAGTCCAACAACGGGTCTTCACTGATAATGATGACCTTATCCTCGGGGTACTCGTCCAACTCTTTATTCAGCAACACAAAAGAGGCCTTGCTGCCCAACACCTTCTTATAGTATTTGTCTCGATCGGCAAAAGTTAACTCTCCATCCTGCACAGAATGGCATTCATTCAATCCCACGACCAGCCGGTCCGAATGACCGATTACGTTTACAGTGTGATGAAACAGTGAAAGTAGTTGGTCGAGAGAAATAGGGGTCGGAAAAATCATTACTCTTTAACTCTTTCGGAATATTTGTTATTGCGGGTATCCACTTTGATTCTGTCTCCCACATTGATGAACAACGGCACGTACACTTCGGCACCGGTCTCCACGACGGCACGTTTCAAGGAATTGGTGGCCGTGTCGCCTTTCACACCAGGATCGGACTCTATCACTTCGAGATCCACAAAAGGAGGCAGCTCACAGGTGAGCGGTGTGTCCGTGTCCGTGTGATACATAATCTCAACAGTCTGACCCTCCTTCAGAAGGTCTGGGTTGTTAATCATATCACGCTCAATGGGAAGTTGCTCATAAGTTTCCGTATGCATGAAGTTGTAGGTGGTTTCTCCCTCTTTATACAAAAATTGATAGGGGCGACGCTCCACGCGGGCAAGTTCAATCTTAATGCCAGCATCAAATCTGACTTCCTGTACACGTCCCGACTTGATATGTTTCAGTTTGGTTCTAACAAAAGTGTTGCCTTTTCCAGGTTTCACATGCAGGAATTCCACAATGGTCCACAATTCATTGTTGTACACAATACAAAGGCCATTTTTAAAATCAGCGGTTGTTGCCATATAATTTTTTTTTGATTTGTAAAACAGGCCGCAAAAGTACATTTTTTTTAAAAAAACGCAAAGCCTATTACATCTCTACTGATATATTGTGCTCGTGGATAAGCTTACGCATGTTGATAATGGCATAGCGCATACGCCCGAGGGCCGTATTAATGCTAACACCCGTAGCTTCGGCAATCTCTTTAAAACTGTAATCGTTATAAATACGGAGTTGCAAGACTTCGCGCTGTTCCGCCGGCAAGAAGGCCACCACCCGATTCAGGTCGGCATATACCTGCTCCCTGACCATAGTCTGCTCTACCGACTCCTCACGGGAAATGAGCATATCAATGGCGTCAAAGTTCTCAGAAGGCCCTGTCATCGGCATCTTCTGCGCCCGACGGTAATAGTCCACCTTCAAATTGTTCGCTATGCGCATAATCCAATGGAAGAACTTTCCCTCTTCATAATAATTACCCGAACGTATAGTATTAATGACTTTGACAAAGGTATCCTGAAAAATATCCTCCGCCAACTCCTTATTCTTGACTGAAATAAAGATATAAGAGTACAAGCGTTTGCCATAACGCTCTATCAAAGTCTTCAATGCACTCTCATCTCCGGATTGATAACGTAAAACCAACTCGTTGTCTGACAGCTTTTCGGCTTTCATACTAAACTCCTTTCTTTTATTAATTTGTGATTAAAAAAAGTAGAATTTTATCGATAGTCGGTCTCCTTTAAAGTTTAAAATGAATACAAAACGTTTTAACGCTGCAAAAATAAATTTTTTTTTTAAAACAGACAAGAAAAAATAAATAAGCACAAAATACTGTTCATAAATAGATACAATATTTTAATATTTAAACAGATAGAGTGACAAAGTAAAAAAAATAACAATGTATCATTAAATAAAGGGGTATAAAGTATGATTAAAAAATGTATTTTTGCACATTCATACAGCAACATCATGGCGACATTTGAAAGTATTTATAACAGAATTGAATACAACATCAAAGAGGCTGCCATACAAATGAAAGAGTTGCGGGCGGAGAACCTCAGGCTGGAAAACGAGAACCAGCTGCTCAAATCCCGTCAAAGCGAACTGGAAGAGATGCTGGATGAAGCGAAAGAGAAAATCAAATTAGTCACAATAACAGAAACTATAATAAATAAAAAAGATAAACAAGAAGTAAAAAAGCAAATTAAAGATTGGGTGCAGGAGATAGATAAATGTATCAATATGCTTTCAGCGAAGTAGTACAATGGAAGACGAGAAGATAAAGATAACAATCCAAGTGGCACAACGCACATTGTCGCTGAAGATTCAGAAGGAATGGGAGCACTACTTCCGTGAGGCAGAAAAGGTTATCAATGAGAATTTTCTGGAATTTGCAAAAATTTGGACATACAGAGACCAACAAGACCTTCTATCTATGATATTAGTGAACTTTGTAGTAAAATGGCTTGCTGATGAACAACGACTAAAAGAATATGACGAAGAGTTGATTCCCATGATGGAATCGCTGCGAGAACTCACAGAGAATTTGCATACGGATAACACGTTCTTTGACAAAAAACCTGCATAAGCCCGGATACGTTTGTTAAACTCAACAGTAACGAAACTGAAGGGGACGCTTGGTCTTTCATAGAACAGGCCCGGATCCTTGCGGATGGCGAATAGCCCGCGGGACGTTCGACGTCGGACGGCACCTTCATCCATAATCGATAGGAGTTTTTCGAAACCCTATGGGGCTTATGCAGTTTTTTTTCTCCCATCCCGCTCAAAGTATGCAAGAACAACCTATTTAATCATTTATTTCATAAACTAAACACTATATATCTTATGAACACTGTACTTTGGATTATCGTAGGCTTGGTGATTGGTATTGCAGCCGGCATTTTGGCAGCCTACACATTTCTGAACAAACAACTGACCAAGTCGGGCCAAGAAGCCCTCAAAAAAGCGGAAGCCGATGGTGAACTGCTCAAAAAAGAGAAAATTCTCCAGGCTAAAGAAAAGTTCCTCCAACTGAAAAACGAGTACGAAAAGACCGTCAACGAGCGCAACCGACAACTGGCATCCGATGAAAACCGCTTGAAACAAAAGGAAAACACCCTCAACCAGAAAATGGAAGACCTTAATAGAAAACATAATGAGACCAACAATCTGCAAGACAAATTAGAAAAACAACTACAGGTCAACGCCCAAAAACAGAAAGAGTTGGAAAGCCAGACCGAACTGCAAAAAAGCAAACTGGAAAGTATCGCTGAGATGTCGTCCGACCAAGCTAAAGAGCAACTCATCAACCTCATGCAGGAGGAGGCCAAGGCTGACGCCATGGTATTGGTTAAAGACATTATAGATGAAGCCAAAGCCACGGCCAATATAGAAGCCAAAAAGGTGATTATAAATACATTACAAAGAACCGGCGTAGAGACAGCCTTGGAAAATACGGTTTCTGTATTCAACATAGAGAACGATGAGATCAAGGGACGAATCATCGGCCGCGAGGGGCGTAACATCCGCACTTTGGAGAACCTTACCGGCGTGGACGTCATCATCGACGACTCTCCTGACACAATCCTACTCTCCAGTTTCGACCCAGTGAGACGCGAAATTGCTCGCCTCTCTCTCCAGAAGCTGGTCTCCGACGGCCGTATCCACCCCGCCCGCATTGAAGAGGTTGTGGCCAAGACCAAGCGCCAAATAGAGCAAGAGATTGCAGAGCTAGGCAAACGCACCTGTATAGACTTGGGCATTAACAATATGCCGCACGAGCTCATGCGCTTGGTCGGCAAAATGCGCTACCGCTCATCATACGGCCAAAACCTGCTGCAACACGCCAAGGAAGTGGCTAACCTAAGCGCCACCATGGCCGCCGAATTAGGATTGAACCCCAAGATTGCCCGCCGTGCAGGTTTGCTGCATGACATTGGCAAGGTGCCCGACACAGAGCCAGAAATGCCACATGCCCTCTTCGGCGCGCGCTTGGCAGAACAATACAAGGAACGCCCTGAAATTGTAAACGCCATCGGTGCACACCACGACGAAATGGAGATGACCACCCTGATAGCACCTATCGTGCAAGTATGCGATGCCATCTCCGGCGCACGCCCCGGTGCACGCCGTGAAGTGGTGGAAGCCTATATGAAGCGCCTCAACGACCTGGAGAACCTCGCCCTCACATACCCAGGCGTCGTCAAGACCTACGCCATCCAAGCTGGCCGCGAGCTCCGCGTTATTGTCGGCGCAGAAAAAGTGACCGACAATGAGGCCAATCAGATCTCTATGGACCTCTCCAAGAAGATTCAAAACGAAATGACCTACCCCGGACAAATCAAAATTACCGTCATCAGAGAAACCAGATCTGTAAACTATGCCAGATAATGCCCCACATGCCGAACCATCTAAGCCAAACAAGAAGGTAATCATCGCGGTTTATGCCGCCACTATCATTGCCTTCCTGTTCTACATCATCTTTTCCGATCACGCCTACAAGACCCACAAGGATCTGAACCGTAAAATTACCAACTTGGAAAAGAAGATTGTAAACACCAAGCATCAGGTTAGCAATGAGTACACCTACGAGCAACTCATCTCCGACACGGTGCTCTTAGAAAAATACGCACGGGAACAACTCAATATGCACAAAGCCGATGAGGATGTGTTCATCCTAATATATGAATAAAATAATATGGATAAAAATTTCAAAATATTGATCATCAATGGGGTTAACCTACAACAATTAGGCACCCGGGAGGTCAACATTTACGGACACCTCTCCTTTGAAGAGTACCTCAAGGAGCTTGTCAAAGAATATCCAACCATCACCATCGACTATACGCAAGCAAATCTGGAGGGAGCACTGGCGGAAGCCATATCCAATGCAGATGGATATGACGGAATTGTCTTAAATCCAGGCGCATACACCCATACATCCATTTCTATCGCAGATGCTGTACGTGCCGCCAAATGTCCTGTAATAGAGGTGCATATCAGCAACATCCTCAACAGGGAAACTTTCCGGTGCCACAGCATGACTGCCAGCGCCTGTATCGGAACCATTGCCGGCTTCGGATTAGACAGCTATCGCTTAGCCATCGAACATTTCATAAAAAAATTGAGATACCTTAAACCCTGTAATAAAAAAACAGTCAACAATATTTGTATCAACGAAAAAAACATTTAAAACAATAGCATCATGAAAAAGTTATTCAGTGTAATGATCCTGTTTGCCTTCGTTTTTGCCGGAGTAGCACAAGACAAGGTCGCAGAGAAGACCAGCAAGAAAGTAAAAGAACCAGAAATCACCTTTGAGTCCTTAGTTCATGATTATGGCAACATCATGCAAGGAGACAATGGGGAGTGTGACTTTGTATTCAAGAACACGGGCAAAGCCGACCTTATTTTGACCAATTGTCGTGCCAGTTGTGGCTGTACTGTACCGTCATGGCCCAAGGACCCTATCGCTCCGGGCAAGAAGGCCACGATTCATGTCAAGTACAACACCAACCGCGTCGGTGCCATCAACAAGACCATCACGGTGGAATCAAATGCGGTCAATAGCCGTGTAACCTTATCCATCAAAGGCAATGTGGCTGCCAAACCATTGGAAGCTGCTCCCGAGAACGAGAACAGCAGTGTTAAATCCACAGAAAAATAATTCATTTACAAACCTTTCTAACACCAACCACCAATGAAAAAGATTCTCATACTCGGAATGATCATCGGTCTTTTCTTCGGCGCACAGGCGCAACAGAAAACGACTGCCAAGGCCAGCAGCAAGGCAGAGACTACCGCGAGCAAATCAGCCGCGCCTAGCAAATACACTGGAACGGGGGCGGAAATAGAGTTTGAAAAGTCATACGTGGACTTTGGTACTTTAAAAGTTGGTGATGTCAAAGTGGTTACGATTACCTTCAAGAACATCGGCAAAAAGCCGTTGATTTTGGACGACGTAATATCCTCCTGTGACTGCACCACGGTAGAATGGTCGAAAGAGCCTGTCATGCCAGGCCAAAAGGGCACCATCAAGGCCAGATATGCCGCCAAGAACGTTGGCCTTATCAGCAAACGTCTGACGGTACTCTCCAACGCCAACACTGACAGAGTTATATTGCAACTAAAGGGAGAGGTGAAATAAGCCTCTCTCCTTTTTCCTCCGGGGTCGTTTGGTTTTGACAGCAAGTTCGGGGGATTGTAAGCAGGTCGGAAATTGTGAGCCAATTCCGTTAACATTCAACTCTCAATGCCAATAAACGGCGAAACTTCTTATGCATTCGCAGCCTAACGGCCGCGGATCCCGCCGCCCAGACAAGGTCTGTTGCCGCGGGCGCTTCCCCGGAAGTTCTTCCGTCCTACGTCCGGTCCGAAGTGTCATAAAAGGACAGATAGCTAATGCTGGCTCCACAGCAGGCGCGAAATTTCAGGAGATAAGCAGCGTTTAGGTCCGTCTCGTACCATACCGCCGCCGACAATCAAACGAAGACTAAACTTGTAGAAAGCAATCTTGCGGCTAGTTTGGACGAGGGTTCGACTCCCTCCGGCTCCACTTCCAACGGGGAAAACACACCCCGAAACACGAAGAAAGACACTGATAATCAAAAGATTGTCAGTGTATTTTGCATTAACTCCATCCTGTCACTGCAACCTTTTCCATTCGTTTCATCATGCTGATACAGATATTTACTATTTTTGCAGCACCGTTCTCTTCGGATAATGTTTAACGACTTCGCATGATCCGCGGATACGGTGTGAAGCGTGAATACCCAGAAGTCTCTATACCGGAAAGATGTATCGCTTAAAGTATCTTATTGCATTCCTCGTGATGTCTTTCACTTCTTATGCACAGCAGTTCCAGGTGGCGGAGGACACGCTACGGATTAACGCCTCTGATTTCATAAGCCCGACTTCAGATTTTGAAATGAAGTGGGCCGCAAAATATCACGGCTATTATTTCTGTATTTTCAAAGAAGCACAACGCTATGACCATTGGCTATGGAAAAACCGACTGCTCGTAATTTCAGAAGATGGAAATGAGATTAAAGAGGTAAGTCTGCCCAAAGATTTTCAAAGAAACTATTATGGCGACCTTTTTTTGCGACACGACACCCTCTTCCTAAGGCCATATCATCTTAGCAATGAACAGAACGGCTATTATTTTGATATGGCTGCTTGGCAATGGAACCCCGTTGAAGTGGTCTCCAATGTGATATATGAGGACGACCAATACGACGTTGCATACATTGACATTGGCGAATGGGGAGACTACATCTGGTTTATAAATAAAACAACATCGCACCTTGACGTTCTGCAGAATACGCCAGAAGTGAGCACGGATATTTGGGAAAGCAGCTCTTCTGTCACTATAAAACCTTCCTATCCTGTAGTTAAAGAGTATTTTCCCCAACACCTTATGCCTGGAAAATTGTCGCGTATCATCAAAAAAGACAATGTCTATTATTTCATTCGGGACAGCAAAGTGGACACCTTGATTTCCATGGAAGCGAAAACACAATTATGTGAAAAGGGGTTCACATACGAGGATGCCTCTGCGGACAAAAACGCTTTTTTGGAAAACCTTTATCATTCCGGTGGCATAAAAGTTAATCCTATCCCTACTCTTTTCCAATTCACAGGTAGGTATAATGAAGACAGGGACGAGAAGGCTTACGACACGGTATTTTCAGATGCATTCTTGACAAATGGGAATATTTACTACTTGATAAATACCAAGAAGAAAACATACATTGTCCAACTCGAAGGCGGAAAACTGATTAAAAAAATTGATTTGGAACATCCATACCGTTTTTTCCGATGGCACGATTGCTTTAGAGGTATTAGTCCTGCTCCAAATCAATGTTTTTTGCAATTCAAGGAGGATAAAAATTCATACGGAGTGCTGGAAATCCAGGATACGCTCATCCATATCTGTCACATTATCCACAATCAGGATTCACTGCCTTATATAGGTACAGACAACATCGAGCCTTTGCTCCAATTCCTTCTAAATCATCTTGAACATCTGACTCTTTCCCAGACAGACAGCGTGGAGAAGTCGTTACGGGCTACCTGCCAGGGAGAATTCAGAGATTTGGCCAATCTTTATTATCCCGATGAGTACCAGACGGGTGAGTACGAAAGATACAGCTATTATACCGTAATCGATCCTAAAGGGACCTTATCTGTGGACTATTGCGTACATAGAAGCGATTCTTTGGTCTTGGGCGCATTTTTTGAGTGGATAAAGACTACTGTGTACAACTCGTCCACTCGCAGTTCAGGGAAAATTGACCATGTGGAGAAAAAGCATTCGCAAGTATGCCAGATTTTGACTCGCTTGACTGGCAAAAAGCCTGTAAAATCAGATGGGGAAAGCAAGTATCTGAAGTGGTCGTACCACCATATTACCATAAAACTTTACGAAAACGGGCGAATGGTGATGTATCTGACGAAAGAGTAACTTTTTCTCAACCACAGCTAACCAGTCCCTGGTCTGGGACTGGTCGGGTATGGCAAACAGGAGAGTTAAAGGCAACTTTCTACTCGTAGTATTCAATCACCCGTGTCGCGGATCCTTAGTCAGATTCGTAACCTTCACTGCTCCTTTTGGTCAAGTTGCCCTATGAGTCCAAACAAGGGACATTGATTTCTCATTTTCCTGTTCCTTAGATTGTGTCGGGAGCAACTTTGGTTAAGCACATTAGGCCATTGCTATTCTGCGAAGTGCTTGTAGAAGGCGCAGATGGTTTCAATGCCTTTATAGAAATGATCCAGGCGATAGTTCTCGTTAGGTGAGTGGATGGCATCCTCGCCGAGGCCAAAGCCCATCAGGATGGACTTGATGCCCAGCACCTCCTCAAAACGGGCAATGATGGGGATACTGCCGCCGCTGCGCATCGGAATAGCCAATTTGCCATAAGTATCCATATAGGCGGCTTCAGCGGCCTTATAAGCCGGATGATCGGTTGGACAACCGTAAGCCTGGCCACCATGGAGCGGAGTCACCTTGACAGTGACATATTCTGGAGCTTTGGACTCAAAGTAGTCCTTCACCAATTCGGCAATCTTCTCATGATTCTGGTTAGGTACCAGACGGCAGGAGAGTTTAGCATAAGCCTTGGAAGGCAGCACCGTTTTGGAGCCTTCAGCCGTATAACCACCCCACATGCCGCAAAGGTCGAAGGTAGGGCGAATGCCGACATGTTCAATCTTGGTATAGCCCTTTTCACCACGCAACGCTTTCACGCCCAGTGATTCCTTATATTCCTCTTCGTTATAGGGAGCCATATTGAGCAATTTCCGCTCCTCATCTGAACAATCCACCACATCATCATAAAAATGAGGTATTGTAATATGGTTATTCTCATCCATGCACTTGGCGATCATCTCGCAAAGTGTGTTCAAAGGGTTTGCCACAGAACCACCGAAAATGCCGGAGTGCAGGTCGGCATTCGGGCCCGTCACCTCTATCTCCCAATAGGCCAATCCTCGTAACCCAGTCGTGATGGAGGGTACATCGCTGGCAATCATGCTGGTATCCGACACCAGTATCACGTCAGCTTTAACCAAATCTTTATATTCTTCCACCCATTTTGACAAACTGGGGGAGCCAATCTCCTCCTCGCCCTCCAGCATAAACTTCACATTACAGGGTAATGTACCCGTTTGGATCATCGTTTCGAAAGCCTTAGCGTGCATAAACGACTGGCCCTTGTCGTCATCCGAACCGCGTCCCCAGATCTTACCGTCCTTGATGACTGGTTCAAAAGGTTCAGTGTTCCACAATTCAATCGGGTCCACTGGCATCACGTCGTAGTGTCCATACACAAGCACAGTCTTTGCTGCGGGATCGACCATTTTTTCACCATACACAATGGGGTTACCCTCGGTAGGCATCACCTCGCATTTGTCGGCTCCAGCGGCGAGAATCAGTTCACGCCAGCGTTCTGCGCATCGGATCATATCGGGTTTGTGTTCACTCTCGGAGCTAATGGATGGGATTCTCAACAAGGTGAAAAGTTCCTCCAAGAATCTGTCTTTGTGGGTTTCAATGTACTTTTTCGGTTCCATAATGGATAAAGTGGGTTCTGACTTTCGGAAGGCCTTCGATGCGGGCAGAACCCATTATCCCGCAACAGCAGCCATGTTAACTGAGCGGCAAAGATATACATTTTTTATTAAGCTATTAAATTATTAAGCTATTAAATTATTAAGCCGCAAAAGTATATCTTGACGGATAGGACAAACCACTTTTTCAATATCTTGCGAAATGCGGCATTCTCCAAAACGCACCAACATTGGGCAAACTTTCCCGTTCAACGAGCGCAATGTCATATCATTGCTTTTTTTTTGTATTTTTGCGCCATATTATTAATAGGTAGCATGACTCTTATCAAATCCATTTCAGGCATACGAGGTACCATTGGGGGGCCTTCCGGCTCAAACCTCACTCCGTTTGACATTATCGAACTGACTTCCGCCTTCACCGTGCTCATCCGGGAATTGAGTTGCAAAGAGCGCCTGACCATCGTGGTAGGCAGGGATGCGCGCATTTCAGGAGATATTGTCAGTGCTATCGTTTGCGGCACATTGTGCAGTTCGGGTGTGGATGTTATTGACATTGGTCTCTCCACCACGCCTACCACAGAAATGGCGGTGGTAGCACACCATGCTGACGGTGGCATTATCATCACCGCCAGCCACAACCCCATGCAATGGAATGCCCTGAAGTTGCTCAACAGCAGCGGCGAATTCATATCGGCAGCGGATGGCAAACGTCTGCTCGACATTGCCAAAGGGGTACACCGCTTTGAATATGCCGATGTACAGCATTTAGGCAAACACCTTCATGACAACAATGCCATTCAGCAACATATAGATACTATCTTAGCCCTTCCGCTGGTTAATATGGATGCCATTCAAAAGGCTCATTTCCGTATTATCATAGATGCCATCAACTCTACTGGAGCCATTTCCATTCCACCATTGCTCAAGCAATTAGGTGTAGAGGAGATAACTGTCCTCAATAAGGAGATGAATGGTATTTTCCGCCACGCCCCCGAGCCGATCCCCGAGAATCTCACGGACATTGCCGATACCATGCGCCAAGACGGCCATTACGACCTTGGAATCGTGGTGGATCCAGATGTGGACCGACTGGCTCTCCTGCAAGAAGACGGCACCATGTTTGGCGAGGAGTACACCTTGGTGGCGGTTGCCGACTACATCTTGATGCATGAGAAGGGCAACACGGTTTCAAACCTTTCTTCCTCCCGCGCACTTCGCGATGTGAGTGAGCAACACGGCGTCAGTTACCAAGCCTCCGCAGTGGGCGAGGTCAACGTGGTGGAGAAGATGAAAGAGACCAACGCCATCATCGGCGGAGAAGGCAACGGCGGCGTCATCTTCCCTGCCCTACACTATGGCCGTGATGCGCTGGTGGGCGTTGCCCTCTTCCTGTCGCACCTGGCCACCGCAAAGTGCAAGTGCTCGGAGTTGCGCCAACGCTATCCCGAGTACCACATCTCCAAAAACAAAATCGAACTGAACGACAATATTAACACCCATGATTTGTTAGACAAAATTGAGGAGCATTTCATCCTGGAGTCTGTCAACCGCGTCGATGGCGTCAAAATTGACTTTGCCAACTCTTGGGCACATATCCGCAGTTCCAATACCGAGCCAATTCTCCGCATCTACACTGAAGCGCACTCCAAAGAGGAGGCTGACCAACTGGCATCCTCCATCAAATCGTATATCCAGAAATGCATCCAATAATGAAAAAAAAATTGTTTGGGTTTCTATCAGTACTATTTTTTTTCTGCCAGACATTATCGGCACAGATAGAATCGTGTGTGGATGGCTTTACACTGTACGACCTTACCATCAAGAACATCCCCTACACCGGCAAAGTGTACCTTCGTTCCTCCAGCATGGACGAGTACCAAATCATTGACAGCGCGGTTGTCAAGAAGGGCAAGGCACGGTTACGCACCAAGAAAGTGTGGATTCCGCAAGGTGTGTACACTATCGTCAATGAAGACCATCGCTACCAGTTGCCAGTTATTTTGAACAGTTCAACGAGTTTCACCATTCTAACACCTGGAAGCAGTCAAGATCCTGTTAGCATTATAGGTTCTGAAGAAAACGAAGCGTTGTACAATTTCCTGCATCGTGCGCGCTTAGGCAAGGTGGCTCCCCAAGAGCTGACTGTGGCTTTGGAAACCGCCCCTGACTCTTACCTTGACAGGGTAAAGGCTATTTTCTATTTCTCGCGCTTCAAGCAAGAAATAGACACGCAGTTTTTCTCCCTTTGGACACGATACTACAACTTCAAAGATGCGCGTGCGCTACACACCTCCACCTACTTCTTCCGCACCTTGGCGGAGTATCTCTCCGACTATGAGGTTTCGAATGCAGACAAGCGGGCCGTCATCGACAATATCCTACATGCGGGTAACATCTGCACACGTGATGCGATGCTGGCCTTCATTTTCAACACCATAGACGATTTGCGTGACCCTTACTATGACGAGCTGCTGTTGCATGTGTACGATGATTTCGACAAGGCTTGGGTGCCAGAGGACCGTGCACGAATGATCGCCCGCAAAATGGACCGCATCCGCAGAATCACCCCAGGCGCACAGATTCCCGAACTGATATCCCATGACATTGACGGCAAAGCCCACTCCACCAAAGACATCGCCACGCGATATACCATATTGTGGTTCTGGGACCCAGACTGCGACCACTGCCAAGAGATGACCCCTATACTCCACAAAATGTATCACGATCTGGAAAATATCGCCGACTTTGAGGTCTTTGCCGTAGAGGTAAACGAAGACTACGACCGCTGGAAAGCCTTCTCTGACCAGCATAACCTTTGGGACTGGATCAACCTGAGCACCTCCATGGGCGAAGCCAATGTGGATTTTATCGACTATTTTGACATCATGACAACACCTGTAATATTCCTCATCGATAATACGTCCTCCACAATAATTAAACGACAAATCACGTTAGAAGAACTTGAGACTTTTTTAAAACAGCACCCCAACAGTAATTGAATATGAAAAGAATATTTGTCATTTCCACTTGTCTCGTCTTAACGCTCTTTGCGAACCAAGTATTTGCACAAAGAGGAAAAAATCAAGCTCCCAAGAAGGGGCATGAATTGATTTTCCATATTAAAGACTCTCAAGACAAGTTACTTTACTTAGTCATTCACTTTAACGAGAAACTAATTATCAAAGACTCCCTGCCGCCTGTATCTCCGGGTCTATTTGTCTTCAAAGGCGACAATGCGTACGATGACGGCATGTATTCCTTAGTGTCAGAGAAAAAGCGGTTGTACCTGAACTTCATTATCGACAACAACCAGTTTTTTGAATACTATTTGGACACCACAGGCAACGTAGAAAACTTCTACACCAAAAACTCCCCAGAAAACGAGGAGATGCTGAAGTTCCAGCGCAAGACCACCCAGGCCCAGAAGCTGGCAAGCGAGTGGGGAAAGAAACGTAAGGAGTTTGAGGATAGTGGTCTCAAAGACAGTGCCGACTACTACCAGCAAAAACTCATCAGCATCAACGACGAGATGATGCACTTTATCAACGATGAAATCATCGCCAAGCATCCGGACTATCTGTTCTCCAAGATGCAGAAGTCGTACCAGGCCATCGATGTGCCGGAATTCAAGACGGAGACGGGAGAGATTGACCGCGTGGCACAGAACTATTACTACAAAAACCACTATTGGGACAATGTGGATTTAGCCGACCATCGATTCATCTACATACCTTCCTTTGAACCCAAGTTGAAGGACTATTTTCTGAAGTTCATCTACCATACTGAGTCTGACACACTAAACAAATACATTGATCAGTTCCTGCTGAAGACCGAGGCCGACACCTTCATGTACCACTATTGCGTGGATTGGTTGACATACAATTTTGAGACCAGCAAGATTATCGGACACGACGCTGTGTTTTGTCACATTGCCAACAATAATCAATTGGCAGGCAAGTGCTATTGGTTGGACGAGGACATCCTGTCGAAATACCGCAAACGTATTAACCGCATAGAACCAACACTTGTGGGCAAGATTGCACCGGAGCTCTTCATACCTGACACCAACATGTCGGACAATCCGACGGAATGGAAATCCTCCTATCGCTCGAACAAGCCATACACCATCCTTTGGTTTTACGACCCCAATTGCCCCACCTGCAAGAAAGAGTCGAAGAACCTGCGACAAGTGTATGACTCTCTGGAGCGCATCGGACAGCGCAACTTCGATGTGTACGCTATCGGAGACAATGCAGATCTCAATTTATGGAAAAAGTACGTGAAGGAGAACAACTACCCTTGGATTAATGTAGGCGGAAACAAAGGCAATTTAGACTACTTGGACTATTTTGGCATTTATGAAACCGGCAACCCCGCTATGTTCATCATGGATAACAAAGACCATCGGATCATCTTAAACAAACGCATCGACATGTTCAACCTTCCGCAGTTCTTCGAGGAGTATGAAAAGATAGAGCGGCAGAAGGCGGGTGTGTTGGAAAAAAAAGATTAAATTCGGATAAAAAATCATCCTGACGCCCTTTTTGAGGCGAGCAAATCACGTACATTTAGCACGCATTCCCTTAGTACATGACAAAAATTTCAGTCGGGCGAAAGTATTTTATTAGCAACAGTTAAAAAGTCAAGAATCGGTATATTGTGATGCCCTCCTCCATCGGCACAGGAACCCTCACTGTAGAGGTTCGGCGGCAGGGCCGGCTGATGTGCTGTGCGGAACATACACCCGCGTCATCGTGCGTCCCGGGGGGGGCAAGCTCATCGTGGATGGCGGCACGCTGACCAGCGCCTGTGGCGGGCTTCGGCAACTTGGTGAACAGCCTCCTCACGCCCGCGGCCACGCCCGCACAGATTGCCG
>CALDIA010000195.1 GCA_937901455.1 uncultured Bacteroidales bacterium | reverse complement strand
AAGCACATGCACTTTTTCCCCATTTCTCCGATCAAAACGTTCGGTGAGGAAATGCGATTTCCCTTCTATCTGCATCAAACGACTTGGCATCATGGAGATTCCAGCCTCACAAGCCATGTTGTAATAGGCGTATTCCACTTCCGAAAACGGGAAATCCTTGTCGTCGTTGAACTTCAGGATATAGTGGACATAATCGGCTGGCAACTCCGCTTGTCCCGACCTTACCTCACCTTCTTTGTTGATGGCGATGACCGCCTTGGCCCGTTTGCCACCAGCCGAAGTCCCCACACGATACAAATCCTCCAGGAAAACGTTGCCGCGACTTTCAGTCCAAACCTCCTGCCGTTCCTCTTGAATGGCGATGGCAAGGTGATAAAGTTCCGCCAACGGCATTGGCATTGCTTCTCCAGTTAGCAGTTGCGCCGGTTCAAATTCCAATGCGCCCATGCCTCTTTTCCCAATGAAAGAAAGCCTATCCAAGGCAGTAAGACTTCTTGAAGGGATTCCGTTTCGTTTGGCCCAAGCGTCAAACACCCGGTTGCCCCATCTGTCGGGCAAAGAATCCGCGACAAAGGGCGGCAGTCCGGCATAGAGCTTGTCGGCATTGCCACGGCGGGGCGACAATGCTGTGGGGGAGTGTATGGAACAATAAAGAGGCGCCACATCCCATCCCGTTTTGAGAAATTCCTCCTCAAAGACAAAGGTGGAACAACGGCGGGCTTCATCCCTAGAAAGATAGCCCAAGACTTCTCCCCAAAGCCTGATTGCAATGGCCTTATTTTCCATGTCGCACACGTTTTGGTTGTTTCAATCCCTTGAACACATCTTTGGGGTTGTCGGGGATTTCGGGCAAAAGGTCGTCTATCTGTTCCAACTGCCCGACAGCCCGCATGAGGGCAAGCAGCACTTGGAGAGAGACATTCGTCGAGCGTCCGTTCTCAAAACTCCGGATGGTCGGAACGCTGACTCCCGTTTGCTCCGACATCTCACTTTGTGTCATGTGGCAACGGATACGATAGGTTTTGAAACGCCTCCCAAGCGTCCTCACCAATTCCGTATTTGAAAAAGCATAAATATCTTTCATGGCAATTATAAGCGATTATTTATTATCGTTTATATCAAAAACCATACCATAAAGCAAAATATTCTATCGCTTATTTATCACAAGCACCGAAAATCGCTATCATCGGCCTCGGAAAGGTCATTCGTGTTTCGAAGTCCCTGCGTTTCCCCGTTTCGCTTTCTCTATCTTGAACAGGCATCGTTCCAGAAACCACACCAACTTGTATGCCCAAGGATGCCGTTGCAAGCGCTTGATTTGGTCGATAGGGAAAGCATAACGCTCATAATCGGCGAGTATCGTCTTGGGGAACAATTGTTCCAAAACCTGTTTCCGTTCCGTCTTGTCCAAAGCCTTATTCGTCTCGCTTATCCCCGTCATGTCGAACAAGGTGACATCCATGTCGACATACTGCGGTTTTTCATCGCCAAGAACGATGGCTTGCAAGTACCATTTCCAGTCGGAAACGATTTTCAGGGTTTCATCATAATAGCCGTATTTCCCGAACAAGTCGCGGCGGATGTATGTCGGGTCGTGGTTCAAAGTGCCCGTATACATGCCCAGCATGGTGATTTCCTGTCCGGCGAAGCATTTGTCAACCATTCTTCTTCCGTCGGGGAAGCATTTGATCATGTTGCCATAGAGAATGGACGGATTTTGCCTTTCCTCCAATGCCTTCAACATCCGTTCCGTCACGTCGGGTGCGGCAAGGCAGTCCGCCGAGTTGAGGATTTGTATGTAGTCGCCGGTGGCCATGCGGATGCCTTTGTTCATGGCGTTGTAGATGCCCGAGTCAGGCTCCGAGACCAACCTCAGATGAGCAAACTGGGCTTCGTATTTCTTTATTACCTCGACGCTGCCATCGGTTGAGGCTCCGTCAATGATGACGTACTCAAACTCCTTGAAAGTCTGGGAGGCAACGCTTTGCAAGGTTTTTTCGAGGCCAACAGCATTGTTGCGGTTGATGGTGATGATGGAAAGTTTCATTGTCGTTTCAGCCAAATCTCAAAAAACTTGTCGTAAATATTATATACACCTTTCTCCTGCGTAATCAAGTCCTTGTCCAACAAGGCATTGACGGCAGACTTCACGGCACTTGGAGACACCAATCCGTGTCTTTTCGAGAACTTCCCTGAAGTAATCTGGTTCACCTTGCCATCCTCGCAAATCGCCCTCAGCACAAGCCCTTGCTTCTCTGGAAGTTGGTACATCAAGTCCTCGTATGTCAAACTGGTGAAATCAACGATGTAATTGATGGCAGGTTCAAGTTCATCGACACCGCAATGCCCCCCCTCCAGTGTTCTCATAAACAAGACGTTCATCACCTTTTGCAGATAAAAGGTAATCCCATCGAAACGGGCATACAGCCTTTCCACCACTTCCTTGTCGATTGTCTTGCCGGCCTTGGCAAAATGCGTCTCGCAGAACGTCCAATATTTTCCCAAGTCAATCAAGCGCAAGTTCATCACAGTAACGCTTTGATAGAAAGGCCTGTTAGGCGACACAAACATAGTTCCCATCAGGTGCCTTTGCGAGCCTAAGAAAACGAAATTCGCGTTGCTGCAATACTGCACGTATGTGCGCAAGGCCGCCTCGACATTGGCGTCCTGATATTTCAGGATTTGCTGGAACTCGTCGATAGCCACCAAGCAAGGCTTGTCGGCATTTTCCAGATAATGGAAAATCTCATCCAAAGTGTTGTTTGGGTTGGTGATGTCGCCCACCGAAAGCGTCAGCGTTGGCAAGCCCGCGCCATCGTAGGTCACGCCCGGTTTCAAGGAATGGACGGCATCCAAAAAACGTTCCCAAACCTGCCTCCCCTTGGGCTTCAGCGTCTCAAGGACGGTCTTCCCCATCTTGTTGACCATTTCAGCCAACGACTTCGTCGAATAAATGTCGATGATGAACGTATAATACTTGTCCTTGATTTCCTCTTGGTTGAAACAATGGCGGATCAGGTCGGTCTTGCCATAGCGACGGGGCGATATCAGTGCCAAATTGTTGCCATTGCGCAGCAAGCCGACAATATCAGCCGTTTCTTGAACACGGTCGCAAAAATAGTCTGGACCAGCATAACCGTTTGTAACAAAAGGATTTACCATCTCAACACTTGTTTTAGCACGCCACAAAGATACAATTTTATCATAAAATGATAATCATAAAATGACAAATATTGCATTGTTACGGTTGATGGTGATGGGGGAAACTATCATATGTCTAAACCTATCTCAAACAAAACAAAAATCGTTTTCTGGCCGCACTATCCATGACGCTTGTTTTAACCTTCTAAATCTTTGCGGAGTGAAAAAAGCCTTAATTAAAAACTTTAAATAACCCGTTGGCGGAATTAAAAAAGCGTAAAAAGTTATCAAAATAAATGGATAAAAA
>CALDIA010000194.1 GCA_937901455.1 uncultured Bacteroidales bacterium | reverse complement strand
AGCGCCATCGGGGCCGACAAGACCGAACAGTTCACCTTCCACAATCTCAAAACTTACGCTCTTGAGCGCGTGGACAGTCTTGTTGTACACCTTGCTGACATCGTGGGCAGTGAGGGCTTTCACAATTGCTGTTATTTAAAAAGTACATCACCCGGCATACCGATCTTGGCCGAGCCGTCATTTTTAAAACTAACCTTCACTGCATAGACGAGGTTTACCCGATCGTCTTTGGTCTGTATCATCTTGGGGGTGAACTCCGCCTTCGGTGATATCCAAGTCACCTTGCCGTCTAACTTTATGGATTTGCCGTCCTTATTGTCCAGGCATACGATAGCTTTCTGGTTCAACTTGATGGAGGAGAGCATATCTTCGGTCACATACACCTTGATGAACATATTCGAGAGGTCGGCAATTTTGAAGAGCGGTTTTCCTTGGTATGCCAATTCATTTTCCTCGATGTATTTGTTGATAATGGTGCCGGCGATAGGGGTCTTGATGCGGCAGTTTTCCAAGGCGTGCTGCAGCTGCTGCATTTGGAATCGCATGGCCTCCACCTCTTCAAGCAGCGACTGGTCTTGGGTGGAGAGTGTGGATTTAGTGGCGGCTATCTGGCTCTTGGTGATGTTGATTTCAGCCTGGATATCATCCAACTGTTTGGTAGAAGCGGCATTGGCCTCTATCAAGTTGCTCACGCGCTGTTTCTCCTTGTTCAGGGTATTGAGTTTGTCGTCAAGTACCCGCACCTGGGATGTGGCATCTGGCCGGCGGGCCAGCGTGGCATTGATGGATGATTCCAACTGCTTAATCTGCAGGTAGGTCTGGAAGGTATCGATGCATCCTACCACAGTACCGGCTTCATAGTACTCACCCTCATGGACGCCAAACTGCAACATTTTGCCGTTCGCCTCCGAAGAGACCGTGATCTCCGTGGCCTCGCAAACACCATAGGCATCTGCATCGTTCTTATGCTTTCGACAACCCACTGCCGACATCAGCATCACACAAAGGCATCCATAGAGAGCCACCTTGGCCAGCACGCAACCCGATTTCTTTTCTTTCAATGTTTGCATATTGTATTTATCTATTATTCAATATCTTAAAATTCCAAAAAACAGTATCAACAATATATTTCAATCAAGCGGCAAATATATATTTTTTCAGCACATCTTTTCTACATTTGGAAGGTTATTCACCCTAAAAAAACAAACGAACAAAAAAAGCAGATGCTGCATGCAAGCGCAAAGCATCTGCTTTATATTTCAGGTTTGCAGTAATTTAGCGAATGATAGTCAGTGAGCCACTATATTTAGTGGTTTTGGCCTTGCCCTTATAGTAGAAAGAGTAATAGTAAACACCATCGCTGAGGCCTTCTCCAGAGAAGACCTTCTCGCCTATGGTCACCTGACCGTTCACAGAGTAGGTGTCGTAGTTGTCGGCCTTGTACACCAATTTGCCCCAGCGGTTATAGATCAGCAACTCGTTATGGCGATAGGCGTCTGGGTCTTCCTCATTGATTTTGGTACTCAGATTACCGACAGCCCACACATCGTTGATTCCATCCTCATTGGGGGTAATGATATTCGGAAAGATCAGTTCATCCTCAATCACGATTGTATGGCTGACATAGTCGGAGCACCCCTCATCGGTAGAGAGCGACAGGGTTACAATATAGTCGCCCCACGTGGCATAGGTGTGACTTGGGTTATAGTTTTCCACTTCGGTCTCGCCATCGCCAAAGTCCCAAAGCAGATGATTTGAGGGGTTGTCAATCACATTGGCCGACAGGTAGGAGGTAAACTGCACCTCGCCATTATGATCCTGCATCATGGCAATCTCGGGATCAGCGGAGAAGTCAATCTCGGGCTGCGGGTACACATGTACATAATCCCATCGGATAAGCGAGTCCATACAGCCGTCCTGCGAGAAGACCAGCAGTTTAACAGTAAAGGTGCCGTTATTGTTAAAATCCCAGGTGGGCGATGGTTCAAAGGAGGAGTACACGACCTCACCATATTGGTTCCAGATGGTCCAGACGCTTGTAAAAGAGAGTGTGTCGGGGGTAGTCATGTTGTCAAAGTGGATGGTCATAGGGGAGCACCCTGACACCTTATTGGCTTCGAAAGCCGCATACACTTGTGGGTAAAAGAAGACGTCTATGGTGTCGGAACTTTTACAGGTGGCCTGTGTAGCCTCATTAAAGACCTCCACATTCAGGACATACTCTCCCGATGCCACCACCATGATATTTTCCGTTTCATCGCCTGTGCTCCAATGGTATTCAATCTGCCCGATAGGATTGTCGTAATTGGCGTTCAGGATCATGGTTTCGCCAGTGCAGAGATACCTGTCAGGCCCCAGGTCCGGCTTCATTAGATTGAGCACTTGGATAAAGATGCTATCCTGTGCCCAGTCGTCAACACAGAGCAGGGCGCTATGTACAAACAGATGATACCAGCCGCTATCGGCAGCGGTGACATCGGAGATAAAGAATGGGGAATAGAGGGTATCGTTTTGCGGTGTTACAATAAAGATGGTATCGGCGGTATCGCAGGTAAAGGTAAAGTTGACATCTTCGCCAAGGCAGTAGATGTCGCGCATCATGAATTTGGTTTCGACATGGGCCAGAAAGCTCTGTTCTTCGAGGAAGACCCCGGAGTCGTAGCTATTGTCGCCCACGTTGCAGACAGCCAAGTGCATGGAGTAATTTTCGCAGGCACGGATCCTGCTCTCTGCCGCGAGTTGGGTAGTATAGCCATTGTATTGGATGCCAGGGGAACCGTCGGGGTTGTTGATATAGTATTGAGCATAGGTACCGCTATAGCATCCTGCCGTACTGGGCGAACCGCTGCTGCCAGCACCTGCGTTCACGGTGTTAATCATCACCGCCAGGCCGTTCGGGTTAGCAGCCGTTATCGTGCCGGGAATCACAGCCACATTCTTAGTAGTAACCATGCCTGTAACCGGATCGGGGCCCGTCAGGAAGAAGGCGAAAATATCGTTATAACTGGAGCACACCCAATTAGGATACTCTTCGGAGCCGAAGACGTAGTTGAAGCTGAAGGTGTCGGTATAGGCCAGAAAGTTAAAATCCAGGGCAGCGCAATTATTCAGGGTCCCGGTAGCCAGACCCGCGCTATTCAACTGCTGGTCGGTATAGGAAATAACGCCCGTGGAACTGGAAGTACCCGTGGAGCTGTTGGGGCCAGCCGCCACTGTCACAGCTCCAGTAGTCATCACCAAGCCCGTTTCAAAAGGAAAGGAGGTGAATCCATTCCGGTTGAAGGAGCCGATTTGGTTTGATTGCACAACACCTTGCACATTGTTGAAACGGCCGAAGGAGATTTCCACACCCTCACCCTGCAAGTGATATTTCAGGATGGTGTCTATATGAGTGCCTTGCATGGGAGTAACCGTCAGGTTTTGGTTTTGTGCCGATACACTCAAAAGGAGTGACGCCATGCAAAAAAACGTCACCAAATAACATTTTTTTTCAAAGAAAGAGTGCAAAAAGGGCATATTCAAATGTAAATATTTATAAAAATAATCAAAAATCAAAAATTCAAAACAAGCACTTCTTCGTAGATAACCAGCAAAACGAGCAGCAAAAATAACAAAAAAATATATAAATCCAAAACAACCATTAAGAATGACGAATAATCATATCTATTTGTTACATTGAATATGAATAATCTTGACAAAAAGGGGACTCCTTAGGTTTGGGCTTGAAGAGCCCATTCACTACAAGCTGTTCACAATCTCTTGCAACTCTTCTACCGGGAAGAGCACTTTCATAACCCGTGGCGTGTGGCGCGATTTCTTGTTTTTCTTCCCAGCGAGTGTACGCATATTCTCGCCAAAGCGATGACAGATTCCATATCCTGCACTCTCACAGTATCTAAGCAAGCTCTCAGAATCAGAATCCCCACTCAGGTAATCCCCTCTGAACAGGTCGTGGATATAGGATTTGTCATTCATGAAGAAACCGTCCACAATGGCATCTTCCAAGGTGTAAAATATGACAAGGTATCCGTCAACCAACGCCATGGAATCCAGTCTGCCCAGTCCTTCAATGGGCACGGGGCACTCCAAATTTGTATTGCTGACGATCATCTTCAGATAATGTTCGCTTCTTGCCATACGCAGTTTCTCATCATTCATCATATTAAAAATTTCAGCCAACTCCTGTTGGGAGAAATAGAGTTCCACTATGGTGTCTGGAAACCGGCAATAGAACATCAGGTCCGACTCCATTATTGGAAGGGAACTATATAATGCGGGGGCATCCATCTCGAACATTGCTGTCAACACCTCCTTCAGTGCCTCCATTGTATCAGGTTTGTATTGGCTTGTGTCCACATCAGCATGTACAAACAATGTGTGACCTCGGTACGCCGCCGACTGGTAGGTCAGCGCTCCGCCATCATACGGGCACAAATCTGATGCCGCCTTCACCAGCTGCAGAAACTCCTCTTTCTGGTATAGTCGTGCTATGTATTCAGCCTGCGTCTCGCCAGCCATCATTTGCTCTTCCTCAGCGTTGAAAATGTCTTCCATGAGTGCCGCAAGTTCCACCGTCTTTCGTGAATGTTCGCCTATATATAGGAAACGAACCCCTTTCACATATTCTAAGAAATGCTCTACAGTCACCACGGTGTCTCCAAAAAATTCAGGGCCGATCTGCGAAAACATCTTGTCTTTAATTCCTGGCAACATAGATTGGCGCATCAAGGCCTGTTGTTGTGGGGTTGATTCTAATATCTGCGAGGCATCATCTAATGTAAACGCATAATTGACAAAACCATTTTCAAAAGTGATATTGAGTTCCTTCAGTCCGGAACTCTTGTCTATTAATTGATCTTTAACATCCGGAAGGAGCTGTACAAGCCTTTCCATATAGCGCTTCATAAATGCGGAATCCGGGGGCACGAGCCGTTTGCCACGTTCCAGCAGCCTCTTCACCTCATCACGCGGCAACACTATCTCCACACTGTCCATATGCGAAGGATTGAAAAAACGATAGGCAAGCGAATAGCCGGCATTCACCACATCCTTATAGTTCTCCACATCCAACATAATATCCGTTTCAATATCCTCCAGAATGCTTTCCTTCATCATGTCAAGCTGCTCAAAATATTTATCGCCAAGCATTGTATAGAAGTACGTCTCGGCCTCATTGTGTACCAAAACAGAATCTTGCACAAAAGTATCGAACTCTTCTTCACCCGCATGTTGATTCAGGAAGGCATTGTGCGCAAACACATTGATACGGGCCTGCCACTTGGAGATTGACTGATACGGCATTGTGTTACGTGCACCGATAATCTGCTTCAAGGAGTTGGGCGAATAACGGATCAAGAAGTGGCGGAGTCCTTTTTTATCATTGACGTGATACACCAATCCACAACCTAAATAGGCAGCATCATAATACAATGGGCTGACATAGCTATGGATGTCGAAATCGAATCTCAGTCGGTCGGCAAAGAAAAGCCTCCATTGGGATGCGCTGGTTCCGAGTAGCATTTCGGGAGGAAACTCCAAATAGACGTGGAGGTCGTTACCCTCGCAGGTCACCTGCCGGCATGTCACATTCGTCGTAGTGGTAAAGGGACATACCTTATCGGTGTTATTTTTCACCAATTGAGGGAAGTACTCACGGCTGGTGGACGGAGTTTGGGCGATAGTATAGCATAAACTTCCACAAAGCAGCACTATTAACAGAAGTCGTATTCTTTGCATGCTATGTATCTACAAGATGATTAAAGGTTGATTTTTCTGTCTTTCGGATATTTCACACTATACGTAACGTTGAAAGTTTTGGTTTCACCGGCATTCAGCTTCACATCCCAGGTCAGCACGCCCACGTCAGACTTGTCGTATGTGGCATCTGGTTTAACTTCTGTGACCTTTACTTCTATGTCCTTGTCGCTCGACAGCGGATATTGTTCTTTCAGGGTCAGATCGATGGACACTGTTTGGTTGTTTTTCACCGTAATCAGGTACGATTGGGTCTCGGTTGTGGTGTTGCCCACATGCTTGGTGCTGCTGAACATCGCCTGCTTCTCACGCTTTACGGTGACGCGCGGATCAGTGGTCAATGTAAGGGGGATGTTCTTCTCTGTGGAGTTAGGACGCAAATAGGTCTTGCCCACAAACGTATTGTTGAAAGTAACCGTAGCATAGCCGGGCAAGAGGTTATACTGCTCGTAATCTGACAAGGTGGCAATCAGATAAGTCTCGTCCGACAGTTTAGGCACGCTATAATACTTGTACTCTGACTTCACATTATAGTTTTTCAGCTCTATCAGTTGCTCTTTGCCGTTGCCTGGAATATCGTACGGAACTGCAATGTTGTAGTTGACATATACATCCTGCATATCCACATTCACAAAGTCGTCCATCATAATTCCTGAGACCATATTGTTTTTGGCGCTCGCGGCATCGGAGCTGACTGC
Source organism: uncultured Bacteroidales bacterium (assembly GCA_937901455.1). Taxonomy (GTDB): domain Bacteria; phylum Bacteroidota; class Bacteroidia; order Bacteroidales; family WCHB1-69; genus F23-D06. Next base: position 1,555 of record CALDIA010000194.1, on the reverse strand, counting down.
GGAGGTTTCGGCCAATTCATAGGTCACCAGGTTGCTTCGTACTGAGGTATAGCCTCTCGCCGCGGAAGTATTCCTGAAAGTCAAGAACCAAGGCTTAAACACTGGTGCCTCCTTGGTGCGGTTGGGTGTTGCATTGGATAGGGTCAGCCGCACATTGCTCCAGTCAAGGCCCGTAAATTGCTGCACCATTGCCTTCCCCTGAATAGCCACAGGCTTATCCATGGAGGGTATATTAATCTCATAGCAGGGCACCCATGAGGCTGCATAGGTGTAATAGGTAACTGTAAACGTGGTATTGATGTTCTGCGGCACGCTGACGGACAGACGGAGCACGCCCGTGCGCAGTTTCTCCTTCGACATATCTTGCGACAATTGCAAGTTCAGCCGCTGGAGGGGCTCTTTCAGCGAGGCAATATTCAGGTTGTCTTGGGCAATGCTTTTCTGCAGCGGGGCGGCCTTCGATTTATAGAGTTCCATATTGGCATTGATATCTGCCACCGACACTGTCCCCTCCTTCTGTTGCATATTGTTCAATGTCCCTTCGCTCAGGAGTTTGAGCAGGTGTGTATGTACGGTCAATTCGTCTTCGGCCTCCTGGATTCTGCCTTTATAGAGCTCGACTGAATCCTGTAACTTATTGATATGGGCACTCTCAGCCTTTGGTGTCACAAAATCGTTGGAAAACTCTGACGCAGAAATCAGGACTCCATTGGCAGACACCTTCAGGCTATTGCTTTCAATATCAGGACTAAGTCCGGTGATAAGCACCTCATAGCTACCGCTCTTGAGGTTAGCGGATGCTGTATGCGTGAGCGCCGCACCTTGAAGATAGATGGTGGCCTTCTCCACTTTGGCGGGGTACTCCTGCTGGGCAAAAGTGCACAAGCAAGCACACACCAACAGCCCTACCGTTAAGAATAAACTTTTCATAATTTCATTATTTTTAAGAGAATAAATCCATATTGATGGCTCAAAAGCCATGTATTACAAACGGCAAAAATAGCAAAATAATTACAATATGGACATATGGGAAGAGGAAGCCTTGCGGGCCGTTCTGCTCATGCCCGCTGGCAACCTGGATAAGATAATCAGGGAAGGCCTGTGAGATGCTGCTATCAAGTCCCTATCACTTTCAATCCGTAACGGCCTCCTCCCCCGATTGGTCACCAGAGACATCCTCCATGGGTGCTTGTTCCGAATGTATGTCCCATGAAACATCATCCAACGCCTCTCCATCGTTTGGGTCAGTCGCTTCATTTTTGGACTTAAAATGCTCCTTCACAGGCTTGTACGTGCTCAAGAGCAGCACCAGCACAAAAAGCCCGACAATGCCCAACAAGATATACAATAGTATATTGTTTATTTTTCGGGGACCGTGTGCTTCACACTCGGGTTCGGGCATTTCCTCCACGTCTTCTACCATGTCGAAGGTGCTCAGATCGCCCTCATTATAGAACGTGTCGCCATAGGAGACCGTAAGGATATCTTGGGTGGCGGTTGTGGCGGGCACCACTGTGATCTGTGCAGACTTAAGGGTCACCTTCTTGCCGTTGAC
>CALDIA010000193.1 GCA_937901455.1 uncultured Bacteroidales bacterium | reverse complement strand
TTTTCATGCCCTCGTGCGCGTGCGCACGCGCGGAACTTTTAAGCGGACACCAATATTTTTTATTATTTTTGCGCTCTCAAAACCGATGACTTATGAAAGTACATTTTATCGCTATTGGTGGCAGTGCCATGCACAACTTGGCCATTGCCTTGCACTTGAAGGGCTATGAGGTGACAGGATCTGATGACGAGATCTTTGAGCCGGCCCGTGGCCGTTTGGCCAAGTATGGAATCCTGCCCGACAGTATTGGGTGGCATCCTGAAAGGCTCACTTCTGAGCTTGACGCCGTTATCTTGGGTATGCACGCCCGCATCGACAATCCCGAGCTTGTCCGTGCCAAGGAACTTGGACTCAAAATCTACTCCTATCCGGAATACCTCTATGAACAGAGCAAAGACAAGGTCCGTATTGTGATTGGTGGCAGTCATGGCAAGACGACCATCACATCGATGATTATCCACGTGCTACAGCAGTGCGGAGTGGAGTGCGACTATATGGTGGGTGCCTTGTTGGATGGCTTCGAGGTGATGGTGCGCCTGTCGGAGACCGCCAAAGTGATGGTTATCGAGGGCGATGAGTACTTGACTTCGCCGATTGATCGCCGGCCAAAGTTTCATCTTTACCAGCCCACCATCGGCATTGTGAGCGGCATTGCTTGGGATCATGTCAACGTGTTCCCCACCTTTGATATCTATGTGAAGCAGTTTGAGATTTTCGCCAAGATGATTCCTGCCAATGGACGTTTTATCTATTGTGAGGCCGACGAGGTGTTGCGAGAGTTGGCCGGCAAGATTGACAATGCACCCAAGCAACCATATGGTGTGCATCCCTACCATATCACGGATGGCATCACCTATATTGAAACTCCGTATGGAGACTATCCGTTGCAGATTTTCGGCAGGCACAACCTCATGAACCTTAATGCTGCGCGCTATGCATGCTTGTCGTATGGGGTGCTCGAAGAGCAGTTCTATCAAGCCATCTCCAGTTTTAAGGGGGCTTCCAAGCGCTTGGAGCCGGTGGTGCGCCAAGGCTCTTTTGCCATGTACAAAGACTTCGCCCATTCACCCTCCAAGTTGAAAGCTACCGTGTCGGCTGTGCGCGAGCAGTACCCCGAGGCCCATCTTATCGCCTGTATGGAACTGCATACGTTCAGCAGCTTGACCGAGCAGTTCTTGCAGCAATATGCCGGTGCTATGGACGAGGCAGACGAGGCAATCGTCTATTTTTCGCATGAAGCTATTCGCCACAAACGCCTGCCTGACCTCACTGAAGAGATGGTGATGAAGGCCTTTGCCCGCCCCGACCTGGTTGTGATGACTGATTCCAGATTGTTAGAGGATAAACTTTTGAAGATACCTACGGTCAGTACCGTTCTTTTGATGATGTCGTCAGGAGATTTTAATGGCATAGACTTGAATCAACTTGGAGAAAAAATTGTATCTTTGCCGCTTTGATTGGAAACGTTCAAAATTTTATAGAATAATGAAAAAGTTAACATTATTACTGACATTTTTGATGGCATTCTTTTGGATGAATGCCCAGCCTGAGATCAAATTTGATTCTCAAACATACGATTTTGGCAAAATCAAAGAAGAAGGTGGCAAGGTGACGGGCCGTTTTGAGTTCACCAACGTTGGTAACGAAGACCTTATTCTTACTAATGTGAAACCGGGTTGTGGCTGTACAGCTGCCAACTACTCAAAAGAGCCCATTGCTCCGGGAAAGAGAGGCTACATTGAGGCTACCTATAACCCGTATAACCGTCCTGGTGCTTTTCACAAGAACATCCGCGTGACGACCAACGAGCCCAAGTTCCTTCAAGACGAGTCGGCGGTTCCCCACATGATTTTCATCAAGGGTGAAGTGTTGAAACGCCCGCCTACAGAGTTTGAGCTTGCCCACTACACCAATGGCAATGGCATGGCTCGTATCAAAGAGGTCAGCGTTTCGCACAACATAATGAATTCTCAGCAAGTTCGCGACACCTTTATGGTCCGCAATTTCTGGACAAAGCCGGTCTCCTTCAAGTTGGACACCAAGAACGACTATGTGCGTGAGGTGAGTCGCAGCTTCGGCGAGAGCCTTCAGCCAGGCCAGGAAGCTTTCATCGTACTGGAATACGATGCTGCCAAACGCAATAGCTACGGCATGACCAAAGACGTGGTGACCTTCATTACCAACGACTCCCTGGAACCCAGAAAAAGTGTGCATTTTGCCATGAACATCAAAGAGGACTTCTCTAAACTCGATGCCAAGGAACTCAAGATGGCTCCCGTCAGCCAATATAGTGTTGTGAGCCTCGAGATGGGTGATGTGAAAGTGAACAGTCAGGCAGTTGCCAAGGTGACTATCAAGAATGTTGGCCGATCCCCGCTGCTTATCCGTCGCGTCAACTCCAACTCAGGCTACTTCAAAGCTAACGCTGACATGCAGTCTGTACCCGTTAACGGCACCGCTACGGTGAACGTAACCTTCAAGGCCAGCAACCGCGCCGGACTCCAGAAATCTACAATCGACATCATCACTAACGACCCGGCCAACCCGATTCAGGTGATTGATGTGAAGGCCAACGTGCTGTAAACATACGATACTCCAGCGTGATTATACCCTGGAATGACCCTTTGTCAGCAGGTGACCTTCATGGCCACCTGCTGTTGTAGATGAACAGGATGATTCAGATTAAGACCTCCATACACGACCGTTTTTCCGTAGAGTTCAAGATAAACTTCTCCGGACAGGAACAACACCACCATCTGTTTAAGATGAATTTGTGGCTGTTTGTCCCTAATAGTCTGAATATCAATGCGGCTACCTATGCCAAGGATCAGTTTTACCGTGATGTGAAATCAAATGTGCGCCTAAAAACACCGGTATTCACCCTGGAGCAGATGGCCGATCCCGATTCAGTGCCAGTCAAATGTCTGAAGCAGGCCTTGGCGCATTATGAGTCGGATTCTTCCAAATACTCCGATTTGGAGTTTCACGTTAAGATGTACGTGGCTATCTTCAAGAGTGCCCTTCGGGATGAGACCCGCGCACTACAGTCGCAGGAACAGTCGCAATTAACGGACGATCGGGTTCGTGGCTACTTGGATGCCATACGGCAGATTACGAGCCACTACCGTACGGTAATGGCTACGTTTGCTGAACGTGGTGACGACCTTGACCCGTTAGCGGTGTTTGCCATGGGTGATGAGTACATGAGTCATTTGGCGGAGTTGCATGCCACCCGATTGCTACGCCATACGGATAAAATGGGATTGGCGCATGATGATCCTGAGAGACAGATGATAGCCGACAGCGTGGCTGCGGAACACCAGTATAAAATAGCTCATGGCTATGCGCATTTCAACGCAGATAGTGTTGCGGAGAGTCGCGATATGTTCCAACGTCAAAATACCCTGAAGAAATATGTGGAGAGTGCCTTGTATCTGAAGTCTGACACAGGACCTGACGGAGCCGCTGCCCAACAACTGACCTTCAGTGTGGCCGCGGGTATCGCCATGCTGGTTTCCATGCTGATAGCACTCCCTTTCCAAAAATATCTCGGCCAGTATCCGACCCTCATATTCATTATCCTTGTCATTGCCTACATGCTCAAGGACCGTATCAAAGAGTATGCCCGCAATCGTTTTGCCCATCGTTTGAAGGCCCACTATTTTGACATGAAGAGCAAAGTGTTTTTTAGAGGGAAAAAGGTGGTGCATATCAAGGAGGGAATGGACTATATCGGAGATGATAAAATTCCGGCAGAGGTGTTGCGCGCCCGCCATCGTTCTGCCTTAGACAACAGCATCCCCTTGGAACAGGCTATGCTCTATCGCAAGCAGGTGGACATTGACAATGCCGCGCTTCGAGAACACTATGAGTACAGTTACGATGGTATTAATGACATTACCCGCATCCATCTCCAATATTTAACACTGAAAATGGATGACCCAATGACCACCATTTCTGTGATAGACGAAACGGAGAATGTGCGGATGGTGGAGGTGCCAAGAGTGTACAATATATATATAGTATTACAGTGTACGGTGGAGGGAACTACCGAGTATTATTGCTTTAAGCTTATGACGAGTCGCAACGGCATTGAAGCGTGTGTGGAGGCTTGAGATTATGGAAGATAGTTTTGGACATATTTTTAAAATTACCGATTGGGGTGACACCCACGGCCCGTATATGGAGGGTAGGGTGGAGGGTTGCCCTGCGGGTATCTATGTGGATTTGTCGTTTGTGAGGTCGGAATTGGCACGAAGAGCCTCTGATGGCAAAGGTTTTGCCACGGGCCGGAAGGAGCCTGACAGAGTGGAGTTTCTCACGGGCTTGGACGAGGCGGGTTGCACCTCGGGTGCGCCGATAGTTTTTCGCATTGCCAATGCCGATGTGGTGGTCTCGTCCAATCGGCAGGTTATGAGGCCGTCGCATGCCTCGTTTACCTATTTTAAGAAATACGGCTATAAGGATCAAGAATTGTGTGGTCGTGCATCGGCGCGCCAGACAGTATGCCGGGTGGTGGCGGGTGCCATTGCCAAGCTGGCTTTACAGCCTATCGGAGTGGAGTTTTCCTCAGAGGTTGTCAGTATGGCCGCGCCGCGCTGTGAGGGCGACAGCGTGGGTGCTGTGGTGCGCGGCCATATCCGCAATCTGCCCGCAGGATTGGGAGAACCCGTCTACGACAAGTTCTCCGCCCGATTGGCCTATGCCATGCTCTCCATCAATGCCGCCAAAGGCTTCGAGATAGGACTCGGATACGAGGCTGCCAAAATGTGCGGCAGCACGTATAATGATATGCAACGCTCTGACTACTCATTTGTTACCAATCACGATGGCGGAGTGCAGGGAGGTATCACCAATGGAGAGGAGGTCTTCTTTACGGTGGCCTTCAAGCCTATCCCGTCAGTACGATTTCCCCAGCAGTCGATTACCTTTGATGGGGTGCCGGCAGTGCTGGAGGGATCTGGACGCAACGATCTCTGCGTGGCCCCGCGTGTGCTCCCCGTGGTGGAAGCCATGGCTGCCATCACGACATTGGATTTTATCCTCCTTGCCGATTCTCAAAAAATGTGCTAATTTTCACCCTTTAATGTAATTATTGAATACGAACACTCCTGGATATGAAAAGAACTTTTTGCTTATTGGGAATGATGCTTTCGGAACATAGTCGTCTTAAATACCCAGAATGCCCTGGCGCGAACCACAAATTTGACGATGCTGGCAACTCTCATTTTTTTGTATATTTGCACCCCTAAAAGCGGTTTTACTAACTATATGGAACTCTTGGCTACAGAACAGGAACTTGAACAGGTGGCAGTTGCTATCCTGCGGGCGCATCCCGACGAGCGCGTGTTCGGCTTCTTCGGGGAAATGGGCGCCGGTAAGACGACGCTCATCAAATCATTGTGCCACACGCTCGGCGTGGAAGACAACACCTCTTCCCCTACCTTCGCCATTGTAAATGAGTATTGGGCACGCAATGGCGAACCCGTTTATCATTTCGACTTTTACCGTATCGAAGAGGCACGTGATGCTTCCAATATCGGCTTTGAGGAATATCTTTACAGCGGATGCTATTGCTTCATAGAGTGGACTGAAAAGGTGGAAAGTATTCTGCAGGGCGACTATGTACCCGTAACTATCCAACGTACTGGCGACAGCGCCACTCGCCGTTTTGTCTTCTAAAAGTCTCCACCATGAAAGATTTGGTCCTTATCACTGAAACGCCAACCCCCGATGTGTTGGAATACCCAATAGAGGTGGAACATCCTATTCCCAAAACCGCTGTCGCCCTTGTCAGGGATGATGACGCCAAGATATCCTACAGCATCCTGCCCCCCGAGTCGGTGCAGACCTTGATGGAAAACCACATCATCGTCTATATGCAGCACGGCTTTGGCGCGCAGGCACACTTCACCGATGAGGAATATGCCGAGGCCGGCGCTATCTTTGAGGACGACCTCCGCACACTCTCCTCATTGGCAAAAGTACTGGTCAAGCAAACCGACTTCACCAAAGAAGAAATAGCCCTGGCAAAGCCTGAACAAATTCTCTTCTCGTCACAAAACTTGTCCAGGCTATCTGAACAGTCACTCCTCTTGTTGATAGAGAAACAGTGCACCGCATTCGCTTGGGATTTGCTACACAACGACCAGCAGGAGTTTGTGACTGACAAGATTCTGGAGGAGCAGATTTCCAATTTCGGGGTGACGCTCTCCCTTTCTAACCTGCTGACCCCCATGATTATCGATCTGGTCATCCATCCTAAGACCCGCTATGCGCTTCAGAAGAACCCACAACTGATGCAATGTGCCTATTGCTATGCCGGTACTGTCTGCTTCAAACCACTGGCCGACCGTTTCTTCCTACCTTGGAAAGATATTATCTCCCTATGCTGGGAACTCAACTGACCAAGGGCATATCCATCCAAACAGAGTGTTCACTTGCAATAGGCGGAGCCCTTCCGTCCGACTGACATTTTGTCATAATATCGGCCGTTGGCAATATCCTTGCGTAGGTCGATATGTTTTTTAATAATGAAAGGAATAGTATATGAATCCAAATAATTTAACAATTAAAACTCAAGAAGTGATTTCCAATGCGCAGATGATTGCGATGCGAAATCAAAACCAGCAGATTGAGAATCTGCATATTCTGAAATCCATGTTGGATATCGACGACAATGTGGTGCCGTTCTTGATGCGCAAGCAGGAGTGCGACCCGAAGGTGGTGGCTGCCGTGGTGGACAAAGAAATCGCCCGACTGCCCAAAGTCACCGGTGGAGAATTCTACCTCGGTGGCGGTGTGCAGCAGTCGTTGCAGAAGGCCATCTTGTTTTGCCAAGACTCTGGAGATGAGTTTGTGTCGCTGGAGCACCTGCTCTACGGTCTGCTCATGGCCAATGACCGGAGCTCCCAAATCTTGAAGGATGCCGGCATGACCGAGAAGGGGTTGAAGAGCGCCATCCAAGAGTTGCACAAGGGCAATAAAGTCAATAGTGCCAACAACGAGGATACCTACAACGCCCTGAACAAGTATGCCCGTAATCTCAATGACATGGCCCGTCATGGTAAACTAGACCCGGTTATTGGTCGTGACGAGGAAATCCGCCGTGTGCTACAGATTCTCTCGCGCAGAACCAAGAACAACCCCATCCTTATTGGCGAGGCTGGTGTTGGCAAGACCGCCATTGCGGAGGGCTTGGCGCAGCGACTCGTGAGTGGCGACATCCCCGAGAACCTGAAGACAAAGAAGATCTTCTCCCTTGACATGGGAGCCCTGATCGCCGGAGCAAAGTATAAAGGCGAGTTCGAGGAACGGCTCAAGAGTGTCATCAACGAGGTTATCGCCTCCGATGGCGAGATTATCCTCTTCATTGACGAGATTCACACATTGGTGGGGGCAGGTGCCTCCGGAGAAGGGGCTATGGATGCCGCCAATATTTTGAAGCCTGCCCTCGCCCGTGGCGAACTGCGCTCTATTGGCGCCACTACCCTCGATGAGTATCAGAAGTACTTCGAGAAAGACAAGGCCTTAGAACGCCGTTTTCAGCCTGTCCGTATCGAGGAACCAGACAAATACAATGCTATCTCTATCCTGCGTGGCCTGAAAGAGCGTTACGAAAACCATCATCAGGTTAAAATCCTTGATGAGGCCATTATCGCCGCCGTCGAACTCTCGCAGCGTTATATCGGCGACCGGTTTCTGCCCGACAAGGCTATTGACCTGATTGACGAGGCAGCGGCCAAACTGAAACTGGAAATCAACTCTGTGCCTGAGGAACTGGACGATGTGGAACACAAGATCAGCCAGCTGGAGATCGAGCGAGAGGCCATCAAGCGAGAGAATGCCGATGATGACAAGGTGAAAGCACTTAGCAAGACCATCTCCGAACTACAGGAGAAGCGCAATGCCATCTCCACCAAGTGGCGTAGCGAGAAGGAAATTATGGACAAAATCCAGCACTGCAAGGATGAGATAGAGACTTACAAACTGGAAGCACAGAATGAGGAACGCCAAGGCAATTACGGACGTGTGGCCGAGTTGCGCTATGGTTTGATAAAGAACGATGAGGATATGATACAGAAACTACAGGCAGAACTCGAAGCGCTGCAAGGCGACAAAGCCATGATTGACGAAAAGGTGGGCGCCGATGATGTCGCTGAGGTGGTAGCCCGCTGGACGGGTATACCCGTCAGCAAAATGATGCAGAGCGAAAAGTCCAAACTGCTGAACCTGGAGGCGGAACTGCACAAGAGGGTAGTGGGACAAGACGAGGCTATCGCGGCCGTTTCCAACGCCATCCGACGCAGCCGGGCCGGACTCCAGGACCCGAAACGACCTATCGGTTCCTTCATCTTCATGGGCACTACTGGTGTTGGCAAGACAGAATTGGCCAAGGCCCTGGCAGAGTATCTGTTTAACACGGAGGATGCTATTATCCGGTTCGATATGAGTGAGTTCCAGGAACCGCATTCCGTCTCCCGACTTATCGGATCGCCTCCCGGATACGTGGGTTACGACGAGGGCGGTCAGCTGACCGAGAAGGTGCGCCGCAAACCGTACTCCGTCATTCTCTTTGATGAGATTGAAAAGGCGCATCCCGATGTGTTCAACGTGCTGCTACAGGTACTTGACGATGGACGACTGACCGACAATAAGGGCCGTTTGGCCGACTTCAAGAACACCATCATCATCATGACCTCCAACCTGGGTTCCAATATCATCCAGGAGAATTATTCCGATCGCGCAAACCTGACCGACGAGGAGGTCTTTGACCGCACCAAGGCCGAAGTGATTGACCTGCTCAAGAAATCGCTGAAGCCCGAGTTCTTGAATCGTATCGATGAAATTGTGATGTTCCAGCCACTCTCCAAGAAAGAGATCAAGGAAATCATCAACCTGCAGATCTCGCAATTGGGTGACTTACTGTCACAGCGCAATATCAAGGTGGAATTCACCCGCTATGCTATGGATTTGCTGTCCAATCTGGGCTACGACCCATTGTACGGTGCTCGCCCGCTCAAACGCGTCATCCAGAAATATATCATGAATGAATTGTCCAAGATTATACTGGCTGAAGATGTCAAATCCGACAGTGTCATTATGGTGGACTCTATTGAAGATGGCAAGTTCGTTTTCTATCAGAAATAAGTTGTCTGGAAATACAGGGTATATGGAGTGTGCCCTGTATTTTTTTTCTTTTGGCATAAAGTTTGTATTGTTTTAACCGTTTTTTGAAATTTTAATAATTATAGATATGCAAACAGGTAAGATTAATGTACAAACCGAGAATATTTTTCCGGTAATCAAGAAGTTCTTATACTCAGATCATGAGATATTTCTCAGGGAGATAGTTTCCAACGCCGTGGATGCCACCCAGAAATTGAAGACATTGTCAACACGTGGTGCTTTTGAGGGTGAGTTGGGAGACCTGACCATCAAGGTGAAGGTGAACAAGGATGAAAAGACCATCCGGGTGATTGACCGCGGACTGGGCATGACTGCCGAAGAGGTGGACAAATACATCAACCAGATAGCCTTCTCAGGCGCGGAGGATTTCCTTTCCAAATATAAGGGCAACGATGCTGCCAACATAATTGGCCATTTTGGGCTGGGCTTCTACTCCTCCTTTATGGTGGCCGATGAGGTGGAAATTCTGACCAAGTCATACCTGCCGGGTTCCGAAGCTGTGCGCTGGCATTGCGACGGTTCTCCGGAGTTCACCATAGAGCCAATCGACAAGGAAGACCGCGGAACGGAGATTGTACTCCACATTGCTGATGATGTTCAGGAGTTTTTGGAAGAACCCAAGATTGTGGAACTGCTTAACAAGTATTGCCGCTTTTTACCCATTCCTATAGAGTGCGGTACTAAGACCGAGTGGGTGAAACCTGAGAAAGTAGAAGAATCTGATGCCAATGGCGAGAACAAAGAGGAACCCAAGGAGGTTTCGGTGCAAGTGCCCCGCATTATCAACGACACGGAACCCATCTGGCAGAAAGCCCCTTCGTCATTGAGCGATGACGACTACAAGGAATTCTACCACAAACTCTATCCTATGAATATGGAAGAACCCATGTTCCAAATTCACCTTAACGTGGACTATCCTTTCAACCTGACAGGTGTACTCTACTTTCCTAAAGTCAAGAACCAGCTCGATCTGCGCAAGAATAGGGTGCAACTGTACTGCAACCAAGTCTATATCACCGACGAACTGGAGGGCGTGATTCCCGAGTTCATGACCCTGTTGCACGGTGTGATTGATTCGCCCGATATTCCGCTTAACGTGTCCCGATCCTATCTGCAGTCGGATGCCAACGTGAAGAAAATATCTACCTATATCAGTAAGAAAGTGGCTGAGAAATTGGAGAGTATGTTCAAGGAAAACCGCGAAGACTTTGAGAAGAAGTGGGATGAATTGAAGGTCTTTATGGAGTACGGCTCCCTGACCGACGAGAAGTTCTACGACAAAATCAAGGATTTCTACTTGCTGAAGAATACAGAGGGTAAGTATTATACATTTGAAGAGTATCGGAATATGGCGTCGGCACTACAGACTAATAAAGATGACCAAGTGGTCTTTCTCTATGCTTCCAACACCGATGAACAACATTTGTATGTGCAGGCAGCCAAGGAACATGGCTATGATATATTGCTTATGGACGGTTTTTTGGATACCCACTTCATCAATATGTTGGAACAGAAAATGGAGAAGACCCGTTTTACCCGTGTGGATGCAGATATTGTGGACAAACTGATTGAGAAGAGTGATGAGGAGATGGTTTCCAAACTCTCCGATGATCAGAAGAAAACACTTAAAGAGTATTTCGACAAGAATGTGGACGCGCAGAAATTCACGGTTATGGTGGATGCCATGAGCGAGACCGACCTGCCCGTGATGATTACCCAAAACGAGTTCATGCGTCGATTCAAGGATATGGAGAAAGTGTCGGGACAGCAGAGCTTCTACGGCGGTTTTGAACACTACAACCTCGTGGTTAACGGCAACCATCCCTTAGCGGCAAAATTGATGGAGGAACCTGAAGAGGATAAACGCAACCAACTGATTCAACAGATGGTGGACTTGGCCCTACTGTCTCAGAATATTCTCACTGGCGAAAAACTGAGCGAGTTTGTAAAGCGAAGCTTCGATATGATGAAGGCTGATAGTGGTCAGTAGATATGTAATCCACCAACCCGTAGGGGGTTATAGTTTAGTATATATTCAAGCACATTTTGGCAAAAGTTAAGAGATTATTCTCCGAGTTTTGCCAATTTTTTTATGAGGAAGTAAGAGGCTTTGATTCGTAAACGACTGATTTACAGCTTCAATATGGATATGGAAAAATGCAGAGGCGGGGGTTGTTTGAAAAAGAAAAAAGTGTATTTTTGCACGCTTAAAATAGAACCGATTATTGTCCTTAATGTTAGCTAAAGGAATTAATTAAAAACTGGAGGGATGTGGGTGAAGACATCTCTCGCAAAAAAAGAAGAAAGTTAAAATGGATGCTGTAAGTTACAAAACAATTTCGGCGAACAAAGACATCGTCAAGAAAGAGTGGCTCGTTATTGATGCCCAGGAGCTGGTGGTTGGTCGTTTGGCTACTACTGTTGCCCGTATTTTGAAAGGAAAGCACAAAACCTATTACACACCGTCATATTTTTGCGGTGATGAGGTGGTTATTATCAATGCTGAGAAGGTGAAGTTCACGGGCAAGAAGTGGACGGACAAAGTGTATGTGCACCATACAACCTATCCTGGCGGTCAGCGTTTTGCCACTCCTAAAGATTTCATGCGTAAATACCCGGAGCGTATCATTGAGCACGCTGTGAAGGGAATGCTGCCGAAGAACAAGCTTGGTGCGGAAATGTTCCGTCATCTTCATGTGTACGTGGGACCGAACCACAAACATGAGAATCAAGATCCCAAACCTAGAGTAATTAACATTAACGATATCAAATAACAATGGAAGTAATCAATACATTAGGCAGAAGAAAAACCGCAGTTGCCCGCTTGTACATGCAGGCAGGTAGTGGTAAAATCGTGGTCAACAACCGCGATTATAAAGAGTATTTCAGCGTGCCTACTTTACAATATAAAGTAGAACAACCGTTCCAAGTTGCCCAACTGATGGGTCAGTACGACGTAAAGGCTCATCTTGACGGCGGTGGTGTTACCGGTCAGGCTGAGGCTCTCCGTATGGCTATTGCCAAAGCGTTGGTGGAAATCAATCCCGAGCTTCGTTCCGCAATGAAGACCCAAGGCTTTCTGCGCCGCGACCCGCGTATGGTTGAACGTAAGAAACCTGGCCAACCCAAAGCCCGTAAGAGATTCCAATTCAGCAAACGTTAGTCTTTGGAATACAATCAAATGTTTAGTATCGAAACTATGGAGATTCTTTGCGGACTACTCCATGGTTGCTTTTAAGAACGTAAACAAATCAATAAAAAAATGTCAAGAGTACAATTCGAAGAATTATTAGAAGCAGGTTGTCATTTTGGACACCTCAAGAGAAAGTGGAACCCCGCCATGGCTCCTTATATCTTCATGGAGAAGAATGGCATCCACATTATCGACCTTTACAAGACGATGGACAAACTGGATGAAGCTTGCGCTGCTGCCAAGCAGATTGCCCGTTCTGGCCGTAAGATCTTGTTTGTAGCCACCAAGAAACAGGCTAAGGAAACCGTAGCCACCATGGTCAAGGAAGTAGGTATGCCCTACGTGACCGAGCGTTGGCCTGGCGGTATGCTGACCAACTTCTTCACCATCCGCAAGGCCGTGAAGAAAATGAGCGACATCGACCGTCTGATCGAGAGCTCCCAATTCAACAACATCTCCAAGCGTGAACGCCTCCAAATCCAACGTGAACGCGCCAAGTTGGAGAAGAACTTGGGCTCCATCGCCGACCTGAACCGTCTTCCTGCTGCCGTGTTCATCGTGGACTTGATGAAGGAACATATTGCTTTGGCAGAGGCCCGCAAACTGGCTATCCCGACCTTCGCTATCGTGGATACCAATACAAACCCTAACTCTGTGGATTTCCCGATTCCCGCCAACGATGACGCCTCCAAGTCTATAGCCGTCATCCTCAAGGCCGTGTGCGAAGCCATTCGCGAAGGCCTCAACGAGCGTGAGATGAACAAGGATGCACAACCCGTTATGGAGGAGGCCGAAGAGAATACAGAGGCCGAGTCCAATGAAGAGGCTCCCGCTCAGAAAGAGGGCAAGAGAAGAAGAATCTCTGCAAAATAATTTATTAACCTGTTAAAAATTGAAATTATGGCAACAATTACAGCTGCTGATGTAAATAAATTGAGACAACAGACCGGTATCGGTATGATGGACTGCAAGAAAGCTCTGGTTGAAGCTGAAGGCGATTTTGAGAAAGCCATCGATATCCTCCGTAAAAAAGGTCAGAAAGTGGCCGCCAAACGTGCCGACCGCGAGTCCAATGAGGGCCGCCTGATCGCCAAGACCAACGCTGACCATACAAAGGGCTTCATGCTCTTAGTGGCTTGCGAGACAGACTTCGTGGCTAAGGGCGACGAGTTCATGACTTTCGTGGACACCATGCTCGACAAAGCCATGGCCGCTAACATCAATACCCGCGACGAACTTCTGGCTATGGATATGGGCGGCATGACCGTGACCGAGAAGCTGACCGAGCTGACTGGCAAGACCGGTGAGAAAATCGAACTTCCTCACTACGACACCCTGGAAGCTCCCTACGTGGAGGCTTACAACCACATGGGCAATCACAAGGCTACCCTCGTGGGCTTCAACAAGAACGATGAGAATGCCAAGGGCGTCGCTCATAACGTGGCCCTGCACATCACCGCAATGAACCCGCTCGCACTTGACGAAACCGTCATTCCGCAAGAGGTGAAAGACAGAGAACTCGCCGTGGCCGTGGAGAAGACCCGTATCGAGCTCATCAACAAAGCCGTTGATGCCGCTCTGAACAAAGCTGGCATCAACCCCGCTCACGTTGACAGCGAGGACCATATCAACTCCAACATGGCTAAGGGTTGGATTACCGAAGAGCAAGCTAATATGGCTCGCAAGATCAAAGAAGAAGAAGCTGCCAATAAGGCCGCTAACCTCAATGAGGCCCAAATCCAACAGATCGCCCAAGGTCGTCTGGTGAAATTCTTCAAGGAGAGCACCCTGATGTACCAAATCCTCGTGATGGGCGGCGACGGCAAACAAAATGTGCGCGACTACATCCATGCCAATGACAAAGCACTGGAGTGCACCGCTTTCATCCGCCGTCAAATTGGTGAGTAATTCATCGTTAGCCTGAAAGCCTGAAAATTTTAGGAGCGGGAATGGCGTCAGCCATTCCCGCTTAATTATGTAAAGAGTCAAAGATATCACTAATCGTAGTCTGAACCGGTCATATTGGAAGTGTTACCTAAGGACGGGGATGATAGGACGGAGAAAATAGATGGGACTATTTTTCTCCGTTTTTTTTTAACGCCATAAACAATAAAATATGTATTTTTGCCTTTCCATTTGAATTTAACAATCAATAACTAAAAACAATACCTATATGAAAAAGATTTTTACCCTCATTGCTTTTATGAGTATGGTTTTGATTGGGGTGTCGCAAACCACCAACCTGGCCTACTTTCCCTTCACGGGTAACACGCCCTCTCCAAACACTCCGACCTCCTATTTGGCTATGGCAGGTACCCAAACGGGCACTGCCGGCATTTACTTGGATGGGACACACGGTTCTTCTGCCTGGGCTCAGGCTACGGAGTTGACCAGTAACAACGGTTCTACCATCAATGCTCTGAATGGAGAGCCCGCCGACAAGGATCTGGCTATGATCAACCAGAGTGCTAATGGTAAGGCTTTCGCTTTCCATTTCTCCACTACTGGCTATCAGAATGTGGTTGTCACGATGGCGGCCCGCCGCACGGGAACCGGTTTCAATACTTGCGCTTGGGAGTACAGCATTGACGGCACAACCTTCACCGCGCTTTCTGACGTCAACACGATGCCATCGGCCACCAGCACATACGAGCTTGTCACTATTGACCTCTCCGGCCTTGCGACGGTGAACGACCAAAGCAACGTTTATCTGCGCTGCACGCTCACTGGCGCCACTTCTGACAATGGTTCTTACCGTATCGACAATGTGCAGGTTAATGCATTGCCCAGCGGTCCCGATGTGTATGCTCCCTACATTACCCATCTGACGGCTGCCAATGCCTCCACGGTGGTGCTTACCTTTAATGAGGCGTTAGACCAGACTACTGCGCAGACGGCTGCCAACTATGAACTCAACGATGGTACCATCTCCACGGCTGTACTTAGTGGTAACGAGGTTACTCTCACAATCACGCCAGACATGACGGAAGGCCTTGAGCATACGCTCATCGTCAGCAATGTGACTGACATAGCAGGCAATGCCATGTCGCCCGACACCCTCATCTTTACCTATGGCGTGGACCAGCAGTATGTATGCGCTAACATCGCTGCGCTGAGAAGCAAGCTTGACTTCACCGACAATTCTGTCAATGTGGCTGACAACACTACTTACAAGCTGACGGGTGAAGTGGTGGTTACCGCTGTGGCAGCCTACAACAGCCAGAAAGTACTGCAAGATGCCACTGGCGCCATTCTCGTGTATGACCCCAACGATATGTTGGGCAATCTGAGTGTGGGCGATAAGATCTCTGGCATCTATGGCACACTGACGAACTACTATGGCTTTTTGGAGTTAAAACCCACTGCCTCATACGAGAATTTTATCTCCATTTTTGAAGATGTTACCCCATTGAACATCACTTTGGAGCAACTGAACGATGTCAGCTTCATGAGCGCTCACCAGGCTGAATTAATCAAATTGTCGGATGTGACCTTGAACGAGGCTGGCACTACCTGTGCTGTGCTTACCCCTTATGGCATCACCCAAAATGGCACCAGCGCCAATGCCTTCTTCGCCTATTTCCAAGATGCAGAATATATTGGCAATCCGTTGCCCGCCTATCACATGAATTTGACAGGGTTCAACTTTGCCACCAGTAAGATTGGTTCCTCATATTTTGATTTCAGATACTATATTATCCCCCGTTTCTCCAATGACTTTTCCGAAGTGGTGGGCATCCGCGACTATGATCGCTTCGTCAATATCTACCCTAATCCCGTGGAGAACAGTCTGAATCTTACCTTCTCGGCTTTCGATGCCACCACATTGCAGGTTTTTGATATGAATGGTAAGATGATCATGTCGTCCTCTGTAAAAGGTGAAACCATGCATGTGGCTGTCAATCATCTGACAGCTGGTACCTATTTTGTGCGTCTCACCAATGGACATGACGCAGCAATAGCCAAGTTTGTAAAAAAATAGCGCATAGCAAACGCGATACTTTTAAGAGGGTGCTCCATGAGGGTGACCCTCTTTTTTTTCAAAAAAAATCTACGGCATATAATAATCGCTTTGGTTGTCTCGTTATGCATTATGTTGAAATAAAATTGTCATAAACATCATGCCGATGAATAAACTTTCTACTACTTACACGAAAAAAAATCTCAAGCGCGAAAAGCCATCCCAAAGAGTTATCCAGAACATTTTGAATTACTCCAAGTCATTGATGCAGATACCGTCATCATGTGATCGTTTTATGTTGTTGGTGAACAATTAGTGGGCTGTTTTTTATGAAAGAGGCAGTTATAGGGCTTGGCGGCAATATAGAGCCGCGGGCTTTCTATTTGACCATGGCGCGTTTCCTATTACGGGAACGAGTAGGAGAGTTGTTGCGTGCTTCCTCTGTGGTTGAGACGGAGTCGTGGGGCTTTGAAGCGCCCCCGTTCCTCAACCAAGTGGTGGTGGTGCGTACTGCCCTCGAGCCATTGGCCCTGCTCGACACGCTGCAGGCAATCGAACGTGCTTTGGGACGTAAACAGAAGAGTGTCGTCGTGAATGGTGTGCCTCAATATCATAGTCGTACTATTGATCTTGATATCCTTGACTATGACCATCAGGTCTATAGCGACGAGCGGCTAATCTTGCCACATCCCAAGATCCACGAACGTGATTTTGTCATGCAGGCATTACAAGAGTTGCAAATAACCATTTCCTGAACATTATGAAAATCCCATATAATTATATAGTGATAGAGGGCTGCATAGGGGCCGGCAAGACAACCTTTGCCAAAATGATTGCCGAAGAATTCAATGCCGAGATGGTTTTGGAACAGTTTGCCGACAACCCGTTTCTCCCCAAATTTTATGAAGACCCTGTACATTATGCCCTTCCCGTGGAGATGCACTTCCTGATGGAACGCTATCAGCAACTCAGTCGCCTGCTAACCGCCCGCGATATGTTCAAAGATTTTGTGGTAGGCGATTATTTCATCGACAAATGTATCATTTTTTCGAAAAACAATTTGCTGCCCGATGAGTTCAAGTTGTATAGTACCGTGTTCGACACTATTTCTTCCTTTCTGCCCAAACCCGATCTGATTGTATATCTCTACAATGAACCTGAAATTCTGCTCAAGCATATCGCCCAGCGTGGGCGGTCGTACGAACAGAATATCACGGCGGAATATCTTTCCAACATTCAGGAAAGCTATCTCAACTACTTCAAGCGGAATACCAACATCCCCGTGGTGCTGGTGCAAACATCCAGTATGGATTTCGTAAAGTCGCACAATGACTACCTGGCTATCCGAGAACTGTTGGAGCAACCTTTTGGGAATGGACTTCACAGAGTCAGTTTCAATCAGGAACGCGGTTTATAAAAATTATTTTTTTCATTGCATAGCCTATTTGTTTTTTTTGTACTTTTGCTGTCTTGATTTTGATAAAACTTAAATAGGATATTATTATGACATTTAGAAAACTTTTCAATGGTCTCTTGGTGATTTTGGTCATTGTGATGGCTGTTTTTGCAAGTCGCGCAATTCTGCGTCCTGAGCGATTCAAGAGTGTTTACGAATTTCGTAAAACCGCCAATGTCAACAATCTGTTGGCAATCCGTAGCGCACAAGCCGTGTACAAGAACGTGTATAAGAAATATGCCGACAATATTGACACGTTGTCTGACTTTGTGCACAATGGTTATGTGGAAGTGGAGAAGACGATAGGAACTATTCCAGACTCCATTTCCCAAGAAGAGGCTTTCAAGTTGGGTCTTATTCATAAAGAAACTGTAAAGGTGCCTGCCATGGAGAAAATTTTGGAACTTGACAAGAAGAATCTGACCGAGGAGAGTTTCAACAATTTTGAGTATATCCCTTGTTCTGACAAGAAGAAATATGAAATTAAGACGGGCAAGATTGAAAACAAGAACTATGAGGTGCCCTTGTATCGTATTGATGTCCCTATTGATGATATCTTGGTGAACATGGACAGAACCATTACCCCTGAAAACTCCAGTGTTTTCAAAAAGCTTTGGAATAAGATTTTCTATAATAACTTGTCAGAAGAGACCCAATATAAAAAACAATATAGTGATATCTATTTGGGCAGTCTGACGGAAGCATCCACTTCAGGCTCTTGGGAATAATTCATATTGTATGAGTCATATTATCAACCAGTATTATACGAAATCCATTCGATTGACCCCGAATGGATTTTCGCTTTTTAAGTTGGATTCAGCTGGGCGGTTTCATCGTGAGGACCATGCCAATGAGGAGAATGTGTTGCTTTCGCAGCGGGCGACTTCCTTCTTCGACTTCCAGCCTGAAGAAGAGTCTGCTGTGGAGGTGGTGGTCGCTACCCATGTGCCCATGCTGGTGCCTGATATCATCTTTGAAGAATCCAAAATCAAGGATTATCTTGCCATACAGTTCGACATTGCGCAACTGGTGCAGGCGTTTGCCGATTCGATGGGGTTGTACCGTTCCATCTGCTTCCTTACCCGAAATGAGTGTGACATTCTAAGCACTTTGCCGTTCAAAATAGTTTTCAAGAGTGAGGCTGCCATACTGTATGATTTTCTGCTCCATCAGGAGGCAGCTGAAGCGGTCCTGTTGTCGGTCAACAGTCACTTTGTTGATTTCTTTGTGATGCACGCCAATGCTCCTGCACTGGTGAACCGCTCCTTCCGCACCGAGAATGTGGATGTGCTTTACTACTCGCTCAACTGCGTGCAACAGTTTGGCATGGCTGAACCTACTTTCTACGTGCATTATTTCAGTCAACCTAACAAAAAGTTGAACACGCTGTTGCGGCAGTATCACAACAAAGTGGAGGTTTTATAATATGCGAATCATCAGCGGCAAAAATAAGGGCAGACACATCGTGGCGCCGGCCAACCTGCCGGTACGCCCTACCACAGATCTCGCCAAAGAGAGTCTCTTCAATATTTTGAACAATTATTTTTACCTCGATCAGGTGGAAGTGCTTGATCTCTTTGCGGGTACCGGCAACCTTACCTATGAATTTGCATCCCGTGGAGCTAATTCGGTGGTGGCCGTAGATGTTGATCAACGTTGCACCAACTTTATCCGTAAGACTATCGGGACACTGCGCTATGAGCAGGTGTCCGTGGTCAGACAAGATGCTTTTGCTTATACGGCAGCCTCTCACCGGAAATTTGACATTATCTTTGCGGACCCTCCCTATCAACTGGAAAATATCGGGCAGATAATTCGGAATGTATTCCAAAACGAGATGCTGAAACCTGATGGCTGGCTGGTGCTGGAGCATTCTGGAGACCACGAATTCTCCGAACATCCGCACTATTATGATCATCGTCGCTATGGGCGCGTGAATTTCACTTTTTTTGTGAATATGGAGCCAGACGATGAAGAGAGGAACACGTAAGAATAGCGTTGAATTATGAACGATAAAAAATATCTGATTGTAGGTTTGGGTAATGCCGAGCAGCAGTATGCGGGTACGCGACATAACTACGGCTTTGAAGTGGTCAATGCCTTGGCCAGGTCTTTGAAGGCCTCATTCAAGGTGGGTCGCCTGGCCTATGTGACTCAGGCAGGTTATAAAGGTCGCCAACTTGTCATTATCATGCCTACTACCTACATGAATTTGAGCGGTAAGGCTGTTAAATACTGGCTTAATGAAGAGCAGATCGCTCCGGAGCACTGCATGGTGGTGTGCGACGACTTGGATTTGCCAGTGGGCAGCATCAGAATGAAGCCCAAAGGCGGGGGCGGTTCCCACAATGGCATGAACCATATCATTGAGACGTTAGGCCATTCCAATTTTCCGCGCCTACGCTGCGGCATCGGCAAGGACTTTGCACGCGGCTATCAGGTTGACTATGTGCTCGGACGTTTCTCTTCTGAAGAGCTCAAGGTGATTGAACCATGCATTGATCAAGCCGTGGAGGCACTCAAGCTCTTCGCTACCGATGGCCTCGAACGTGCCATGCTCTATTGTAACACAATAAACAAACCAACTGAAGAATAATGCTATGAAAAAATTCCTCCTCTCCATCTTTGTGATACTTGCACTCTTGCCAGTAGGTGCGCAAAACTGGTACCAGATAGGTTTTAAAATATCCGCCAGTTTTCCTACCAATCGGATGTACTCCTTAGAGGGTGATTATCTGGCATCCCTTGCCAATGCCGATTTCGGTGCCTTTTTTCGTGCCGGTCAATACGTCTATGGCGAAATCGGAATTGGCTATGCCTTTTATAAAGGAGACTATGATTGTACCTTGAGTGATGGTACCACGCTATTTGAAGATGAACGCGTGGAGTTGCGCTATTTGCAAATCCCTATCAAGGCTGTTGGCGATGTGAAACTGACCAAGAGTCTTTCGCTATTGCCCTTCGCAGGCATTGTCTGGCAGCCACTGCTGAAAGTGACCGGTAATAATATTGGATATAATAAAAATACGCTCAAGAACAATTCCGTGCTTTTCACTACGGGTTTTGATTTTAAAGTCGGTCCTATTGTGCTGGGGGTTAATTATCGCTACTCCCTGACTCGATTTTTCCAAAACAAAGACGGCAAACACCCACAGTATGTAAATGCTTGCGTTGGATTCCAATTCTAACAAGTTGACTTTCAGGCGTTCTTTTATCGTCAAAAAAGTTTTGAAAATTCTAAAATAAATACTATTTTTGCCCCGCTTTTCAAAAAGGGAGCTTAGCTCAGTTGGTTTAGAGCATCTGCCTTACAAGCAGAGGGTCACAGGTTCGACTCCTGTAGCTCCCACTACCGCTCACCTTTGAAAAGGTGGGCTTTTTTATAATAAAATAATTGTATCTTTGCCGCTTCAAAATTTATAGCAATGAAAAGTGTAAAACAATTACTATTATCTTTTATTGCCGTGTGTTGCGTCTCTACCATGCTTTTTGCGCAAGCACCTTCCAATATCCATGTGAAGATCCTGCATAACAAGTATTCTCATGCGCATTTGAAAAATGCCTATGGTGATAATAAGACCTATGCTTCAGCGGAGATCAAGGATGACCAAATTGATATGACGGTGAGTCTGCCCAACGACATATACCGTTTGTCTTTTTCGGATGATGCCAATATGCTCGTGGTTATAAACCCAGGCGAGAAGATGAACCTCCTGGTGGATGCCGATGATTTGATGAACATTGAAGAGGTGAAAGGTTCTTCCTCTATGGCCTTTGTGAAGCAGGTGACCGATTATGCAAAACATAAAAAGGAGGTTCTGGATAGTTTGAATGACGCTCTGCAACATGATAAAGCCCAAAAGTATTGGTCTTCTACAGCACAGAGTATCAATATGTTCATTCAGACAAACGATGATGTGGACAACTATCTGCTGGCTGCTTATGGGAATGTAGATACATTGCAAACGCTGATTCAGAACTATGCTCCGAATGGCAAACTTAAGGGGAAAGATTTGGATGTCTTTGTGAATGGTGCCAATAAACAACTGAAGAAGATTGCACAGAACTATGAGCCTTTTGCCAATTATTTGGATAATGTGAACCGTTATTATGACTATTCCAACGACCGTCAGAATGACCAGCCTGACTTCTATTATACTTTAGATAAATACACTGGG
>CALDIA010000192.1 GCA_937901455.1 uncultured Bacteroidales bacterium | reverse complement strand
GGAAAGATCGTCTCTCCCGGCTTTCTCGATATCCACATGCACGAGGCAAGGCCACCGAACTGCTTGACGAAGGCTTCGTCGTTATCCTTGGCGGCGGCACCGGCAATCCGTTCTTCACTACCGACTCGGGGGCCGCCCTGCGCGCCGTGGAAATCAAAGCCGATATACTCCTCAAGGGTACCCGCGTGGATGGCGTCTATACCGCCGACCCCGAAAAAGACCCCTACGCCACCAAGTACACTACCGTCACCTTTGATGAAGCTTATACAAAGAATCTGCATATCATGGACCTTACGGCCTTCACACTCTGCAAGGAGAACCAAATGCCCATATATGTGTATAACGCCAACATCCCCGGCAACCTGCTGAAAGTGATTCGCCAAGAGCCTATAGGAACCTTAATTCAATAAATATTATGGAAGAGAATATCCAAACAGAAAACACTAAAGCCCAATCATCGGTACAGCCTATTAACACCGAAGAAGAAGTGCAAATTGCCAAGACTGCCTCCTCGCGCCGCAGTTTTTTCATCCATCTCAGCATCTTTGTGTTGAGTTGCCTGTTGATATGGGTGATTTGGTACCTTCTGCACAATATCGTTAAAGAAGAATATACCAGCGGAATGTTCAAAATATGCCTCGGTATATCTCTTGTTTGGCTGATTATTATTATTTTCCACTATCTTATCTCTTTCAGATGGACACGTACCCATACTGAAAAGGAAATTTCCAGGTTGCGCCGAAAAAGAGACAAACAGATGGAGGAGATTAAATCCCTGAAGGATGAGATCCATCAAAACGACACCTCCATTCAGGAAGAGAAGAATAACGGGAATGCCTAATCTCTAAGGTTGTTCATATCAACCCGACAGGAGGCTTTTTGGGAAATTTATAGCACAGGTGGCAGGAGAGGTTGACATACTACAAACCCCTATTGAATTCTTGAAAGGGGTAGGTCCTAAGCGTGGCGAAGTGTTGCGCAAGGAGTTTGATATCTCCACTTACCAGGATTTGCTCACCTATTACCCTTACCGCCATATTGACAAAACCCATGTCTATCACATCAGGGATATTGTGGAGAATGGGGGTTATATCCAACTCAGAGGTACTGTTTCCAATGTGCAGGAGTTGGGGCAGCAACGCGCCAAACGACTTACGGCCGTCTTTCGAGATGAGACGGGTTCCATAGATTTGGTGTGGTTCAATGGCATTAAATGGGTACAGGATATGCTTCAAAAGCAGCAGGAGTATATTATCTTTGGGAAGCCTACACTCTTTAACGGCCGATGGAACATGACGCATCCGGAAATGATAGACCCGGCAAACCAAATTAGCGCCGCCGTGCCCATGAGTTTCATGCCGCTATACAACACTTCCGATTTTGCCAAGAAGAAGACCTTGGACTCCAAGGCGATAGCTAAGTTGGTGGCCAATCTCTTGCCAGTGGTCAGACACTTGATTCCGGAAACTTTACCCGACAAGATGGTTCACGACCTTAACCTGATGCCCTTGCGGGATGCCTACTGCAACATTCATTATCCAGAGAACAGCGCGGCCTTGGCTAAAGCAGCCCAGAGACTCAAATTCGACGAGCTGTTTTTCACCCAGATGAAGTTACTCTCGCTGAAGCTTATCAACACGCAAACTACTCCAGGGCATCTCTTTTCCAAGGTTGGCGATTATTTCAACAACTTTTATAAGAACTACGTACCTTTCCAGCTGACTAATGCGCAGAAGCGAGTTATCAAGGAAATACGGGCAGATGTGGGTAGCGGTCACCAGATGAACCGCCTGCTACAAGGGGATGTGGGCAGTGGCAAGACCATCATCGCTCTTTTTATCATGTTGTTGGCAAAAGACAATCAGTTCCAGTCTTGTCTGATGGCCCCTACTGAAATTCTGGCTACTCAGCACTATGAGAAGATTAGCAAACTGCTGGCACCTTTGGGTTTGCGTGTGGAGTTCCTTTCCGGCACCACGAAGACGGCCAAGCGGCGGCAGTTGCTTGCGGGCCTGCAAAATGGCGACGTGGATATTCTCATTGGCACCCATGCCCTGATAGAAGACAATGTGGTTTTCAAAAACTTGGGGTTAGTCATCATTGACGAGCAGCACCGTTTTGGCGTGGAACAGCGGGCCAAACTCTGGCGAAAGAGTGCCACCCCGCCCCATATCCTCGTGATGACGGCTACGCCTATTCCCCGCACACTGGCCATGACCCTTTATGGCGACCTGGATGTGTCGGTCATAGATGAGATGCCACAAGGCCGGAAACCAATCATCACTAAACATCTGTATGACAAAGACCGATTAGCCTTGTATGGCTTTTTGAAGAAACAGATTGCAGCTGGGCGACAGGTGTTCATTGTATATCCGCTTATCAAAGAGTCGGAAAAACTGGACCTTTTGGACTTGATGGCTGGTTATGAGGCTATTCAGCACGACTTTCCGGAGCCGGAGTATGCTATCGGCATTGTGCATGGGAAGATGAGCCCGGAAGACAAAGACTTTGAGATGCAGCGGTTTGCGAAAAACCAATCACAGATATTGCTCTCTACCACTGTGATAGAGGTGGGCATTGATGTACCCAACGCTACGGTGATGGTTATTGAGAATGCCGAGCGTTTTGGTCTCTCTCAGTTGCACCAACTCCGCGGGCGCGTGGGGCGAGGCGGCAATCAGTCCTATTGCATCCTGATGTCCAAGTATGAACTCAGCTCAGAGGGAAGACAACGCCTCAACGCCATGGTAAGCACGAATGACGGCTTTGAAATTGCCAACTTCGACCTGAAACTGCGAGGCCCCGGAGATATTCAAGGCACCCAACAGAGCGGCATGCTCGACTTCAAGATTGCTGATCTCAGCAAAGACGAACAGTTGGTGGCCTATACCCGCAAATTGGCTATGCGCATATTGGAAACTGACCCTGCGCTTTCAAGTCTTGAAAACCAGCGGATAGCCAACACCCTGAAAGAAATTATGAAGAGGGAGAAAAACTGGACGAGAATCAGTTAGTTTTCAGAATTCATCCATTACAATAACCCATTTGTAAACTTGGTCGCCACGCCGAACCAATTGCTTGACGGGAATGGAACAAAGCACTCCCTGAGGCGCTGTCTGCGTGGGCTGGAGGTCCACCCGGATTTCTGAAACGGTATCCTCATACACGCCAGTTGTCGGACCAATCACCAAAATCTCATCGTCCACCGAAATCGCATCCTCCTCTATGGATATTTCGGCCACAGAGATATTTCCGAAGAAGTTTGTCACTTTGCCCACATGTTGTTTGACGCGTGTGGCTTGCGATCCGTAGCGACTTGACCATTCTCCCATTGTGCGCCCCAGATAGTATCCATCCCAGAAATCGCGGTTATAGACACTCCGCAAACGGGCGGTCCATTGGTCCACACGCTCTTGGGTATAGGTGCCTTCCTGTACCGCCTGTACCGCCTCGTGGTAACATTCGGTTACAATCTTGACATATTCGGGTGCTCGGCCGCGTCCTTCTATCTTGAAGATGGACACACCCGCTTTCATCATCTTGTCAATAAAGCCAATGGTGCAGAGGTCTTTCGGTGACATTATATACTTGTTGTCCACCATCAGCTCGATTTCGTTATCATAGTCGGTGACATGATAGGCGCGACGGCATGGCTGGATGCAGGCACCTCGGTTGGCGGGGTAGTTGTAGTTGTCGAGACTCATGTAACACTTGCCGGAGACGGCCATGCACAAGGCTCCATGCACAAACATCTCTATTTGCACCAGTTCACCTTTAGGCCCTGTGATATGCTGTTCGCGGATGGTCTGGCAGATGTCTGCCACCTGTCGCAGGTTGCATTCCCGTCCCAACACTACCACATCAGCAAATTGGGCGTAATAGCGCACAGCCTCCACATTCGTGACGTTGCATTGTGTGGACAAGTGTATCTCCAAGCCTATTTGTCTGGCATATTGAATTACGGCCATATCAGAGGCGATGATGGCTGTGACCTGTGCCCTTTTGGCGGCATCCAACAAGGCGTGACATTGCTGAATCTCATCGTTGTAAACAATGGTGTTGACCGTCAGATAAGCGCGTACCTGATGCTCGCGACAAATGTCGCAAATCTGTTGCAAGTCATCCAAGGTGAAGTTTGCAGCGGATCGAGAGCGCATATTCAGGGCACCCACGCCAAAATACACCGACTTGGTACCTGCTTGTATGGCCGCCATCAACGACTCATACGAGCCGGCGGGAGACATCAACTCTATAGAGTTCATAATGATTCTTCGTCTTCTTTCTTCTTGGTAGATATCATCTTCAAGAAAGCGACCTCTTTCTTGGTCAGGAAACGCCAACGGCCGCGGGGTAGGTCTTTCTTGGTCAGACCGGCAAACACCACCCGGTCTAACTTTTCTACCTCATACCCCAAAGCTTCAAACATGCGGCGAATGATACGATTGCGGCCAGAGTGAATGGTTACCCCAACCACCTTCTTGGATTCTGTATGGTCCACATATTCCACATCATCGGGCACAATGAGACCATCGCTCAGTTCCACACCGTTACGAAGGGTGTTCATGTCCACAGAGGCAAAAGGTTTGTCCAACTCTACCATATAGATTTTTTCAATCTGTGAACTGGGATGGGTCAGTTTTTTGGTGAGATCGCCATCGTTGGTGAAAAGCAATAGACCGGTGGTATCTCTGTCCAGACGCCCCACGGGGTATATGCGTTCGTCGCAAGCATCTTTGACCAGTTCCATGACATTGGCCCGGTCGCGTTCGTCATCAGTAGTGGTAATATAGTCTTTTGGCTTGTTAAGAAGTACATAGACAGGTTTTTCGCGTTGCAGAACCTTGTCACCATAGCGCACCTCGTCGGTGGGCATCACTTTATGGCCCATTTCGGTTATCACCTCGCCATTGACGGTGATGGCTCCTGAAGCTATGAGTGTGTCAGCTTCGCGGCGTGAGCAGATGCCTGCGTTGGCAATGTACTTGTTCAGGCGGATAGGGCCATGCTGCTCCTCAAACTCCAAGGTGAGAATCTTCTGCTTGCGGGGTTGCAGGCGGCCTTCCTGTTTGCGGCGCTCTACAATCTCGCTTAGAATATCTGATTCGGCGGTGATGTCGCGTCTGCGCGGACGGCTCTCTTCCCGTTTCTCGTAACGACCTCTCTTGCCTCTTGCAGGCTCTTCCCTTCTGAAGCTGCGCTTCCCGGAACGAGGTTTCCATTTCTTGTCGTCATCACGACGTTTGAATCCGCTTTTGCGGCCATTCTTGGAAGTGTAAGAGCGCTTGCCATCACGACGGGGACGCTCGGCTCTGCGACCTCTTCTGTTTTCTGAAAAGCCTTCTTCTTCTATATTTTCTGCGTTAAATTTTCTTTCCATTTATGAGGGTATAATTTGCGCGGCAAAAATAGCAAATTCTCGCATATTTTACCCTTAAGCCGAATCTATTATTGTTCTGTTGGTTCAACCCCTCCACGTTGAGGCAATTATATAGAACCTTACTCCACCACCACCTTCAGCACCCGCTGATATTCCGGACTATATACCCGCAAGCGGCACACATCGCCCGCATGGTACAAGGTGTCGCTGAAAAACATCCTGAACTCAGCATTCAACGTATATACAGCACTGTTGCCATTGAATCCGGTGCTTTGACTGAGGAGCAGGAAATTGTCTGATCCGTTACCTAATTCCACCGGGTATTCTGTAGGAAGTTGCCAATAGAAATCGAAGTAATATTCTGGGGAAATGGTCTTGATGCCGATCTCCTGATACGAGTTCAACGGTACCGTAACGGTGTCGGTGGTGATTTCCTGACCGTCCATATAAAACCGAACACTCGGATCCACTGTAGGACGATGACAGGACATCAAGCCGACACACATAATCACTAATGCTAACAATCCAATCTTTTTCATAATTCTTATTTTCTTAATTATCAATTCTGTAGATATTGCACTTCATTCAGAGACGCGGCATGCCACGTCTCTACTAAAATTCGTAACCGATACCGATGCTGCCTAACCCTTTGTATCCCGCGCCCAGCTCCACGCTGCCAAACCAGTGTCTCCACCCGGCCTTCACGCCCAACAGCGTCACGTGCAGGGTGGAGTACTGGGTGGGGGCGTAATCCCCGTTGATGCCGTCGCTGAACCAAGGATGCCGGTACTCGGAATAGACGACATCGTAGTTGTCTTCCTCACCGAAAAACTGTGCCATTCCTACCGACAGGGCAGAGTAGAGCGTCACGTGAGGGCGGTTCAGGTAGGAGAATCGCACTTCGGGCATGAGAGCCAGCGTATGGAAATTACGGTTACAAACACCGGTGTGGTTTACGCCATAGAGATGCGTTTGCCGGTCAGTATAGTGGGCGTAGCTTAACGAGAGGCCTATCCAGAACCATTTGGCTGCGCGGTAGCGGTAGCCCACCGAGAACACCGGCGTGGCCGCAAAACCCTTGCTGCGCCACTCTTTGTCGGGTTCGAAGCCTTCGGGATAGACGAACACAAAGTAGCGGTCGAAGAGCATCACGCCCGTGGGATCGCACACATCAAACTTGAACTCGTGGCGGCAGAGGCCCTCCTCCGTCCAGTGATTACACTGCTCTGCACACCTTTTGGGCTTCTGAAACGTCTGGACAAAGGTGATTTGCGTGTTGAACATATTGCTGCGCAGACGGAATGTGCCATTGTCGTAAGTGGGTGGCAGCAGACTATGGTTTTGATCATACTCCTCATTCCGTACCGAGTAGTTGCCGCTGGCGAAATCCCTGAACGGGAGCTCTATTCCGATGGTCCAGCGGAGCAGTCCGCCGTAACCTAAACGGAAGTAGAGACCCGCATTCGCCAGCAAGTTCAGATGGAAGCGGTTGGCGTCCAGCACTTCCGGGGCCAATCGCAAATGATTGTAAGATTCAGTGGTGTCGGGCCATATCAGGCCGGGAAGGGAATAAGGGCTGCTGACATCGTCATCGTAACCGGCCATGAAGGTGTACCACGGCATACGGAGGCGCACGCCGGCGGAAAGCGTCACCCATGTTTTCGGGGCAACGGCTGCGTGGAACTCGAACTTCACCGGCATCAAGAATCCCGTGCTGTAGATGCCGTATTCGGTGTTGTGAAAGGGCACTCTGTTCTCGTTTGCTATCCACGACTCCTCCCAGTCATTGCGGTTGCAGAAACGGAACGCCCCAGTGGTGCCGTATTCGAGCCCTGCCGAGAGGCCGAGGAACTTGGCGAAATGGTAGGCGAACTCCAAGCCGACATGGCCGCCGACTGAGTTCTTTGCCCTCATATACTGTGTATTGGACAGTTTCGCTTTGGACAGAATGTCGGCCTCGAGCACATAACCCAACTGGAAACCCTTGAAGAAAAGAGGCTCCGGCAAATCGGCATACCACTTCCTTTTAGGCTCATGCTGCGAGAGGGTCTCTTTCTGAGCGGTCGCTTGGACTGTTTGGGCAGTGGTGTCCGCCTTTGTGGGAAGTGCGTCATTCGCGGCATTTTGTCTTTCGGCGGCCTTCTCATGGCCGACGTTATTATGCAGCCGGATGGTGTCGTGGAGGAGTATCGTGTCTCGGGAAACGATGGTGTCATAAACCAATTGTGTATCAAATATGTAGATGGTATCACGATGTTGTGCCGACAATCTTAGCGAGGGTATTAGCATCATAAACAACGTCAAAACGAATATCATCTTAATAAAAGTAAGATGATGTACATAAAACTTAGTTGCAAAATTCATAATCAACTTTTAATTCTCAATTCTTAATTCTCAATTCTTAATTGACAACTACGGTGTCTCTGACAATGACAGTTTCATGGATTTGCACGGTGTCGCGCTGGATGACAGTCTTTTTGATAATCACCGGCTCATTATTGGGTGTGTGTGATGGCGAATGCTGAATGTTTGGCATTGGTTGAGAGTTGCGGGAGGTGGTGACAGGGACGGCGGAGGCTGTTCTTGTTTCCATGGGTTTGCTCGGTAGAGAGGGGGTGCGCCCCGTTTCCGAGACACCGGGAACAGAATATTTTTCTACAGCAGAGGTATCAGAAGCCGTCTGTCTGCCATTGGTCAATGTGTCGGTAGCTCCCACAGTGTCACCGACCAGACGCAAGGCAACTGGAACGGCATGGTGGGCCGCATCGAACTGCAGGCAGGACCGGTCATCTGGCGTAAACGCGTGGTACCCCATCTGGGTGACAGATATGTGGAGATTACCATCAACGACGAAACCAGCCGTCTGCCGTTGCCCGAGAACCCGGTGCTATGGGATGAGTTCCATCCACAGCTGTATCGCTATTCGGTCGACTATCACGGCATGCCCGTTGAGGTGACCTTCGGCCTGCGCGACATCCGTGTCGAGGGCAGCCAGTTGCTGCTCAACGGAAAGCCGCTATTTTTGCGCGGCACGGTGGAGAACTGCTGCTTCCCCGAGACGGGCTATCCGCCAACCGACGAAGAGGCGTGGACGGCGATCTTCCGCAAGTGTAAGGACTACGGGCTGAACCATATACGCTTCCACTCTTACTGCCCGCCCGACGCGGCCTTTACCGCAGCCGACAAGTTGGGACTCTACTTGCAGCCAGAGGGGCCGTCGTGGCCGAACCACGGGGTGAGACTGCGCCAGGGACAGGTGATCGACCAGTATCTGCTCGAGGAGTCGAAGCGAATCATTGACACCTACGGTCACCATCCGTCGTTCATCATGATGGCCGCAGGCAACGAACCGGCGGGCGACTGGGTGAACTACTGCAACGACTGGGTGAAGGAGATGAAACGCTACGACCCCTCGCGGCTCTACTGCGGAGCCTCAGTGGGTGGCGGCTGGGCCTGGGACGATGGGTCGGAGTACCACGTGAAAGGCGGTGCCCGTGGTCTGGATATGCGTCTTGGCTATGTTGGCCCCATCGGTACGCTGGTCTGGGCGGTCGGCCCGGTGGTGAACCAGGAGGGCCTGCGCTTTGCAGCCGAGACCGATCACTACTCCTATGGTTTTGATCAGATTCTGGCGCAGACGGGTGCCACCGTCTATGGCATCACCGACAGCACGAATGCCATGCGTGAAGGTTTGTTTGCGTTAAGCTATATGGAACGGGAACTGATACCGGAAGAGAAGCAGGCTAAATTCCTTGAAGTACTGGATCGTGTAATGCTTGAGAATCCCGGAAACTGGGAAGTCTATTATAAGGGATCCGAGGAAGAAAAGGCACAGAAGCGAAAATTCAGCCTGTCAGATCGCTGCCGGTATTACTTTGCGCATCCGGATGTGCAGGCGGCAATTGTAAAGCTTTGCGAGAACCTTGACAGTGTGCATATTCCGCTTGGACTTTTGCATCAGTTTATGCCAACGCAGTACATCAAAGTGCGTGATGGCAGACTTCCGCTCAAAGCGTATGAGCTTGCAAAAGATAAAGTGACAGAAGCAGTGGAAGAATATAACTATGCGACAAAATATAACTATATGATCAGCAGTGTATTTGTTGGATAAGAAGTATACGAGGGTTTGATGATGAACATTCTCATGCTTATGATGGCCGGGTCCGGCACACGATTCGGCGCGGATATCCCGAAACAGTTTGTAAAGGTAGAGGGAAGACCGGTTTTTTCCTATATCGTAGAAAAATACAATCAGCTGTCCTGT
>CALDIA010000191.1 GCA_937901455.1 uncultured Bacteroidales bacterium | reverse complement strand
ATGCCGAGATTGAATTGCTTAATGGAGAATTGATATTCCATGACCATAGCTCAAACGGCACGATAATCAACAAGCAGACGGTACACAACACCGATGTCGGCATCTATCCAGGAGACATAATCCTTTTGGCAGGAAAATATGAATTGACATGGGATGTGATCAACCGATATTTCCCAAAATCGCAACGCCCAACAGTCGCAAGAAATGTGAGGGGAGAAAGTGATGCTGTTGGCCGAAAGACGGTGCATCAGGATACGAGCTCTCCACAGAGCAACCCCTCAAGAGAGACCGAGCAGCTGGCCCTTCGTCAGCACGGTTTTATGCACAAAAAATCGATTGTTGATGTCGTGCCAACCGATAATTTTGGAGTCGAGAACACCTATTCGCAAGCGGAGATAGATAAGGAAACTGACAAATGGAACTGGGGTGCTTTCTTAAGCACATGGATTTGGGCTGCCTACCATAAGATGTATTGGCCTTTAGCCATTATCATCATTGGATGCATACCCTATGTGGGGCAGGTGGCCTCGTTAGTGCTTTCGGTGTATTTGGGCTTCACGGGTTCAGCCAAAGCGTGGAACAGCGGCAGATACTCCAGTTTCGAATCCTACAAATCGGCCAAAAAGGAATGGACTATAATCGGCGTGCTTGTTTTCGCCTTGTCGATTCTTGTTGAAGCATCAGTTGTTTATTACTTGCTAACCTTATTATAACAGTAGTTTATGGAACTCTATAAAGGATATTTGTTTCACAACAGGTACTTGTTGGTGAGTTTGCTTGGCACGGGAGCTTCCGCCCAAGTATGGAAAGCCAAAGACACAAAAGCAAACAACCTTATTGTTGCGCTTAAGATTTTCGCGGAAAATTCCGAGATGAACTCGTATGGTCTTCAGACTTTTGAGAAGCAGTTTACGATTGTGTTCAATATGAAACACTCCAATCTGCTTCCTCCTACGGGTTATGACATATTCGAAGGTAGACCCTATTTGGTGACGCAGTATTGTGAAAATGGAAACTGTTCAAGTATGGCGGGCAGAATGGAGGAAGAAGATATATTGAAATTCTTGCATGATGTTTCAGCCGGCCTTGAGTACTTGCATGACCACAACATCATCCATCAGGACATCAAGCCCGACAATATCATGCTGGACGACAACTGCAATTTCCTCGTCACGGACTTTGGAATCAGTGTATCCTCAAAAGGGAGCGTGTATGATTCAAGTGGAATGTCTGGAGGAACACGCGCCTACATGGGTCCTGAAAGGTTTGAGGGGACAACGCTTCCTGCAAGCGACATGTGGTCGTTAGGGGCGAGTGCCGTTGAGCTTCTGACCCAAAATCCGCCATACGGTGAACATGGAGGCTTGTTGCAAGCTCAAGGCGAGCCGCTCCCTGAACTTCCTGGAAAACTACAGCCAGAAACCAAAAGCATGATTTTGTCATGTCTTGCTCAAGATCCCAATCATCGTATTAAAGCTAATGAAATCAGGCAAAAGATAGAGCTATATTGGGAGACGGGCTCATGGAAAAAGCCTTCGCAAAAGAAGACTATTGCGATAGTCGCCACCGCAGTTGCATCCGTCCTATTGTGCCTAGGGTTGTTCTTGTGGGACTATAATCGGACCAAGACGCAATACTACAAGGATTATGTTGAAGTGTGGGGCGTTCCCAAAGGAATAGGTCGGGTAAATCCATGGGACGCGAAACACATGCATAGGCTATATCGATTCGAGTCCCAACAAGGGAAAGTTCGCCGCGTGTCTCATGTAAATAGTCTGGGATTGGTAATACAAGACGGCGAGTCTGAAAGAAACGAGCGTCCTATCGACCAGGACATTTATTATACGTCAGACGGAAAAGTTAGCCGCATCAAAGTCAGGGACAACAGCGGCAAGGTGTTGTATGTGAAATCCTTTAACGAGAACCTTACGACAATGGCTTTCCAATATGACGACAAGCACAATACAGAACGAGCAATAGCGGCACAAAGCATTGGGTATGGTAGGGTGTTGGAAGACAACTTTACAAAAAAAAGCAAGATTACCAAATGGCTATTGGATTACGACAAAGACGGACGTGTTTCACGAATTCGGTATGCTGGCTTGGACAATTCTCCTGCACACGATGACAACAACATTTACGGGAGGGAAATGGCCTATGATTCAAAAGGGCGGGTTGTGGAAATTCGTTACATAGGAAAGAATGATGAGCCTAAGTCAACCAAGTGGGGCTTGGGAATGAAGAAATTCACATATGACGACAAGGACAACTGGATTCGAGCCGAATATTACACGGTAGACGGACAACCTGCTTTTGACGACTTCGATGGCGTGAGCGTTTACGAAATGGAATATGACGACAAAGGAAACGTTGTCGCCATGTATCATAAAGACGATAGCGGTGAACTGATGATGCCAAAAAAGAATGGTGTGGCTGGGGAGATGTTCGAATATGACAATCAAGGTTTCATCGTAAAAGAGACTTATCTCGGCACGGACAAAAAACCAACTTTTGTCGTTTCGTTAGGATGTGCAGGTTATACATCGAAATGCGACGAAAACGGATTCTGTGTTGAACAGGAATTCTTCGATCCTGATGGCCTTGTATGCGAGACTTCTCAGGGCTGTAGCAAAATAGTGACTGTGAATGACAAGCTTGGAAATATTTTAGAGTCGTGGAACTATGACCTGAATGGCAATCTTTGCCTTGACTCAGACGGTATTGCCGGAAATACCCGCAAATATGATTCCGTTGGAAACATGGTGGAGCAGGTGTATTACGGCAAAGACAAGCATCCCACGCTATGTGAACAAGGAGCGGCTGGGGTTCGCTGGAAATACGATGAAAGGAATCTTTTGACAGAATGGTTGAATTTGGATGAAAACCTAAGTACTGTCTTTGATGAAAACCATGTTTGTTTAACTCGCTATGAATACGACCCGCGAGGAAACATGACCAAAGTGGCGTTTTATGATGCCGATGGTGTAAAACTGGTTCAAAGCAACGAAAACATTGCTGGATGGAACATGGTATACGATGACCTCGGTAACGAGATAGAACGTTCCTTCTTTAATAGCAACGATTCCCCTTGCGAAGTCGTTGGAGGTTATGCCAAACTGGCAACGTCTTATGATCAAAATGGCCATATTAAGGCTGAACGCTATTACAATGCAAGCGGAAATCCAACTACAGTCTATGGCATTGCAGGTATAGACTATGTGTGTGACGAGCGTGGCAACAAAGTGGTGGAAAAACCGATTGCCACTGATGGAAAACTTGCTGCAGGAAAAGTGGAGACCCACTTCAAATACGACAAGTTTGACAACTGCATAGAAGAGAGCTACTTCAGTAATGGAAATGCTATTAACAATGGTAATGGCTACCATAAAGTGTGCAGGGTCTTCAACTCCAGAAATGACATTATTGAGGAGAGCTATTATGACAAAAACTCGGCATTGACCCTTACTTCAAATGAAGGAATAGCAAAGTACAGGAACGAGTACGACAGCAAAGGCAATAGGATTAAGTGTTTCTATTATGGCATTGACTCCAAACCCATTGTTGGAAAAGAAGGGTGGGCTTCGTCCACTTATGAATACGACGCTTTCGGGAACACCATAAAACAGTGTTTCTTCGGAATTGACGGAAAACCTACAGACCCCAAAAAGATGGTTCCTGTCGAAATCTTTAGATATGACAAGCACAACAACAAGATATATATTGCTGCGCAAGATGGCAATGGAAATTTCATCATTCATCCTAATAGGGGATGGGCAATTTCGAGAATGGAGTACGACAATAGGTCAAACAAGCTTTCGGAATCGTTTTTCGATGAGCATGACAAACCCATGAAAGGTGAAAATGGATGTCATAAAACCACATACAAGTATGATGGGTATGGGCATGAAACGGAAGAATCGTATTTCGGAACGGACGGGAAACCGACTTCTGTGAATGGTGTACATCTTAATAAATACACTTATGACGAAAAAGGAAATTTGACCAGCGTTGCGTATTATAACCAATCAGGGAAGTCGACAGATTGTGACTATGGATTCCATAAGTGGGTAATAGCCTATGATAACGGAATGCTTGCTTCTCGAAAATGCTACTCCGTTAACGGGTCATTAATTGCTACACAAACCTATAACAAGAAAAAAGGAGAATGGAACAGCTTGCAAGTAACAAGTTCATCGGCTTCAAAATATTCAGATTGGCGGAGTGTGGTAAGGGAGGCAAACAGTGAATGCCCCGTTGAGGTGTCAGATGGCGTTGTTATCCAATCATTGACAAGTTCAAACAGCAGTGTCACGATAACAATCAAGCTGCCTGAAGTCTCAAAATATGACATGGACGGAGAAATGAAATCAACAATAAACCAGGTTTCGTCGGAGATGAAATCATATTTGAGAGAAGCTCTACAGCTTCCATCAAGTGTGTCGGTAAATGTTCAAATCATCGATAAAGCAAATCGCCTAATCTAACAAATAAATAACCAGTAACAATGAAAAAGCGTATATTAATCAACATCGTATTGGCAGCCATGCTGGTGCTGCCGTCTATAGCAAGCGAAGCCGCACCAGAGCAGGATTCTTTCCGCTCGTCAATCATGTCGTTTCTCCGAGAGGAAGGTTTTTCCCCCTCGATTGACGATGACAATAGCATCACCTTCAAGAAAGAAGGTGAACTATATTGGATTGATGTTTCTGAAAGTTCTCCGTTCTATGTCGAGTTCCATAGAAGCGGCTTCAATTGCGAAAATGCCGACATGAACTTGGTTCTCCAGTCATGCAATGAGTCGAACAAGAAGGTGAAATGTGTCAAAGCCTTTATGGGAACATCTTCCGTTACGTTGGCTATAGAACTCTATTGCCATTCTGCCGAAGAATTCAAGTACACGTTCTATAAAAGCCTGAAAGAGCTTGATAGGGCCTATGCCATGGTGAAGGAATACTACAACAACCCTGAGAATGACTTAACCCAAACGATGCCTTTCTCTTTTGTATCCTGCGAAGTGGCCAATTCCGACAATGACGGGAAAATCGAGACGGACTACGGGAAAACGATTTACGATTTTAACTCCAAGTACCTAAAGCCACGAATTACGCTGAACGTGAAAACGGAGGGTACCTACGACATCTACGTGAAACTGTATACTCCGTCGGGAAGCCTCTCAACTGGCAATAACTCGCCAACGGGTTATTCTTACAAGTATTCTGTATCTATGTCTCCTGGAACCCATACTTATGCGCTCATCGGATGGGGATCGAATACTGCAGGCCACTGGAAAGCGGGCGATTATAGGTTTGAGTTTTATTATAAAGGCAATCTTATAGGCAAGAAAAACTTTAGTATCAAGTGATTATGGAAGGGAACAATTTATTTCACGATAGATTTTTTTTGGAAAGGCTTTTGGGAAGAGGGAACTTCTCCGAAGTATGGCTTGCAAAAGACACCAAGACGGACATCCCTGTTGCGTTAAAGATATACGCACCAGCCACAGGTCTTGATGACCAAGGACTGAATGTGTTTGCCCGCGAGTTTTCGCTTGTCGTCAATGCCAACCACAAGAACCTGTTGAAGCCCCTTTACTACGATTCGTGCGACCGGAAGCCCTATTTGGTCTTGCCATTTTGTCAAAATGGCAGTATCCTAAAGGATGTGGGGCAGTTTTCAGAGGAACAGGCGTGGCGTTTGCTTCGCGATGTGGCCAGCGGACTTGCGTGGCTTCACGGCATGAACCCTCCCGTCATTCACCAAGACATCAAGCCTGACAATGTGATGGTGGCGGAAAACGGGGATTTCATGATCACCGACTTTGGTGTCAGCACACACCTGAAATCGACGCTGCGCAAAAGCATGAGTGTCGCCTTCTCATCGGCAGGCACCATTGCCTACATGGCCCCAGAGCGTTTCGGCAAAGACAACACGCCCATAATGGCGAATGATATTTATTCTTTAGGAGCGACAACGTTTGAAATGCTAACAGGCAATCCACCCTTTGGCGATGACGGCGGCTTGGTC
Organism: uncultured Bacteroidales bacterium; assembly: GCA_937901455.1. Taxonomy (GTDB): domain Bacteria; phylum Bacteroidota; class Bacteroidia; order Bacteroidales; family WCHB1-69; genus F23-D06. The sequence goes on along the minus strand of CALDIA010000191.1, from coordinate 5,918 downwards.
CAAAAGAAAGGAGCGGAAGTCCCTGACCTGAAAGGAGATTATTCTGATCAACTAAAGAAAGTAATTGCGAAGTGTCTGAAAACCAACCCATGGGAACGACCTACAGCCGAACAATTGGAAAAGTATGCAGAAACGGCTTTAAGCGGAGGTCGCATCCAATTCGTTGACGAAAAGACGTTTTTCCAGAAACACAAGTGGACTATTGTTGCGGGTTTGTCTGCAATTATCATAGGATGTTGTGGTGCTGGATATTGGGTAAAAGAACATTATAGGAAAATGGCGGAAATTGAGAGACAGATAAGCATCTCTCTTCATAATGACTCCATTATGAAACAAATTTTTTCGAGTGAAGGCATTATTACCCAACAAATACATACTGGTGATAAGCATGAAGAGGGGTATGAAGTGGCTTACATCAATGCTTATGACGAGCTTGCAATGGCTCTTTCTTTAGCCGGGCAACTGATGGAAGGTGCGGGCAAAGAAGAAACAGACCATTTGCTTGCCGTTAAAGATTCCGTTGAATACAAGCTCTATCAGGCCTATTCCAACTTCATGGATAAATCGGTCTTGTTTGAGAAAGACGAGCCGGATGTAAGTGAAGAGTTTAAGGAAAGAGCATCGAATATTAGCAATCGGATAGATGTTTCCAAATATAGTAAGCTACATAACAAAACTGACATGCAGTTTGAGGTTGAAGAGTTAACGCCAATACCAATACAACAATGATTAATCAACAAAATTCAATAAAAATGAAGAATGAGCCATTAACAACGAAAATCATCATTTTGGTTGTTTTGGGATTTGCATTCAATGTTCAATTGAAAGGGCAAACCTCATGTGACAACCTATATGCAAAAGCGGTTCAATACCAACAAACTATGACGATAGCCTCACAAAATCAGGCTATAACATATTTCCAGAAAGCTCAGGCCTGTTATGATTCCGAGGACAAAAAGAACCTTTGTTCGTCTCAAATAAAAACATGTAAGAATACCATTTCTGTGATTAAAAAAAACAGTCAAGGAAGTGCGGCTTCCAAAAAGAAAAAAAACGAGGATGAGAACGTCAAATTGACTCAGAACGAAACACCTGAAACGGTGATGGAAGATACTGTCGCGATTGTTCTATCAGTAAGTGAGAGCGTTGTGAAATTTAAAGCCAAGGGAAGAGAATTTAAGAAGGTTAGGGTTAATTGCAATTCGGAGGATTGGAGTGTAGTGGGAATGCCTGACTGGATTTCGTATTCTGTAAATAATGATAATGAGATCGTATTAGAAGCTTCAGAAAACACTTCAAAAGAAGATCGCTCGTGTATTATTAAAGTGGAATGCAGAGAATCGTCCGTAACGTTTGGCGTAATACAATCAAAAAAGGGTTTGTTTGGCGGTTAGGACTACGACAATAAAGTTTAGGTGTATAGCGCAGGCTCAAACAGCATTCAGAAGTATGTCGAAGCAGTACCGTCTATAATATGCAAGTCGTAAAAATCGGAAGGTCGCCTCAGAATGATGTCGTCGTCAACGATGAATATGTCTCAGGGTGGCATTGCCAAATCATGCAAGACGATAATGGGAATTTCGTCTTGATTGACACCGATTCCTCAAACGGGACGTATGTAAACGGCGTACAACGACGAGGAGAAGTCCGCCTCAATCCTTCTGACACTGTCAAGATAGGAAATACCGTCTTGCCGTGGCAGAGTTATTTCAGCAACGTGGAAAGTCCAGATCCGTCAGCCCAGAAAGAAATGGCAGAGAAACAGCCTCAAAGAAAAGGACGGATAGCAAAGGTTCTTCGCTATGGATTGATACCCATGGCTTTTCTCGTCGGATTGGTTTTGCCTTCGCCGTTTTTCCGAAAAGAGATTAGTGCCCTGATTGAAAGCCAAGCCGTAGAATCTGTGGATACGACAAACATGGCGGTCGAAGGCGGACTTTATAGCGGAGCCATCAGCAAGACCAATCACAAAAGGAATGGATATGGACGATATGAAACCCAAGACGGGTCGGTTTACGAAGGAGAGTGGAGAGACGGAAAGCTCAGGTATGGAACGCGGACGACGGCGGCTTCGGTCTATACAGGGCATTTCGATGCCAAACTGAACAATGATGGTTTTGGAATCATTAGTTATAGTGGGTCATACATTGCCGAGAAGTCACGTCAAGGATTGCCAGATGCGGAGATCATCGTGACATATATTGGTAATTGGCGCAAAAACTACAAGCAAGGCTTGGGGCGTGCCATAAAAAAAGACGGAAGCATGGATTTCGGCAGGTATTCTGAAGGGCTACTGAAGACCAAAAAGGCAAACTACACTATCGGAGAAAATGTCTATGGTATAGATGTATCGCATCACCAGACGAATATCGATTGGGACAACTTGGCTTTCTATTGCGATGAGAAAGGCAATGTTTATAATGGGAAACCTAAAGAGAAGCTGCACTTGCAGCCTGTGTTCTTCGTCTATGTCAAAGCCACAGAAGGAGCGTCGGTCAAGGATGAAATGTATAACGTCAGAATGATTGAGGCTGAAAGGCATGGGATTGCGAAAGGAGCCTACCATTTCCTTCGCCTTGGAACACCAGTAGAAGAACAAATCAAGAACTTCCTTGAGACGGCCACGTGGAATCTGGGCGACCTTCCTCCGGCATTGGATGTTGAATTGGAGGCCGAAGTGAAGGAATACGGAATCGAGAAGATGCAGGCTATGGCTTTGGAATGGCTTGAAAAGGTGGAAGACAAGTTGGGAGTTCGGCCTATTATCTATACCAGCGAGGGATTCCGGAGCAAGTACTTTAATAATCGCAAATTCGATCAATACAAGTTTTGGGTGGCAAGATACGGGAAAACTCCCGACAATACGAATTGGCAGATTTGGCAGAAATCACAGCATGGGCAAATGTGTGGATGTGAAGGAGATGTTGACATTAACTTATATCATAGTGACTACAAATCATTTCGACTTTACCTGAAATCAATCGGCCAAAAGTGAAAGTTTCGGCTTCAAGCATGACAATAGACACAATGTAGTAGAGCAATCTGATTGGGATACAAACCTATTAAGAAAATGCCCCATAGAAATAAAATCGGAAAAGAATAACAACCCCATTGAAGCTACACGATATTGCGATATTAGTAAAGGGGACTTCTAAAAATATATAAAATATTGATTATCAAATAATAAATCAGGCAAAATGTCGTTATAAAAGAAACCGACAAAAGGAACAGCTATGAAAAGGTACAAGACGACAGGAAACACGACATTGTTTGACCAAGAAGACAAGGAACGCAAGCTCTCGGAGATGGGCGACCCGTTGGAGCGTCTGTCAAAGACCATTGATTTCGAGATGTTTAGGCAAGAGTTAGAGGATGTGTTGCTGCCGAAGGAGCGCAAGAGCAACGCAGGGGCGAAGCGCTACGACGTGGTGATGATGTTCAAGCTGATGGTACTGCAGCGCTACTACAACCTGAGCGATGAGCAGACGGAGTTCCAGATAGTGGACCGCACGTCGTTCCGCCGCTTCCTGGGCTTGGCCGATGGCGACCGGGTGCCCGACGCGCGGACGATATGGCTGTTCCGCGAGCAACTGGCCAAGAGCGGCAAGGTGGGCGACCTGTTCCAAAAGTTCGTCGACTACCTGAACGGCAAGGGTCTGATATTCAACGAGGGGCGCATGATAGACGCGAGTTTCGTGAGCGTCCCGAAGCAGCGCAACACGCCCGACGAGAACAAGCGCATCAAGGCCGGCGAGGGCGAAGGGCTGTGGAAGCCTGAGGAAGGCGACAGCGAGGAGGACAAGAGGCGCAAGGCCAACAAGAAGCATCACAAGGACACGGACGCGCGGTGGACGCAGAAGGGAGGGCAGAACTACTTCGGCTACAAGAACCACGTCAAGGGCGACACGAAGAGCAAGCTGATACTGGCACAGGAGGTGACGCCAGCCTCGGTACACGACTCGCAGCCGATGGACGCGCTGCTCAGGGAGACGGACGAAGGGCAACCCCTGTTCGCCGACAGCGCGTATGTTGGCCAGGAGGAGACGCTGGAGAAGTACAGGATGAAGGACGAGATATGCGAGAAGGGCTACCGTGGCCATCCGCTGACGGAGGAGCAGAGGGATACGAACAGGCGCAAGTCGAAGACGAGGTGCCGCGTGGAGCACATCTTCGGGTTCATGGAGAACACGATGAACAGGCTGTACATCAGGACGATAGGCTTGGCGCGGGCGACAGCGGTGATAGGGCTAATCAACCTGACCTACAACATGTCGCGCTACGAGCAAATCGTCAGGCTCAACCTACTGAAAGACTAACGGACAAAACACAACAACTCGCTGATACATACATACATACGAACAAACCCTCAAAAAAATGAGCAAAAGGCTTGTCATATAAAACTCAAATGCATATCTTTGCAGCGGGTTGAAAGGATTGCCCTAACGGGACTTCGGCATCCTGACAACCCGAAAACCAGTAAATCAAGTATAATTAGAAGTCCCCTTAATGACTATAGAATATGAACGATTACAACATTTTCAAAGTATTAAAACTTGAAAGAAAAGAAACAATTCACTCGGCAATGATTGCGGCAATTGTTGGTCATGATGAAAAATGCTGGACAACCTTTTTTAATATGTTAGAAGAAAAAGGCAAAGCCAAAGGATTTAATATAAAAGCATTACGCGACTCTATTATCTTCGATGATAATATTAACCACAAATGGATTGATACGGAGAATGTGCTGGAAAAACTAAATAAAAAAGAAAGAGATGATGATTGGGGACGTGCTGATATTTGGATAGGAACGAATAAAGGAACGAATGGAGAAAGATATAGGCTTATCATTGAGAATAAGATAGATGCGGACTTTCAATATCGTCAACTTCGAGGTTACTACAGGTATCTCATCGAAGAGCCAAGAAAACTTGCTGGCTTATTTGTATTATGTGTGAATGACAATATGGCGTTTAGAGAAAAAGCAAAAGTAGCAGCGGATTTTTATAAGGATGAGAGTAGGAAAGATGACAAAACTCAATATGCAATAATCACTTATGCTGATATTAAAGAATGGCTCGAAAAGGTAATCGATAACGATACTAAAGATATAAAATTCAATAGCGTTGTTAAGGATTACCTTTCTATCGTAAAGAATCTAATAAAAGAAAAAGAAGGAGAGAACAAAACAATCAATGATAACTATGAGTATATGCAAATAACCGTATTTGATGAAAATGGAGAAGGATGGGACTATCCTGTTGATTATCTCTTGGAAGATGCTGTGAGCCATTTGTCTAAAACAGAACAAAGTGAGTATTTGACTGATATTATTCATGACATTGAGCATTATAGAGATTCTTTATAAAAACCATGGTATTAGATAAATCATCATGTCCAAAAACCAAATCAACAAATACGTCTGGCTCGTTGAAACCAATAAAAGACGAAAAAAGATTGTCATCACAGTTTAAAAATCAACTTTTATGTTTATTTTTGCTGTTCACCATCGACGACTAATTCTTAAACCGACAAGTGATGAAGACGAACCTAATAATGAACGAGATCAGGAGCACGATTTCACCGGAGACAAAGATGCAAATGGAGCTTTCGGTAGCCATTGCCAACCGCATCTATGACATCCTTGAAGAAAAAGGTATGACCCAAAAAGACTTCGCCCGACTGATGGGAAAGACCGAAACCGAGGTCAGCCGGTGGCTCTCTGGAACACACAACTTGACTTTAGCCACGCTATGCAAGATTTCCATCGCCTTGGGAGAGAATATCTTGTCTGTCGTTGATTCCGAAGAACCTGTTATGGCATAAAACAACACCCACTATGTCCAAAAACCAAATCAACAAATATGTCTGGCTCGTAGAAACAATCTATCGCGCCAAGAAAATCACCTTGAAGGAAATCA
>CALDIA010000190.1 GCA_937901455.1 uncultured Bacteroidales bacterium | reverse complement strand
ACCCTGACATGGCAGCAGTTTGTCACCCCAGTGAATATGTGGCAGGTCAACTACCGATATTCAACAGATGGGGAATGGACTACCGTTACAACCACAGATACGACCTACACCATCGAAGGCATTGTGCACGATGAATCGTATGAAGCATACGTGGTGGCATTCTGTGCCAATGGTTCCGTAAGCGATCCTTCCAACACGGTGAACTTCCACACCACCAACATTGGCGTTGACGACTACTTGGCCAACAGCGTGAAACTCTATCCGAACCCAGCCACACAAATGGTCAATGTAGAATGTGAATTGGGCAATGAAGCCACGGCTGTCGAGGTGTACAACGTCTATGGCCAGGTACTGACGACTATCAACACGGACGGACACGCCACAACGCAGATCAACGTGGCTGACCTGGCCGATGGCTTGTACTACGTGCGTGTGACCACAGCCAAGGGCATAGTGACGAAGCCGCTCGTGAAGCGATAGGCTATGATGCCATCCGCATCCCCGCGGGGGTGACCCTCCCGACCGTCGGGCACTCCTGCAGAGGGAAGAGGCGTGGGGTAGGGCAAAATCAGAGGAGTCCTGCCGTTGCTGCGGAAACACGTTTTGTTAATAAAATGTTGATATTTACGCGGGGGCACTGAGGTCCCGAAATATTTGTATTTTTGCCCTTGTCTTTTTTCAGGCTATAAGAAGGAACGGTATAGCCACGGAAAGATAATGGATATTTTTATTTACGTATGTTCCGACAAAAGATTATGAAGAGAATTATTCTTTGTTTTGTATGGGTATTCGCCCTGACTACCATTTCCTTTGCACAACTGCCACACAGTATGCGTGTGCTCAACTATGTGCCCGATAACTGCTATTCACTGGAGGTGGTAAACCTCAACGATGTGGCTCACGATCTGGAACTCAAGGATATACACCAGGATCATCTGCTCGACTTTGTGTATAAAAAACAGAAAATGATCAAACCCTTCATCCAAAGTTGGCTAAAGAATGACGACAAGTTGGGGGTGGACTTTGATGCGTCTGTGGCGACTTGCAACTCTACAATTATCATCATTCCTTTGCGAAATGAGAAGAACTTTGAGAAGATGTTGGCCAAGATTTCGGATTCGGAAGTGAAATTCAAAACGACGACCGTGGCTGGCCGGCAAATGCGACAGTATGCTGATGATGTCGTGACCGTACTCTGTGGCAAAGAAGTCGCTTTTGTCAAAATTAACGACACAGGCCTCTATGCCGATGAGTTGTATGAACTGCCCAACCCATTTCAATGGGAACAGGTGTTTAACTCCAACTTCTTGAATAGTAATGAAGCTAAATATTTCTTGGAACACGATATGTCCATGTATTGGCATTTTAACCCTGAACACAAGATTATGAAATCCCTATTTACGCTGATGATTGGTGATCTCTCTTCCGTGAGAAATTCGTTACAAAAAATGAATGTCAAGGCCTTCGTTTCGGGAAATACTACGAAAAGTGCCCTTACTACTGTCTATGAGATGTTTGAAGGTGCTGAGGATATGCAGCCCCTTTTTCTCGACAAAATGGTTGCCCCCATGGATGAGGTTGAAAAGTTGCTGCCTTTTGCAGGAGAAAAGCCAATCGCGCTGGTTGCATCTGCTATGAAAGGCTTAGGTGGCGATATAGGAACCTATATTTCCTCGTTTGCATCCCTCGACAATCCAATAACGCTATTTATGGATAATCCATTCATTTACAGTCTTATAGATGAAGTAAACGGTTTGTTTGTCACAACGGTGAGCGGGCATGAAGAGGTGAAAAATAAGTTGCAGCAAGCAGTGGAGAACCGCAACCGGTCGGTAGATTCGCTCTATAAGGAACGAAAGCGTGTTTATGATGAATCGATGGAGGAGGAGGAAAATAATGTGGAAGCATGGGTGTTACCCTATCAGGCTCCCGACTCCATTTCCAACCACATGTTTCTGCTCCATGAGGAATTTGAAGGCATGGACCTGTTTTCTATGCTCACAAGCCATACCTCCTTGTTTGATGAGGACGCATCGGTGTACTATGATACCACGTATGTGCTTGTGGACAACCAATACCTGTTCGTTTTTCCCGAACAATCAACCATAGAACTGATACGACATCCAAAGAAACCGACGAACATTTCTGTGGACCAGATTTTGGCGCATCCGGTGTATGGGGTGGTAGATGTGAACGCCATTTCCCAGCTCCTTGGGCTGAATGTGGATATTCCCGTCAGCGATATGGTGCTTTTCTTGGAGAACAACACCGTCAAGATTTCCATTAATGCCTCCTATGGGTTGCAACATGGAATTATGTACGAGTTTGTAAAGATGGTAAATGACTTCATGAAGCAAAGAGGAAGATAATACAACGGCATATCACATGCTGCAAATGCGACTGAAGAGATGTTAATCCTTCAGTCGCATTGTTTTTTGTAAATAATATCAAAGTGTGTGATTTAGTGTTGCTTTTTTGCCTAAATTGTCTATTTTTGCAGCAAATTTAAATATAGTATGATTTCAGATAAATCAATTTTTATTACACTTAATATCAATATCTTATGACAATGCAAGATAAAATTAACGAGTTGTTGTCTCTGAGAGAAAAGGCTCGTTTAGGCGGAGGTCAGGATAGAATCGAGAAGCAGCATGCGAAAGGCAAGTATTCTGCTCGCGAGCGTATCTTGATGTTCCTTGACGAAGGTAGTTTTGAAGAATTCGACATGTTCGTTCAGCACCGCTGCCAGAACTTCGGTTTGGAGAAAGAGAAATATCTCTCCGATGGTGTCGTGACGGGTTACGGTACAGTGAACGGACGCTTGGTATATGTCTTCTCTCAGGACTTTACTGTGTTTGGAGGTTCACTTTCAGAAACCTTCGCCTTGAAAATCTGCAAAGTGATGGATCAGGCCATGAAGGTGGGTGCGCCTGTTATAGGTTTCAACGATTCTGGAGGTGCTCGTATCCAAGAGGGTGTGAACAGTTTGGCTGGCTATGCCGAGATTTTCCAACGCAATATCTTGGCCTCCGGTGTGATTCCTCAAATTTCCGCCATTTTCGGTCCATGTGCCGGTGGCGCCGTCTATTCTCCCGCACTCACCGACTTCATCATGATGACCAAAAATACGAGCTACATGTTCGTGACTGGTCCCAAGGTGGTGAAGACTGTAACCAATGAGGATGTGACCACAGAAGATTTGGGTGGTGCTTCGGTGCACTCCAAAAAGTCGGGTGTGGCCTCTTTTGCCGTTGAAAACGAAGAGGAAGGCATTGCGCTTTTGCGTGAGTTGATCAGCTATATACCTTCCAACAATATGGAATTGCCACCGTTCGTGCCTACCAATGACCCTATCAATCGGTTGGAGGACAGTTTGAATGCCATCATTCCTGACAATCCGAACATGCCGTACGATGTCAAGGATGTCATTAACGGTATCGTGGACGATGGCAAGTTCTTGGAAATTCAACCGTTGTACGCTCCCAACCTCGTAATTGGCTTTGCCCGTTTCAATGGTATGTCTGTAGGTATTGTGGCCAACCAGCCCAAGTATCTGGCTGGCGTGTTGGATATCAACGCCTCTCGCAAGGGCGCTCGTTTTGTCCGCTTCTGCGATGCTTTCAACATACCCATCGTGACCTTGGTGGATGTGCCTGGCTTCCTGCCTGGTACTGGGCAAGAGTACGGCGGCATCATCCTGCATGGTGCCAAGTTGCTTTATGCATACGGCGAATGCACTGTTCCCAAGGTAACCGTTATCTTGCGGAAGAACTATGGTGGTGCCTACTGTGTGATGAGCTCCAAGCACCTCCGTGGCGATATCAACTACGCATGGCCTACCGCCGAGATTGCCGTCATGGGTGGCAGCGGCGCTGCTGAGATTTTGTACGGCTCCCAGATGAAGAAGATTGAGAATCCCGAGGAACGTGCCGAGTTTCTGAACGAGAAGGTGGAAGACTACCGCCAAAAGTTCTCCAACCCCTATGTGGCTGCTCAATATGGATACATTGATGACGTGATTGAGCCTCGCAACACCCGTTTCAGAGTGATTCGTGCCCTCGAATCCCTCAAGAACAAGCGTTTGGAGAATCCGGCCAAGAAACATGATAATCTGCCTCTGTAATACCTGTTTCCATAATAAACGAATCGAATGTCATGAAATATCTGAACAAACTAATGGTCTTGATGATGACGCTGCTCCTCACCAGCGCAGCCTTCGGGCAGTCGGTGCGTGACCTGCGCTTCAACGAGATCTTGATAAAGAATACAGACAATTTTGACGATGAGTATGGCCGCCACGTGCCCTGGGTGGAGATCTTCAACACCGCATATAATAATGTGAACATGGCTGGCTGTTATCTGACCGATGACACAACAGGTCTTGCTGCCGCCGGGAAGAAGGGCGGTGAAGTGCCTGAACATTGGTACCGTATTCCTAAAACGGATGTGCATACCAATATGCCTCAGCGTTCTTATTTGGTTTTCTACCTTGATGCAGAACCCTTGTACGGAACTTTCCACGTCAGTTTTGACCCACGCACCTCTAAAACCAGCTACATTGCGTTGATTTCTGCCGATGGAAAAGACTTGATTGACCTTATGGTTTATCCAAAGGCTGCCTTGGTTGATTCCGTCCTGTCCTATGGCTTGTATAAAGACGGTATCAGCGAGGAGGCTGGCTTCATGGAGCAGTTTACCCCTAACTCCAGCAACGAGGTCAAGGCTGTCATCTCCAAGCAGGAACGCCTCAAACGCGATGACCCCTACGGTATCGGTCTTGCCCTGATTTCCATGTCAGTAGTGTTTACAGCCTTGATTCTGATTTATGTGATGTTGAAGCTCTTTGGCTATTTTTCAAAGCGCATGGCCCAGAAGAATGCTTTGAAGAGTGGCATAGCTACCGCGGCTTCTTCTGCTAATGCTTCAGCAGAAGGTGTGCAGGATGGTCGGATGACTGGCGAAGAGGCTGCCGCCATTGCTGCGGCATTGCACCTGCATTTCAACAGCATGCATGACGAGGAGAGTGAGGTGATCACAATCAACATGCCTTCGGCACACTACTCCCCATGGGCTCAGAAAGGGCTTACAATGAAGAGAACACCGAGTATTAGAAAATAACAATAAATAGAGTCAACATGAAAAACTATAAATTTACAATCAACGGTAATAAATATACAGTAGAAGTGGGTGACATCGACAACAACATGGTAGATGTTGAGGTTAATGGTTCTGCCTACAAAGTAGAGATAGACACGGAGATCAAGACTCCGATGAAGCCCAAGCCGGTAGTGATGGTGAATGCACCTGCTCCCAAGGCGGCCGCGGCGCCTACTGCCAATGTGAAGAATGCGCCCGCTGCAGCCACGGCCGCCGGCGCCACCCTCAAATCACCCCTGCCAGGCGTCATCCTCGATGTGTTCTGCAAGGAAGGCGATGCCGTGAAGGCTGGCCAACGCCTCTTCCTCCTCGAAGCTATGAAGATGGAAAACAACATCGATGCCGAGAAGGATGGCGTAATTAAGGAGGTGAAAGTCCACCGTAGCGACTCCGTCATGGAAGGTGATGTGCTTGTGGTCTTTGAATAGGCAACTATAGATTGTTAAATGTAAAATTTAGAAAATAATGTTTGAGTTTTTTAAAGAAGGTCTTCTGCAGTTTTTAAGCTACTCTGGCTTCGGTAACTGTACGTGGGGCCATATTATAATGATATGCGTGGGCTTGTTCTTTATTGCCTTGGGTGTGATCAAGGAGTTTGAGCCTATGCTTCTTGTGCCTATCGGCTTTGGTATGATTATCGGTAATATCCCCTTTACCGATGGTCTTCAGATAGGTGTCTATGAAAACGGCGCTGTACTCAACTATCTGTATTTTGGTGTAATCAAGGGCTTTTACCCGCCATTGATATTTTTGGGCATTGGGGCCATGACAGACTTCTCGGCCCTGATATCTAATCCTAAGTTGATCTTGGTGGGCGCGGCTGCCCAGTTTGGTATCTTCGCCGCCTATGCCACGGCACTGTTGCTGGGTTTCACCCCCATGGAGGCTGGTGCTATCGGCATCATCGGTGGCGCTGACGGCCCTACCGCCATCTTCCTCTCCTCCAAACTGGCTCCGAGCCTGATGGGTGCTATCGCCGTATCCGCCTATTCCTACATGGCCTTGGTGCCAGTTATCCAACCGCCTATCATGCGCCTCCTCACCAATGAGAAAGAACGCCTTATCCGTATGCGTCCCCCAAGAGCCGTCACACATCGTGAGAAAGTGCTCTTCCCCTTGTTCTGTATCCTTTTGACCGCTTTCCTCGTACCGTCTGGTATCCCATTGTTGGGTATGCTCTTCTTCGGTAACCTTCTGAAAGAGTGTGGCGTGACCAAACGTCTGGCCAATACTGCTTCTGGCCCATTAATTGATATCGTCACCATCCTCATTGGTCTTACCGTGGGCGCTTCTACCCAAGCGACCAATTTCCTGACCCCGAAGTCAATTCTGATTTTCGTGCTCGGTGCTTTCTCCTTCGTGGTGGCAACTGCTACGGGTGTGCTTTTCGTGAAGTTCCTCAACCTCTTCTTGAAGGAAGGAAACAAGATTAACCCGCTGATTGGCAACGCTGGCGTGTCTGCTGTACCCGATGCAGCCCGTGTGTCATACGTGGAAGGTATGAAATATGATAAAACCAACTATCTGCTTATGCACGCTATGGGCCCCAACGTGGCCGGTGTGATTGGTAGTGCCGTGGCCGCAGGTATCCTGCTGAGCTTCCTCTACTAAGATGGTGAAACCTTTATGCTACTGCGGGCGGTCTGTAAAGAACCGCCCGCTTTTTGTGGTATTAGTACACATGGAAAGCGTGGAAGACCCCTTATCTTGTCGCAATCATAAATCGGTCGCGCCCGTTGATGTCTTGTAGTGATTGGGTGTTGCTCAATCCTTGTGCCGCGAAAACTTCCGCAAGTTCTTTGTGAAAGCCGTGATAGGTTTCCACCATAAGGATACCGTCATCGCTCAGCAGCTGGGCGGCCAGCTTAGCCAAAGCTTTATAACAACAAAGCATGTCGTTGTCGGGCACAAAGAGGGCCGCGTGGGGCTCGTGTCGTACTACATTGGGATGCATGATGGCTTTGTCGGAGGCCGGAATGTAGGGCGGGTTACTCACGATAATATGAAAGTCGCCGGGAGGGAAGGGAAGCGTAGTGTCGAACATGTCGTGTAGTGCGTAGTGGATGCGCACATAGTGACGTTCAGCGTTCTCATTGGCGATGCGCAGGGCTCCAGCAGACCGGTCGGTGGCATAAACCTCACTGTTTGGGAGCGCTTTGGCAACGGCTATCGCAATGCAGCCGCTACCCGTGCCCACATCCCAAATGCTTGGGCGCACCCAACAATTGGCTCGCTCCACAACCATGGCCACCAACTCCTCGGTCTCCGGACGCGGAATGAGTACCTCAGGAGTGACTTTAAACGATAACCCATAGAAGTCGGCCTCTCCTGTGACATATTGCAAAGGGCGACTCTCCTGTAACAAGGGCAAGTCCCTACGGCATTGAGTCAGTTGTGCCTCAGTGAGCGCATCGTCATAATGCAATGGTAACGCCCAGTCGTCAAGCCCAGTCAGGAAAGCATGATAGCGTTTTGCTATTGCAGCCGCTTCACGAGCATCGTAAAGCGGCTGCAAAGTGATAGTGAATTGTTGTATGCTTTCGAGTAGTGTCAAACCAGTGCGGTTTATTTGGACAATGCCGTTGCGGGAATGTCACGCCATGCCCATTTCTCTTTTACTATACCCTTGTCAAGCAACATGACACCAGGGTTGGAACGCATGGCATCGCGCACCATGAACGGACCAGTGATGGGATCAATAGGATTATAGTAGATGGGGAACTCAATGCCATATTTGGAAACAAAGGCAGAAATTTCCTCTTCCGGAGAGTTGGTTATGGCTACAAAGTCAATATCCTTAGCGGCACAGTCCTTGGCCAAAGCCATGGCATTGTCTATGCCTTTGTCGCGGGTCTCGCTGAGATTGTGCATGTATAATATGTAAACCTCGCCATCACGATCAGTGGCGAAATAGTCGGGCGCATGGTCGGCTCCATTCTCGTCCAGCATGTTGAAACCGTCAATCTTGGCTTTGACAGCCTCCTTGATGATTTTGTCTTCCCGTGATACATAGATATAGTTGTTGTAGAAATCCTCGTCTTCTTCCATCAACTCGTCCTGTGTTAATGTGCGCTCCTCTCCAGTGGCCGCGTTACGGTACACGAACATCACCTCTTTCTGGGCAGGCTGTGACACAAAGACGGAAACGTCTTCACCTTTCTTCCAATCGTTCTTGCGGATGTAAAGGAAAGGCAGGTGATGGATGACGTAGAGCTGGAAGCAGACAGTAAGCACTGCGAATAAGGCGATGGCAAGCCCCTTGCCGAGTCCTGTCAGGCGACACTCTGGGATACGCTTGCGATTGAAAAAGACAATGAGGGTGGGGATGATGAAGCCTACATTCTTTAGGAAGGTCTGCTTGTTAGTCATCTTAATGACATCGCCGAAGCACCCGCAGTCCTTCACCACACCGAAGTAGTGGATGCCTTTCGTCTCCAGATACTCGGCGATAGCAAGCCAAAGGGTCAGGAAGAAGAAGAAGGTCATGAAGATAAGATACCCCCATGCGGCCAACTGTACTTTTACACGGAACAACAACATGCAACCCAAGATAAACTCACATGCGATAGCTACTACTGCGGCCAACAACGATAGCGGGTGCAGGAATCCCATGTGAAAAGAATCAAAGTAGTCGCTCATGGTGACGCCAAAGCCCACCGGGTCAATGGCCTTGGAGAAGCTGGAAAAGATGAACAGGCATCCCAGCAGAATACGAATGATCATGAGCCAGATGGGCTCTTTTGTTCGGTTCATAGTATTGCTATTTATTGTTCTTTTTCAATAACTAATCGTATAAGGCAAAACATGGCATAGTTGATGATGTCGTAATAGTTGGCATCCATGCCCTCCGACACCAAGGTTTTTCCTTGATGGTCTTCAATGGACTTTAGCCGGAAGATCTTCATCAGGATAATGTCAGTGATGGAGCTGATACGCATCTGTCGCCATGCTTCATCGTAGTCGTGGTTTTTGTTGCTCATCAGGTCTTTGGCCTGGTGGATGTATTTGTCATACAAGCGTGTTACTGCCTCCACATCCATGTCAATTTCTTCTGACGAGTTAGCCACCCCGATTTCGAGTTGGATGAGTGCCATGACCGAGTAGTTGACGATGCCGATGAATTCAGGGATAATGCCTTCGTTCACTTTGGCTTCACCCTTTTCCTGAATGCTGCGTATGCGCTGGGCTTTTATGTATATCTGGTCAGTTAGGGAGGGCAGACGAAGGATACGCCAAGCCGTTCCATAATCTTTCGCTTTGGCAGAGAACAGCTCCAAGCATTGTTTCACCAAAACCTCATATTGCTCCTGAGTGTCGGCCATTATTGTTTGATGAATTTAGAGATGGAAGTATTGTTGTTCGCAGTGATGATGCGCACAAAGTAGATGCCGTCGGTGAGATTGTGCACATTCAAGGAGACTTGGCTGTCACCGGAGGCGTGCTGTTGGGAAATCTGGCGGCCGCTGAGGTCGTAGATGACCACTTCCTGCACGGGTTCGGAGCATGCAATGTGGAGCATACCGCTGGTAGGGTTGGGATAAATGCTCGTTGTCAACGTTGAGAAGTCGTCCATGCCAACATTATCTTGGGTGTCTTCCACGCACATGGTACCCATGCCCGGGAAAATGATGTTGTCAATCCAGGCGCAGTCGCTACCTGATGAGGCGGAATAATCCTTTGTATATCTAAAGCGATAGGTGTGTGTGCCTGCCGTTACAGGGTAGGATGCCTGCGACCAGTTCACGGTGCCGCTTTGGGAATCCATTTCCACATTGTCGATGAGGAACTTGAAGAAGTCGTAACCATTCTCAGAGGATACCTTGCGGAAGTAGGATATGTTGCCGTCATTAACGGATGTCAAGGTGATGTAGAGGTCGGATTGGGCGTTGTTGCTTAAGTTCTGTTTGGATTGTGCGCAGTAGGTGCCGCTATAGGGACCGCTGGTGGTGACGAACCAAGGGTTGTTGTTGCTCTGCCAAGAGAATGTGGAGAGGTCGCCCGATTCAAATGTCTCCATGGCGTTGCCCACAGTGATGAAAATAGTGTCGGTGGTAACAATATTGTTAACCACACACTTTACATAAAGGGGAACCACTGTCAGGTCTGGTACGGAGGGGGAGATGGAAACTTGGAATTGTTTGCTGGCGGTGGTGCCGGCTTCCATGTTGGTGATGGTCTCAGCGGGTGTCAGCACCGTTACCAGAGAGTAGTGGCTCGTGAGGTGGAGGGAGGCATTGCTAAGGGTTGCGTGGCCAACGTTGGCATAGTTCACAGTGACATTAGCAATGTCGCCAGGGGCAAAGGATGGCGATCCATTGTTGCCTGTCACGGCGGTATTCTCAATGCGAATCAGCGGGGCAACGATGGTTATTTGGAAGTTTTTGTCTGTCGTTACACTATCGCTGGTCGTGCTAATGGTGAAGTTCACCAAATTGCCATCGCTCATATTTGCGGGCAGCACTACCGTAAAGGCGTTGTTGTGCGCAACGGAGGCGTCAGCGGCCAAGGGGCCCTCCGTGATGGTACCTTGTATGATGGTAACCCCAGGGGTGGAACAGGTCAGCGTGGCAGTGATGTTGGAAGAGGTAGCCACACCATAGTTCTTTAGGGTAACATCGATGTTGATGGTGGCTCCAGGTCCAGGGATACTGTTTTCTGAGAGCTCGGAGCTCGAACACATCACGTATGAACCCGTAGGCGCAATAGCCATGATGTTTTTGAAATATTGGATATAGTTCTGACCGGAAACAGCCAACTCATAAGCGCCGGGGATGGTGATAGGCGGGAAGGTGATTGTGGCATTTCCATTAGCGTCAGCGAAAGTGGCGCCAATCAGTTCGTTGTTGTATGTTAACGCCACGTATGCGTAGGGAGCACAATTTACATCAAAGGAAGTGCTGCCTACCACTATGGCATCAGCAGAATTGACCGTCATGGTGTTAGGAATGCCCAAATAAGGTTTTAGAGACGGGTCTCCCATCAGATGATATATTTCCCAATAATAGAGTTTTGAGCTGGAACTGGAAGCCTCCACGGCCATGTTGCCGCATTGCATCATGGCGGAGATGGTGGTGGCCCATACATCGTGGTTTTCACCATGCGTGTGGAAGATCTTGTCGTATGCTCCCAAGTTGTTGGCAGAATAAGTGGAATTGGCCGTAATGTTGCTGCGTACACCAACCGCCCAGTAGAAGTCTTCGTTCCAGAGGGTGTTATTGGAGCCGCCTATGTAGCCAACGGCACCTTTCTTGTCGGCACGCAACAGCGCTTCGCCGAAGCATTCCGACACGTCAAACTTGCAGGAAAGGCAACAGTTGCCAATAAGGAAGCCGTATTTGTCGGTGTTGTTCATGGACGCCACTTGCGAGACGTTGAAAGCAGGATTTGCCCAGCCCTCCTCTGAACCATGGGCGGTATAGTTTGCCCAACCGCAACCAGCGCCGATTTCATTGCGTATGATGGCTGCTTCGCTGGAACAATCATACGAGTGCTTGTACACCGTATTGTAGTGGTGTGTCGTTGAATTGGGAGTTACATAGTTGTTGAAGATGTAGTTGATCTGCCCGTCAGCATGCGTGGGCGACCAGTAACTGTCTGTTCCGGCAATTAGTACCGCCGTGCCCAAATAGCTGGGGTCTGGCATGGTGTACTGCTCATACATCAGAGTCTTTTCAAATTGCGGATTCAGTTGGTTGACCGTCTGGGCAGAGAAACGACCGTAGAAGCAGTCTGGAAGATTGTCGCCCGTAGTCCAGGTGGCATAGTATAAGTCGGTTTTATGACTATCGGTAGTGCCCGAGAAGGCAGGAATCTGTGCCACATCGCCAATGAACAGCACAAAAGTGGGGGCGGGGTCTTCAGCCGTGGCACCCGTATATTTGGTCATGATGAAGTTCTTTATATCCGTGGTCGTTGTGCCAATAGTGCCGGTATAAGCCACCTCTACAATGTAGCCGATGCGCTTCTTCCAGTTGATGAACTCATTCAGGTAGTCGTTCTCGGCAAACATGGAATTGGCGATGATGAGGTACTTGATAGGTGCGGAGTTGAACTCGTTACGCACCTCCATAGGGTTGATGACAGCATCCTTGGCCACATGGAACATAGGACTGTAATATTTGTCCTTCATCTCCAAAGTGGCGGGGATATTGGCATTCTCATAGGTGAGCGCAACCTCTATGTGCTTGTAGATGCGCACCTTGTTGCTCACAGGGTTGTATGACACAGGGCTCACCACAATGTTGGCTATGTTGACGTCGCGCATGATGCCCAACTTGTGAACGGTGATAACCTCTGGCTGGGAAGTATAAAAGCTATTCGTACCGTAAATCAGCGCATTCTTTTCAAAGGGACGCTCTCCGGTGTATGACTTGGGATAACTCCGCTGGGTTGGCATTACCTGACCTTGAATGCCCAGTTGGGAAGCATCGTATTCTTCATAGTCGGCAGAAAGGATTTCCACCAGGATATCGTCACAAAGGGGAATCTCAATCAGTTTTGTAAGCTCAGGTAGTGCGGGAGCTCCGACTTCCGAAGCAGGGGTATAGCCTTCCATGGAGAGGAGGGTGTATTGCTCCATGCCATTTTTTGCAGGGACGGTATGCACTTTTGGCGTGTTGAACTCAATGGAGAGTTTGCTAAAAGAATTCTCAACGATGGTGAAGTTTTGTGCGTTCACAGTCACAAACACCATTAGCATAATGCTGGTTAACAGTTTTTTACACATATATTTTTGATTTTAAATTTTTCAAAATAACTTAGCGGCAAAGATAGAAAAAAAATATTTACATTGGGAATAGGTGTTTTTTTGTAATTTTGCGCCCTAAATTTAAATATATGAATCCTAGAGTTAGATTTGCCCCAAGTCCTACGGGCCCTCTGCACATTGGTGGTGTCAGAACCGCCCTTTACAACTACCTTTTTGCCAAAAAAAACAACGGCACTTTTCTGCTGAGAATAGAAGATACTGACCAGACCCGTTTTGTGGAGGGCGCCGAGCAATATATTATCGAGGCTTTCCAATGGTTGGGCATTCCCTTTGACGAGGGAGTGGGTGTTGGCGGCGACTTCGGTCCCTATCGCCAGTCAGAGCGCAAGGCTATTTACAAGCCCTATGCCGAGCAGTTGGTGGTTGATGGATGGGCCTACTATGCATTTGACACGCCAGAGATGCTGGACGCCAAGCGTAAGGAGGCGGAAAGCCAAAAGAAGACCTTTCAATACGATGCCTATACCCGTATGGGTATGTGCAACTCGCTGACGCTTACCCCCGAAGAGGTGCAAGAACGCCTGGCGCGTGGCGACGCCTTTGTCATCCGATTCAAATACCCCGAAGATACCGATGTTCATGTGCTCGACCTTATCAGAGGCGAGGTGGTCATCAATTCAAACCTGCTCGACGACAAAGTGTTATACAAGTCTGATGGCATGCCTACGTATCATCTGGCCAATATCGTGGATGACCATCTGATGCAGATCACCCATGTTATCAGAGGTGAGGAGTGGCTGCCTTCTGCCCCGCTGCACGTGATGCTCTATAAGGCCTTCGGCTGGGAGGCGCCTCAGTTTGCACATCTGCCCTTGTTACTCAAACCCGATGGCAATGGCAAACTCAGCAAGCGCGACGGCGACCGCCTTGGATTCCCCGTCTTCCCTCTGCAATGGACCGACCCTAAGTCGGGCGAAACCTCTTCTGGCTACCGTGAAAGCGGCTACCTGCCCGAAGCAGTCATCAATATGCTTGCCCTCCTCGGCTGGAACCCCGGCAACGACCAAGAGATGATGTCCATGCAAACACTCATCGACAGCTTTTCCATCGACAAGATCAGCAAGTCGGGAGCCAAGTTCTCCCTCGATAAGGCCAAGTGGTTCAATCATGAGTATATACAGCAGAAAACTGCCCAAGAACTGACCCCCTACATGCTTGATGTACTGAAAGAAAACGGGGTTGGGTGTGACATTTCCTACCTGCAAAACGTTATAAACCTTGTAAAGGACCGATTGAACTTTGTCAATGATTTCTGGGAGCAGGCCAACTACTTCTTTGTGGCACCCACAACATACGATCCGCAAGCTGTCAAGAAGCGTTGGAAAGAGAATATGGGACAGACGCTGGAAAAGGTGATGACGCTTATAGAGTCGTTCCATCCGTATGACATGCAGTTGGCCCATGATGCTGTGATGCAGTATATCGCTGATAACGAGCTCAACATGGGACAGGTGCTCAACAGTTTGCGCTTGGCTATCGTAGGAGCGGCTCGCGGACCAGAGCTCTTCACCATGATCGGTGTCATTGGCGTTCAGGAGGTCCGAAACCGTCTGGACAAGGCTGTCCAGACGATTGAAGGTTAGCCA
This sequence comes from uncultured Bacteroidales bacterium, assembly GCA_937901455.1. Classification (GTDB taxonomy): domain Bacteria; phylum Bacteroidota; class Bacteroidia; order Bacteroidales; family WCHB1-69; genus F23-D06. Next base: position 21,029 of record CALDIA010000190.1, on the reverse strand, counting down.
ATGCATGTAATGATAATTCAATAATATGAAAAGAATACTCCTCTCCACGCTGTGCCTGTTTGTATTTACAGCCTGTTCCATTGCCCAGAATCTGACTACTTCGCCATTGACGGGCTGGTCGCCAGGGGCTATCGTGCAGGCGCACCTTGCCGGTGATGGCGTACTGCTCAGTGGCGGCACTGTCCATCTCAATGGCGGCGGCACTATGCAACTCGCCATGGCCAGGTTCAATAATAGTACGGGAAATGTGACTACACCCCAGATAGGGACATTCAGCAGCAACGGTTATAACTTCCCGATCTCCACAGGCTTGATTATGACCACAGGGAATGTGTCTGTGGCAAATGGACCCAATAGCTCCGGTAGTTCCTCTCAAGAAGTGTCACCCACCTATACCGACCCCCAGCTGAACAGCATCGCCTCATCAACATTAAATGCTTGTGGCGTACTCGACTTCCAGTTTATTGCTTTTGCTGACACTTTTTCCTTTAACTACGTGTTTGCATCCGAAGAATACCCGGAATGGGTGTGCTCTACCTATAATGATGTATTTGCCTTCTATCTTACAGGTGTTGATCCCGTAACCTTTACTAGTACGAGTAAAAACGTGGCCATCATACCCAACACCGTGCTGCCAGTAACTATCAATAATCTCAACGGCGGCTCCTCGGGTACTGCTTCTGGCTGCCAGAACGGCACTTACTCAGCTTATTATGTGGCTAACCACAACACCGGCACTCCGGGTGTGGAATATGATGGCTATACCGTGAAATTGGCTGCCCAGTCGGTAATCCTCGCTTGCCAGACATACGATATGCACCTGTCCGTATGCAATGTGGGCGACAATGCTTACGATTCCGGTGTGTTTCTGGAAGAGGGCAGTTTCTACAGCCCTACCATAGAGCTTAATACTTTTGCCGAAGGCGTGCTTGCCACCTCCGACCAAGATACCCTGCATAATGGAGACACATTAGTGCAACACTGCCAGTCGGCCGCTCTTGTCTTTGACCTGCCCCGCCCCAACATGACTGCCTATACCTTGGAGTTCGGTTTCGGTGGCAATGCCATTGTGGGGACCGACTACTTCCTCACCAGACCAGCCAACGACAGCACTATGGTTCAGATGAATCACAATAACAACTCCTTCTCCTTCCAAGATTCTACTGAACTGCACATGTATCTGGAAATTAATCCTGAAGCAACTTTTACAGAACCCAAAACCCTGGAACTGTATATCATGACCGACTATTGTATGCTTTATACGGATGACGATCAATATGACACTATCCGTTTCATATTAATGCCCAATGATTCTGTGATTGTGACCGACACCCTCTTTCGGGCGTGCCGCGCCTGTGAATATGCGACCACCTCAGTGGTGGGCGGCGGGCCCATGCCTTTGACGTATCATTGGCTGGAGAGTGAGGCCGTGTTCCAACCCGACAGCCTCGTGACCGAATGCGATATTGCTTCAGATGTGATATTGCATCTTGCCGCCCATGACTATTGGAATTGTTTTGCTGATACTGGCCAGGTGGATGTGCGCATCACTGAGCAGCCTTCGGTTAATCCCGTCATTACGCCCACTTTCGGTTGCTCCCCACTCTCCGTAACGCTGACAACTGTGAATATGCCCGATAATTGTGATATCGTATGGGCCGTTTCCCAAGATTCAATCATCTACACCGATTCTGTCAATGGTGCTCACATGAGCCTGCCTGATCTGGGATATTATGATGTCTATCTATGGCTTTCCACAGCGGCAAACTGCAACGACTCCGTGTTACTGACCCAAGCCATCCATGTGGCCGATTTTCCGCATGCATCGTTCACCTTCACCCCTGATGAAGCCCAAAATGGTCAGACCGTCTTTTTCTTCGACCTGTCGGAGGGAGACAATATCACTGACTATCATTGGCTTTTTGGCGATGGCGGCGCTGCCTATGAGGCTAATCCCAGCCATGCCTACCATGTGGCCAATAGCGATAATATGCTCGTGCGCCTAACAGTGACCAATGCCGATGGCTGTGCCGACGATACCACTATGCTTGTACCCGTGGTCGATAACTTTGCATTATGGGTGCCCAATGCCTTTACGCCAAATCATGATGGCAATAACGAAATATTCCTGCCTATCGTCAATGACGTAGCCTACTATCAACTGGAAATCTATAACCGTAGTGGCGAAGTCTTCTTCGTGACGAATAATGTCAACCAAGGATGGGATGGGACTGTGAATGGAAAGGATGTGCAGACTGGCGTCTATCTGTGGCGCATCACTTATGCCAAGTATGTGGATCCCAACTATACCTATGTGCAAAACGGTGAACTGATATTGATCAGATAAAAGAATGGATATTAAGAACATTACTGCTTACATAGCGCAAGAACTACACCTGCAGGAGGAGCAGGTGTGCAATACATTGGAACTGCTTAACGGAGGTGCGACCATTCCTTTTATATCCCGATATAGAAAAGAGGCTACTGGCGGACTGGACGAGGTGCAGATAGAGCGAGTTCGCGAGATGTATGAAAAGCGGATGGAACTTGAAAAACGCCGTGCCGCCATTCTGGATTCCATGCGTGAGATGGACAAGCTGACTCCCGAATTGGAGGAGCAAATGCTCCGCGTTGATACAATGGGTGAACTGGAAGACTTGTATCTGCCTTTTCGCCCGAAACGCAAAACCCGTGCTACTGTGGCCGTCGAGCGCGGCCTCGAACCGCTGGCCAAGATCCTCTCCAAACAAGAACAGGTCGATTTGCACAAGATCGTGGCCCCTTTCGTCAAGCCTGATATGGGCGTGCCCGATCAGGAATCAGCTCTTGCGGGTGCGCGCGACATTCTGGCTGAAAGGCTTAGCGAGAATGTCCAGCTACGTTCTATGCTGAGAAACACCTTCTTGCAGCACAGCCGAGTCTCCACCAAAAAGGTGAAAGACAAAGTGGATGAACATGAAAAATTCCGTATCTATTATAATGCCAGTGAGTTTCTGCCTAAGGCACCCTCGCATCGTGTACTGGCAATGTTCCGTGGCGAGGAGGAGGGTATTCTTCGTCTGACCATTCAGCCAGATGAGGAGAGAACCCTTGCCGCCATTAAACGTAAGTTGATAAAGAACAATACCAATAGTGCTGCGCAACTCTGGACGGCTGCCCAAGATGCCTACAAGCGTCTTCTGCAACCCCAGATGGAAACTGAAATGCGTAAGTTTTTTAAGGAGAAGGCCGATACGGAGGCTATCAAGGTGTTTAGTGAGAATTTGCGACAACTGCTGATGGCCGCCCCGCTGGGACAGGTCACAACCTTGGCTATCGACCCAGGCTTCCGCACTGGCTGCAAGGTCGTGATTCTGGATGCCCAAGGAAAGTTGCTCTATAATGAGACCATCTATCCACATCCACCGGCGGCCCAATATAAACTGGCCTCTGACAAGCTCAAACGACTGGTGCTGCAATATAAAGTTGACGCAATCGCTATTGGCAACGGCACCGCCGGACGCGAAACCGAAAACTTTGTCAAGTATATCCCCTTTGAACGGGATGTAAAAGCCTATATGGTGAACGAAAGCGGCGCCTCTGTCTATTCCGCATCGCCCGTTGCCCGGGAAGAATTCCCCAATTACGATGTCACGGTCCGCGGGGCCGTCTCTATCGGTCGCCGTTTGATGGATCCTTTGGCTGAATTGGTCAAGATTGACCCCAAGGCTATCGGGGTGGGGCAGTATCAGCATGATGTCAATCAAAAACGATTACAGGAAAGTCTGACTATGACGGTAGAGAGCTGTGTGAACCAGGTGGGCGTGGAACTCAACACGGCCAGCAAGGAGTTGCTGTCGTATGTCTCCGGCGTGGGCCCCTCTCTGGCACAGAATATCGTCAATTACCGCAATGAGCACGGCCCCTTTGCTACCCGTGAGGCGTTGAGGCAGGTACCCCGATTTGGTGCCAAGGCCTTTGAACAGGCCGCTGGTTTCCTGCGCATACGCAATGCCTCCAATCCCCTCGATGGTAGTGCCGTGCACCCGGAAAGCTACCACGTGGTGGAGAAAATGGCGGCCCAGGCTGGTTGTACCATCTCCGAGTTGATGCAACGTGCAGATCTCCGAACTACACTGAATCTGAATGATTTTGTGACCGATAAGGTCGGACTACCCACGCTCACTGACATTCTACACGAGTTGGAAAAGCCAGGACGCGACCCGCGCACCTCCTTTGAGATGTTCGAGTTCGACAAGAATGTGCATAAAATGGAAGACCTCACCCCTGGCATGGAACTGCCGGGCATCATTACCAATATTACAAACTTTGGCTGCTTTGTGGATGTAGGCGTCCATCAGGATGGCCTGATTCATATCAGCAAACTGGGTCGTCATGTTTCCAATCCCCAAGAGGTGGTGCATCTCAACCAAAAGGTGATAGTACGGGTGCTTGGGGTGGAACTTGACCGTAAACGCATCAACCTTGCCTTGGTGAACGAAAACGACGGACATTCATTGGGAAGGTAAGCTCGTTACCGTGCTATGAACGGCAGGATTTCTGTCTCGAATATGCTGCGCTCCACAATTCTGTAGTGGGGAGCGTAGTGCTTGTTGAAGCTGCTGCTGTGACGCACTGCCACATCGCCATGGGTGGCGAGCATCTCTTCAAGTTGCGCCTTGTCTTGTTCATAGCCGGGCATCTGCCAATGCTCATCTTCAATGATTTGTGTGATTAGGTGCCATTCCTCACGCCAGGAGACAGGAATGTTAACCTTGTACGATGCACTCCTGATGAATGCTGACACAAGGTCTTCACGCTGTAGCCCGCCGGGTTTCAGACAAGAGATATAGACCCGCACATAGTTGCCCTGGAAACCGGTGGGTTCAAAGTATGGCTCCAAGGCTGCACTTTCAGGATGGTCGCTAATCTCCTCCTCTAAATAGTGTCGCGCGGCGGTGGTGTCGGAGATGAGGTGCCCCGGGCCAAACCGGTCTTGGAAGAAAGTTTTGTAGATGTCCTGCAGCCTGGCTTCAGGATAGAGGTCAAGCTGGCAGCGCACGCCCGCGCGTATAGCTGCCGTGTCTATCTGCGCAATGCCCGACAATGCATTGCTAAGGATGGCCATGCAGATGAGCATGACAAAGGCTGTATGTCCTTTGCTGTTGTTCATCAATCGCGATTGAAAATATCACGGGTATATACTCTGGATCTCACATCGTCAAGCACGTGGTCGTAGCGGTTGGCCACAATGGCCTGGCTACGTCTCTTGAACTCCTCAATATTGTTGACCACCTCGCTGCCGAAGAACGTGCTCCCATCGGGTAGGGTTGGTTCGTAGATGATGACCTGCGCTCCTTTGGCCTTGATGCGTTTCATCACTCCCTGAATGGAACTTTGTCGGAAGTTATCGGAGTTCGACTTCATGGTCAGGCGGTAGATGCCTACCACACACTCCCGCTCCTGACTTTGGTCGTAGTCACCGCGGGTGTAGTAGTCGTAGTAGCCGGCCATTTTCAGCACTTGGTCGGCAATGAAGTCCTTGCGGGTACGGTTGCTTTCCACAATGGCACTCATCATGTTTTGGGGTACATTGGCATAGTTGGCTAACAACTGCTTGGTGTCCTTAGGCAGACAATAGCCGCCATAGCCAAAGGAAGGGTTGTTATAATGCGCGCCGATGCGGGGGTCGAGGCATACACCCTCGATGATTTGCTGGGTGTTGAGTCCTTTCAGCTCCGCATAAGTGTCCAATTCATTGAAGTAGCTGACGCGCAGCGCCAGATAAGTGTTGGCGAAAAGCTTCACGGCCTCGGCTTCCGTGCTGCCCATGAAGAGTACTGGCACATCGGGCTTGATGGCCGCTTCGCATAACAAGGTGGCAAAATCGTGGGCCGCCTTGGCCAAACGGGCATCCGACTGCTCAAAGCCGACAATGATGCGAGAAGGATAAAGATTGTCGTACAATGCCTTGCTTTCACGCAGAAATTCAGGGGCAAAGAGGATGTTGCGACTGCCAGTAACCTTCCGGATATGCTCTGTATAGCCTACCGGCACGGTGGACTTGATGACCATGATGGCCTTGGAGTTGTAGGCCATAACCTGCTGGATGACGCTCTCTACGGCACTGGTGTCGAAAAAGTTCTTGGCACTGTCGTAGTTCGTCGGGGTGGCAATCACTACAAAGTCAGCATTGCCGTATGCGGAGGCCGCATCCATGGTGGCCGTCAAAGACAAGTCTTTTTGGGCCAGGTATTCCTCAATGTAATCGTCTTGTATGGGCGACTTCCGGTTGTTTACCAGCTGCACCCGCTCAGGCAAAATGTCCACGGCAGTTACTGCGTTGTGCTGGGCCAGCAGCGTGGCAATGCTTAGGCCGACATATCCGGTGCCGGCAACCGTTATCTTCTTATTATCCATACTAATACTGAAAATGTACTATAGAGTTATGTCATGAGTCTCCACCAATCGCTCAAAATTGTTGTTCTTGTGAATGGGAAATACACGTTTTTGGGAGATGAGATAGTACTCATTCTTATATCGAAGTATCTTGAGATTGTCAATGGCTACACCTTTCACTTTCAGCACTGATCCGTCAAAATTGTACTCGGTACGGTTCTTGAAAGGGGTGCTCCATAGCTGGATTTCAAACATCTCTTTCTTGTCGGGCGAAACTATTTCTTCCTGACGGTCGTTCCAAACCACAACCTTGGGAGTGGCCTTGTCAAGCATTACATCCGAAGGAATGGGGGCTTCCATCCCCTCGTCAAGATCATGGGGATAGGCCAACAGGAGATCCTGAGAGTCGTCTTCCGCCAAAGTGCTGTCAGAAGTGAGCGTGTCGGCTGACAACTCGTGCCGCGCAGGGTTCTTGAACTCATGGATGATCACTACCGTGTCGCGCACGCCCGTGGTGTCTCGCTCAATGATGCGAACTTCCGTAGGCCTGTGCAACCCCTTGACGTTGAGGACAAGAAGCATTACACAAGCCCCAATCAACAAGCCCACTAATGCACACATAAGCCCGAAAAGACCTTTACGGGATTGTCTGCCAGACGTTTTATTCTCTTGTTCTTCCATTGCTAAAATCAAACAGAAAACGGTCGCAAAAATAGTAAAATAATGTGAATTGACACATTCTCAGTTCCATAAAAATGTTTTTTTTAAAATATATGGAAACCTTAATCTCTTGTTGCTGCTTTTTTTCTATCTTTGCGGCCTTAAAAATTGAACAAGAAAATACTATGGGTATAGGAATGCAGATATTAGGGTTTATGGCGAGTCTGACCTTTCTCGTTGTAACTCATGAATTGGGACATTTTACTTTCGCAAAGATATTCAAGACACGTGTTGACCAGTTTTACGTCTTCTTTAATCCAGGCTTCTCCATTATGAAAATGAAGCGCTTTGGCGGCAAGATGCACTTCAAATTCTTCACCACCAAAACTCCCGAAGAGTGGAACCAATACCCGGAAAACACAGAGTGGGGGCTCGGCTGGCTGCCATTGGGCGGCTACTGCTCTATCAACGGTATGGTGGATGAAACCACCAAGGCGTCAGACCTCTCCGAGGACGTGCATGACTACGAATTCCGCGCTAAGCCAGCATGGCAACGACTCCTCATCATCAGTGGTGGTGTACTCGTCAACTTCTTGTCGGCCATTATCATCTATATTGCCATCTGCTTTCATTGGGGACAAGAGTATATCCCCTTGGAAAATGCCCGCTATGGACTCGAGTTTTCGCAAGAGATGCAGGATGCCGGTTTCCAGAATGGTGATAAAGTGCTACTGGTAGACTCCATGTCCCCGAAAACTCTTGGTGACTTTGCCAACGACATGCTATTGGAAAACGTGAAGACGGTGACCGTGGAACGCAATGGCGAACAAGTGGTGCTGACAATACCTAAGACACTTGCCCGTAAAGTGGTGGGCGCCGGCACTGGCTCCCTCTTCTGTAATTACCGCATTCCCTTTGTCATCGATAGCGTGATGCCAGGCTCTAAAGCTCAGGCTGCCGGCCTGCAACGCGGCGACTCCCTCGTGAGCGTCAATGATAGCCTTACTTTTTGCTTCTTCGATTATAAAAGAGCTTTTGACAACCATAAGGGAGAAGCTATGCAGGTCTCTTTCTATCGAGGCGACTCGCTTTATTCCGCCACGGTAACCCCCGACTCCGCCGGTATGATCGGCGTATCCTACAAACAACCTTACGAGTATTTCGGTACCGTGAAGGAGACTTTCGGTTTTTTTGAATCCATCCCCAAAGGCATCTCCATGGGCTTTAAAACTTTGGCAGACTATGTAAAACAATTCAAGATTGTGTTTACCCGCGAAGGCGCCACCCAACTGGGCAGTTTCCTGACCATTGGCAGCATCTTCCCGAAAGTGTGGGATTGGTACCGTTTCTGGAACATGACTGCCTTGTTAGGCATTATCCTTGCTTTTATGAACATTATCCCCATCCCGGGTCTCGATGGCGGCTACCTTCTCTTTATCCTTGTGGAGATGATTACCGGCCGCAAACCCAACGACAAGTTCCTGGGCATCGCCAATACCATCGGCTTTGTGTTGCTGATAGCCCTGATGGTGTATGCTATGGGGTTGGATATCAGACGGTTCTTCTTCTGACGATAATTAATTATTAACAACATAAATAAACACTGTATAAAATGGAAAAATTTGATCCCGCAACCAACTTGGAAAAATTGGACAAAAAAGATGCCTACCGAGGTGTCAATCCCGCTATCTGCGATAGCGCTACCTTTATGTTTGAACAGGCCAAGACCATGACCGACACCTTCCATGGTGAAACAGAGGGCTATTTCCTCTACTCGCGCCATTGGAATCCTAGCACGCTCTCATTGGCCCAGTCATTGGCTGCCATGGAGGGTACCGAGTTGGCATGGACGACCGGTTCCGGTATGGCCGCCATCACGGTGGCCCTCTTGCATGAAGTGAAGGCTGGTGACCATATCCTGGCCAGCATGACTGTCTATGGCGGCACCTTCGCTTTCTTGAACAACTATATCAAGAAATTCAATGTGGAGGTGACGTTTGTCAATATGCAAGATCTGAATGCCGTTAGAAACGCTGTCCGCCGCAATACCAAGGTGATCTATACCGAAACGATGAACAACCCATTGCTCCGAATAGCCAATATTCCCGAATTGGCCAAAATCGCACATGGAGTCGGCGCTAAATTGTTGGTTGACAATACCTTCACTCCGATGATATTCTCACCTTACCGTCTGGGTGCCGATGTGGTCATTTATAGTATGACAAAATATGTGAATGGCATGAACGATTGTGTGGCTGGTGCCATCTGCGGTTCTGCCGAATATATCAACTCCCTGATTGATGTGAACAGCGGCACAGCCATGTTGCTGGGGCCCGTTTTGGATACCTATCGTTCTAGCAGCATCCAGAAAAACCTCCATACGCTGCATATTCGCATGAAGAAGCACAGCGAGAATGCTATGTATCTGGCCAAACGTTTCAAAGAGACTGGTATCAAGTACAATTATCCAGGTCTTCCTGAACATGTGGACCATGAGTTGTTCAAATCCATGATGAACGAAGGTTATGGCTTCGGCGGCATGATTTCCATTGATATGGGAACGGCCGAGAAAGCATCTGCCATTATGGAAGAGATGCAACGTCTGGGCGTAGGCTATCTGGCTGTCAGCTTGGGCTATTTCAAAACGCTGTTCAGCAATTCAGGCAAGTCCACCTCCTCAGAGGTTCCCGAGGAAATCCAGAAGGAAATGGGCATGAGTGAGGGCTTGATCCGTTTCTCTGTGGGCCTTGATAACGACCCCGAGCGCACCTTCCAACTGATCAAGAAGGCTATCGATGCTACGAAATAACCCTGCTCAATAATAAGCAAATTAAAAAGGCAACGGAGAATTCCGCTGCCTTTTTAATTTGGGGATGCTTCAAGGGCGAGCGCTTCGTCGTGGTCCAATACCAATGGATACGCTATGGCTTTGAAATATACCCCCCGAGATCATTCTTAAATATCGTAGCCGTGTTAGTATGAGGAATAATGTATTTTCGTGGGTTAGAAAAGCGATTACAAACTTCATAACTTGGAGATTTTTTGTAAATTTCGTAACTTTATTACAAAAAAAGTATAACAAAAATTGACTATATGACATTTTTATTTGAGTCTTGCTCAGCAAGTCTCAAAATGATGTTTGTCCCGTTTCTGTCCCGATTTTAAACAAGAAATCAGCAACCTACCGTTGTAAGTTGCTGACACTGATTGTTTGTGGACGTTTGAGCGGTAGACGGGGTTCGAACCCGCGACCTGCGGCTTGGGAAGCCGCCGCTCTGCCAACTGAGCTACTACCGCATTTCAATTTAGAATTTAGAATTAAGAATTTAGAGTTGAAAGAGTTTTAAAAAATATCATTCTTAATTTTTAATTCTGAATTATACGTTGAATCGTATGTGGAGGATGTCACCATCCTGCACTTCGTAGTTTTTGCCTTCGACCGCCAGTTTGCCGGCCTCCTTGCATTTCAGTTCCGATCCGTATTTCACCAGGTCATCGTATTTGATGACCTCGGCGCGGATAAAGCCGCGCTCTAAGTCGCTGTGGATAACTCCTGCCGCCTGCGGTGCCAGCATGCCCCGAGTGATCGTCCAGGCCCGGTTCTCTTTGCCGCCAACAGTAAAGAAAGAGATCAGGTCCAGCATTCTATATGCAGCCTGTATCACTTTATTAACGCCTGGTTCACTTAATCCCACATCTTCCAAGAAGGCTTTCCGGTCATCTTCGCTATCCAGTTCGGCAATCTCGGACTCGATCTTAGCCGCAATGACCAGCATTTCCCCACCATGTTCTTCTATATAATGCTTTACAGCCTCCGAATAGGCGTTGCCATGGACAGCATCGTCATCGTTAACGTTGCACACATACATCATGGGCTTCTCGGTGAGCAGCATCATGTCGGCCACCACCGCTTTTTCGTCAGGGGTGACCTCCAAGGAGCGCACATTTTGGAAGCCTTCCAAGTGCGCTTTGTATTTCAAGAGTACATCCAAATCGTGTTTGGCGTTTTTGTCGCCCACCTTGGCGGCCTTTTCCACTTTGGCGATCTTGCGCTCTATTTGTTCCAGATCTTTAACTTGTAACTCAAAATCTACAATTTCTATGTCGCGCACGGGGTCCACAGAGCCTTCCTCATGGGGTAGGGCAGGGTTGTCGAAACAGCGCAGCACGTGGATGAGGGCATCGCATAGGCGGACATCTGCCAGAAAGCTGTTGCCAATGCCAGCACCTGTGCTCGCGCCCTTGGCCAAGCCGGGAATGTCCACCACATCCAAATTGGCAAATACCAGTTTGTCGGCCTTGATGAAACTGTTGATGTGCGTCAACCGTTCGTCTGGCACAGCGCAAACGCCAATGTTCGACTTGTTAGTGCTGAAAGCAAAATCAGTCACTTCCGCCTTCGTGTTGGAGATACAGTTGAACATGGTGGTTTTACCAGAGTTCGTCAATCCTACTATGCCACATTTCAATCCCATGGATAATCGGTTAGTCGTCTAATTGTTATGTTTAAAACCCCAAAATAATGTCCTCCACACGGTTCACCTCGGGCAGATACTGCTTGAGGGTTTGCTCAACACCATTTTTAAGGGTCATCTTAGCGTGAGGGCAAGCACCGCATGCGCCTTGCAACTTCACTTTGACTATGTTGTCGGGCGTGAGTTCCACAAACTCGATGTCGCCTCCATCTTGCTGAAGATAAGGTCTTATCTGGGTGATGATGGAGCGCACTTTCTGTTCCAATGTGGGATTTTCCATAATCTTTTTTTGTGGGTTTGAAAACGGCTGCAAAGATACTATTTTTTTCTATACGGTCGTCATAATTTATTTGCTGTCTTCATGCTGTCTTTATGGTCAGTCTGGCTCCAAATGACGCCCGCCACGACGATAACAATGCCGATGAATTTTTGCAGGGTAAAGGATTCCTGGCCTAACAATGCGGCGAAAATAATTGTCACGATGGGTATGGCGTTGGTGAAAACGGTCAGCCTGGTGATGCCGATGTGCTTGGCTGCATACGAATAGAGCATGTAAGCGCCAGCGGAACACAGGAGAGCAAGAGCAAAGAGGGAGAAGACCGTTTCAAAGTTCCAGTGCATGCCACCCCAGTCCTTGATGTCGAAAATCAGCACAAAGGGCAAGTAGAAGAAAATGGCTACAAAATTCTGTATAGTGGTTACAGTGACGGGGCTGTAGGTTTGCAGCAGCCGTGCGAGCAGCACGCTGTAGCCGGCGGCCGCGATCAGGGCCACGCAGAGCAACAGTAACCCTTTGACGGTAAAGAACACATCGCTTCCCTTGCCGAAGGTCATGACGCTAATGCCTATGACAGACACTATGGCGCCAAACAACAAGTTGCGGTGCAATTGTTCCCCCTCCACAAAATGCATGGTGATAGCCACAATGATGGGAATCAACGCAATGATCACGGCAGCAAATGAGGCACTGGAGTACTTGAGCCCGAAGTCCTCCCCGATAAAGTAGAGGAAAGGCTCAAATAACGCCAATAGCAGAAACCATTTCCAGTCTTTGCGCTGCACTTTCTGCAGTTTGCCGCTCAACTTGAAAAAACTGACAAAAACCACCGATGCGATCAACAATCGGAAAAAGACAATGGTGAATACAGGGAATTGGGCATTCAGTAGCTGTTTTGTCCATACAAAACTGGCGCCCCAAAAGAGCATTGAGAAGGAAATGGCCACGTATCCCAAGGTTGATTGTTTCATAATCACTAATTTAGGGCGGCAAAAATAAAAAAATCATGGTATGACAATAATAAATAAACTTATACGTTATAAGCATGTGCAAACCATTATTATATGACAATAAGAAGAGTTACCTTTTACATACTATTGATTTTAGGTGTTCTCGCTTTTGGGTGCAAACGCACTGATCTGACGCCTGCCTATGTCCAAATCACTGCTGCAGATATCAACAACTGTATGGATGTCTCCAATTTTAATGAAACTCACAGTACGGCTTACGATGCAGAGCAGCTTGCTTCGCTGCAGAAACACAATTTCACCCATTGCAATGTGTACGTCAACAATAAGAACCTGGGTTGCTGGCAGGTGCCCTGCAAAGTGCCAGTGCTGGATGTGAATGACGAGGATTCCGTGACATTGGTGATTCTTCCGAGTTTCAGAATGACAGGAATGGACAACACCGTGACGGGATATCCTTTTATTAACACGCTGAAACAGAAAGTGCTGCTGAAGAAAGGGCAGACATATCATGTGTCGGAGAATCCACTCAGCTATGTGTATAGTCCCTATTCTTCATTTCCCTTCTTTGAGACCTTTGCCAATACTTCGCCCTTTTCACCGACCGACACCTTGACCAGTTCTCTGACATTTACCCCCAAGATAGTAGAGGGGCGTACAGCTGGCGAGATTGTTCTGAACGATGCCAATGGGCTGCTCTTTGATGTAACCTCCTCCACCTTTGCCGCGCCTACCCGGAACTATTACGTTTTTTTGGAGGTGACCTACAAAACGGAGAATAATCTGGAGATAGGTGTGAAACTTTCCACCGCAGTCCGACCCAACGAGGTGCATCAAGTGGGTGGCATCTACACGTCCAATGGCGAATGGAAGACCATCTATTTTAACCTCGGGAACACCATCTACGCGAATAACTACGATGGCAGCGACTGGGCCAATGTCAACCTGGTGTTGACTGGTGCTGGGCAGAAGGGGTGCGACACCCGCTACTACATCGATGATATCAAAGTGGTTTACATTCCAAGAGCATAGGAGATGAATAAGAAAAGATTACGCCTACTTTACCTTACGACCGACATTCTTGCTGCAGCACTCTCTTGGCTTTGTATTTACATTTTCCGTAAAATCACGGGCGAAGGTGCTGACGTGGCCACCATTCGTCAAGCTATGGTCCACGACTACAAATTTGTGCTGGGCCTCTTTGCCTGCCCTCTGTATTGGATTGTCTTACATACCCTTTCAGGATATTATACCAAGATATACGGCAAGTCTCGTCTGGAAGAATTGGTCACCACCTTGGGCATTGCCGTAATCGGTACGCTTATCTTCTTCTTTGTCTTTATTTTGGATGATATTATCAAGACACCTAACGATTACATCAAATATTTTCTGTGTCTCTTCACCAGTCAGTTTTTGCTGACATATATACCACGGTTGTGCATCACCACGAACATTAATCGCAAAATACACAGTGGACAGATCGGCTTTCCGACCATCATTGCCGGTAGTGACGGCATCGCTTTGCAAACATACGAGACGCTGATGCAGCAGACACCCAGTTCGGGCAATCAGATTACAGGCTACGTGAAGATTTCTGAGGATAGCGAGGATCAACTGTCCGGTAAGTTGCCCTGCCTGGGCACATTGGCCACACTGTCGGAGATAATCACTGCCAATCCGGTAGAGGAAATTATCATTGCCCTGCACAATGGGCAGCGCAAATATATCAACGATATCATCATGGTGGCGCATACCCAGCACCAGATTACTCTGACCCTGTTGCCTGGCACCCAAGACCTTTTGATAGGACATGTAAAGACCGCGCATGTGCTCAACGAGCCGTTTATCACCATTACCCCCAGATATCTGTCTGTTTGGCAGGAGTTTATCAAGCGTAGTTTCGATATTTTCTGCTCCCTGATAGCCATCATACTGCTCTCTCCATTGTATTTGGTCTTAGCCATTGGCGTCAAGATGTCATCTCCAGGCCCTGTTTTCTACAAGCAAGAACGCATTGGTCTGCATGGGAAACCTTTCAATATCATTAAGTTTCGCTCTATGTATGTGGATGCTGAGAAGTCTGGTCCTATGCTTTCCTCCAAAGACGACAACCGCATCACCAAAATAGGCCGCTTTATGCGTCAATACAGGTTGGATGAGACCCCTCAGTTTTTCAATGTGTTGCGTAATGATATGTCGTTAGTAGGCCCCCGCCCGGAACGGCAATATTATATTGACAAAATCACGGAGCGCGCGCCTTATTACACATTGTTGCTTGACATCAAGCCCGGCATCACCTCTTGGGGAGAAGTGAAGTATGGATATGCTGAAAATGTGGAACAGATGATAGAGCGTCTGCGATGGGATATGCTTTATATCGAAAACATGTCTTTACAGATGGATCTGAAGATTTTGATATACACTGTGCTGATAATTCTAAAGAAAGAAGGCAAATAGCACGCGCATTTAACGCCATCCAAATCGCAAAGGATGGTTTTTTTTGTTTCTTCAACCTACTTTTTTATTATTTTTGCATCTTTAAAATCGGATTATCCAACGAAAAATGTCAATATGAAAAAGTTAGCACTTATTTTTTTGAGTATCAGCATTGTTTTTGCTGTCCAAGCACAAGAGATTTCCCCCAAAGGAGGACTTACCCAAGAGCAGATACAGACCATTAAGTCGTCGTATAAGGCTTCGGGGAGTGACAAGGCTTTGCGCAATGCCGTAACGGGCAACGATATCAGCAAACTTGCGCGTAATTATGAGAATGCCACAGCCTTTGATGCGCACTTTTCCCATCAGGTACCTTCCAAAGCCATCACCGATCAGCAATCTTCAGGCCGTTGCTGGATGTTTACCGGCATGAACGTGCTTCGCTCCAAGGCTATTGCCAAGCATAATCTGCCTGGTGATTTCCAGTTTTCACAATGCTATACCTTTTTCTGGGACCAGTTGGAGAAGTCGAATCTTTTCCTTCAGTCGGTGCTTGACAACCGCGCCAAGTCTATGGAGGATGAAACCGTCAAGTGGCTTTTTCAAAATCCATTGAGCGATGGCGGTCAGTTTACGGGTGTGGCTAACCTGATAGACAAGTACGGGGTTGTTCCCAAAGATGTGATGCCCGAAACCTATAATAGCAATCACACTTCCCAAATGGCCAGTTTGATTAAACTGAAACTGCGCGAGGATGCTTTGACATTACGAGAGATGGCCAATAATAAAGGAGTTACCGAGAAAATGTTGCAAGACAAGAAAGTTGAAATGTTGCAGACTATCTACCGAATGTTGGTATTTACATTGGGCGAACCCCCTGCCGAGTTCACATGGACGCAGCGTGATAGCAAAGGCAATGTGGTAAGTACTGAAAAATATACCCCGATGAGCTTTGCCAAAAAGTTCGTCAATGAAGATTTCAGTACCTACTTTATGCTTATGAATGATCCGAACCGAGAATATTATAAGGTATATGAAATCCAGTATGACCGCCATGTGTACGATGGTCAGAACTGGAGATATCTGAACCTGCCGATGGAGGAGATTGCAGCGATAGCTATTGCCTCTATCAAAGACAGTACGATGATGTATTTTTCCTGCGATGTGGGTAAGTTTTTAGATCGTGAGAAGGGCTATCTGGATATTCAGAACTTTGACTACGGCTCTATCTTCAACACCACATTCGGCATGAACAAGCAGCAGCGCATTGCCACATACGCCAGCGGCTCATCCCATGCCATGACACTCTGCGCTGTGGATCTGGACCAGAATGGCAATCCCCTTAAATGGATGGTGGAGAATAGCTGGGGAAATAAGTCAGGCCACAACGGATTCCTCATTATGACTAACGAGTGGTTCAATGAATATATGTTCCGCCTTGTGGCTGAGGAGAAATATATTCCATCTAAAACATTAAAACTCTTCAATCAAAAGGCCATACAGCTCCCTGCATGGGACCCCATGTTCGCACCAGAAGAGTAGAAGAAGATGCCCCTGGCCATTCGACGCGACAACGAACAGCTGAAATCCAATCGCTTATTTCCTTTTTAACTTTTTCAAGGTGTCAAGGTCTTTTAATCTGTTTTTTTCAAACCAAATTAATTGTCAATAATGAAAAAAGTATTTCTGATAGGAATGTTTATGACCCTCTTCGGAGCTATGTTTGCCCAAAATGCGGATGATATATGCGGTATCTATCATTCTAAGGATCCGTTCTCCAAAGAAGGCTCTCAATGCGAGATTTATAAAGCTTCAGACGGCACCTACGAAGCCAAGGTGGTGTGGGTAGAGAACCCCAAGAAAAAAGACCAGCTGGGTTTGGTGTTTATGACAGGTTTGAAGTATAATGAAAAAGAGAAGGAGTATCAGAACGGCAAGTTAAAATACCCTGGAAAATCAGGAACTTATAAGACCTTCATCCGCTTGGTAAATGACAATAAAACCATGAAAATGAGGGGCTATCTGGGTGTCTCGCTTTTCGGTATGACGGTAGATTGGACTCGAGAGGCAAAGGTGCGGGAGCAGAAGTGATTTTGGCTGTTAGTTGTTAGCTGTTGGTTGTTGGCTTGTAGCTTTTGGCTTTTGGCTTTTGGAGACAGAACAGTTTTGGCAGTTTGCGCCACAACCGCAACCGCAGTCCACAATACCGCGTTTGGCATTGCGGTAGTGTCGTACGATACGTGTTACGGCATAGGCCATGGCTGCGGCCACAATCAGAAATACGATTATATTTTGCCAGTTCATAATATTCGCATTTTGTTGTTAGAATAGCATTCCTATCTGGTATATCAGGAAGGAGACGAGCCACGCCATGCCTGTATTGAACAATACGGAGAAGGCGGCCCATTTGCCACCGGCTTCTTTATATACGGCTGATACTGCTGCCACGCAGGGCACATAGATAAGAATAAAGATCATGAAGACATAGGCCACCAGTGGTGTAAACACTTTCTGGCCTTCAAGAGGACCGCTTCGCCAAGTTTGGGCTTGTATGCTACTTTTCAGGGCGGAAGAATGCTCGTCGGCCTCTGCTTCGGCATGGTAGAGTACACCCATGGAGGAGACGACAATCTCCTTGGCAGCGAGGCCTGTCAGGAGCGAGACACTCATTTTCCAGTCAAAACCCAGCGGACGGAACACCGGGGCAATGCACTTGCCAAGTCTGCCTAAATAAGAATTCTCGGTCTGCACCACCGAGCGGTCCAATGACAATTGGTCAATCAGTTCAGTTTTGGCAGTCTCGTCCAAATCGGGATTGTTCTCCACTTGTTCAATTTGGGCGGTGTATTGGTCTATCTTGGGGCTGTGTTGCGGGAAGTACTCCAAAGCCCAGATGATGATGGTAGCCACCAAAATTACGGTACCCATCTTTTTAAGATATTGTACGCTTTTGTCCCACATGTGCACCATGGCATTTCGGAAGGTGGGTATGCGGTAGGGAGGCAATTCCATGACAAACTGGTCGGTGTCGTGCCGAAAGGAGATGCGCTTCAGTAACAGGGAGGTGATAATAGCCATTACCACACCAATCAGATAGATGCTGGTAAGGATGAGTCCTTGATGTTTAGTGAAAATGGCGGAGATTAGTAGCAGATAAACTGGCAGACGGGCGGAGCACGACATGAATGGGATGGTGATGATGGTCAGAATGCGATCCTTTCGGTTTTCGAGGGTCCGGGTTGCCATGATGGCAGGCACACTACAGCCGAAGCCGATGATGTAGGGGATGAACGACTTCCCATGCAGTCCCATTTTGTGCATCAGTTTGTCCATCAGGAAGGCGGCGCGGGCCATGTAGCCAGTGTCTTCCAATATGGAGATGAAAAAGAACAATATCAAGATGTTGGGCAGGAAGGAGCACACGCCCCCAACACCGGCAATAACACCGTCAACAATCAGATTCTTGAGGATGCCATCGGGGAGCCACTGGTCAAAGAGCCTTCCTAACCACCCGAAGAACATCTCCAGCCATTCCTGCGGGTAGGCACCCAATGTGAAGGTTAGTTGGAACATGAGCCATAAGAAGAAGATCAGGATGGGAAAGCCAAGCCACTTGTTGGTCAGAATGTTGTCAACGGTATATGCCCGCTGCTTGCTCCGGTCCTTGCCAATGGTGTAGGTCTCGGCCAAGGCTCCACGGATAAATCCGTACTTGGCGCCCGAGATGATGGTGGCGGCATCCTCGCGGTAGCTTTTCTCCAGCAATTCGCGCTGCTGTGAAGCTAAAGCTGTGATGGCTTCGCCCTCGGGATAAGCCTTTACCTCCTGAACGGTGGTC
This sequence comes from uncultured Bacteroidales bacterium, assembly GCA_937901455.1. Lineage (GTDB taxonomy): Bacteria > Bacteroidota > Bacteroidia > Bacteroidales > WCHB1-69 > F23-D06. Next base: position 1,997 of record CALDIA010000190.1, on the reverse strand, counting down.
TTGTCATTCTCCAGAAGTTTCAAAGCTACATATCGGGTCGGATATTCACTGCTCAAGTCCTGGTCCTTCTTGATCTCGGGCTTTAATATTTCGATGCTTTTTTCAATGTCCGTGCCGTAGTTGATGTGGATATGCTTGGTATATTCCTCTAAGTTTTCGTAGATGTTGACAATGTTTTTCATTACCTCTTCCATGCCGGTGCCTTTTGAAGAGACGGTTGGCACTATGGGGAATCCAAACATGGTGCTGAGCATCTCAATGTTCAAGGTGTCATTGTTGCGCTCCAGTTCATCGTACATGTTAAGAGCCATCACCATGGGTAGGTTCATGTCTATCAATTGGGTCGTGAGGAATAGGTTGCGTTCCAGATTGGAAGCATCCACGATGTTGAGAATCACGTCGGGGTGTTCGTGGAAGATGTGTGTGCGTACGTACAGCTCCTCGGGTGTGTAGTCGGTGAGAGAGTAGGTGCCGGGCAGGTCCACCATGCGGATGGTGTAGTCTTTGTATTTGAAGATGCCGGTCTTGGAATCTACGGTAACGCCGCTATAGTTGCCCACTTTCTCGCGCATGCCAGTGGCATGGTTGAAAAAGGAGGTTTTGCCACAGTTGGGGTTGCCGACCAGGGCCACGGTGATGGTCTTGCCCCGCTCGCCCAGCACGCGCCGGGTCTCTTCCGTTATGGTGCCATTGAAAGAATAACTCTCTGCTATGTTGTCGGCCAAAGGCACGACCGAAATGTGCTCGGCCTCTACGCGACGCAGGGAAACATGGCTCTGCATAATTTCATATTCAATAGGATCTTTGAGCGGGGCGTTTTTGATGACCTTCACCTTCTCGCCGCGTACAAAGCCCAATTCCATCAAGCGGTGGCGAAAGCCGCCGTGACCACTCAATTTTACAATGACACATTGAGTGCCTGTGGGCATATCTACAAGTCTAAGTTGTTGTTCTTCCATACGGTAACTATGATGAGAATGTTCTTAACATGAATCCTGCAAAAATGCCATACTTGTGTGTTATATTATATCCCTAAAATTAGGGATTTTTTGCTATCCCATTGCTATTTTTCTGATAGGTAAATGGATGTTTTTTGTGGAGATGGGTTGTACTGCTACTTTTCGGAGGGTATTTATAATTTATGTACATTTGCCGCTTTCAATAAATGAAGCATTTCTCGTTATGAAAATTCGTACTTTGATTTACTGCTCGCTGTTGCCAATAGTATGGCTGCTTTTTACGACCCCTCTTTCTGCCCAAGATCGAAGCGATTCTCTGCACGTGGCGCACTATGACATTTCGCTGACAGTGATGGATTTTGTGACCCACAATATCGAGGGCGTAGCGCACCTGACCGTTGTGGCGAAGATACCCAACCTGACGCAGGTGCCATTGGATTTGTTAGCACTCACCACCGATTCGGTGGAGGTGAATGGCGTTCCGAGTCTTTTTACACACCAGGGCGAGCGACTGATTATTGACGTGCCTGCTTTGCAAACGGGCGACACTACCATCCTGACTGTCTATTATCATGGTGTCCCCACCAAGGATACTGGCTGGGGCGGATTCTATTTCTCCGGACAATATGCCTACACCATGGGCGTGGCTTTCCAAAGCCAGCCCCATAACTATGGTCGTTGTTGGTTCCCCTGCATGGATGTGTTTACGGACAAGTCGTCCTATACTACCCATATCCGCACCGAATCTCATAAGATGGCGGTGTGTGGCGGAATGTTGACGGGTGTGCAGACCCTCGCCGACAGCTCCAAAGTGTGGAGTTGGGAACTGGAAGAGCCGATTCCCACCTATTTGGCATCAGTTGCTGTGGGGGAATACTTGGTTTATGCGGACACATTCCATGGTATGCAGGGCGAAATCCCAATTCTGATTTATGCACAACCAACCGAATATGCCAATGTGGCAGCCTCTTACGCCCATCTCAAGGAGATGCTGCAGATGTATGAACAGCATTTCGGGCCCTATCGCTGGCCAAGGGT
>CALDIA010000189.1 GCA_937901455.1 uncultured Bacteroidales bacterium | reverse complement strand
ACATCGGCGAATACAACACCTGCCCGCACCTTTGCGAGTATTGCTATGCCAATGCGAGCAAAGAGGTGGCGGTGAAGAACTATAAACAACACAAAATGAATCCTTTGGGAGAAACGATAACTGGAAAATAATTTATATTTGCACAACAAAAAACAAGGCACATGAACCAACCTGCGACATACAACAAGGCAGTAGAAACCATCAAGACGGCCATTTTGCAAGGACAATACGAGGCCGCCAAGGGCGTGAACCGCATACAGTTGGCGGTCTATTTCGGCATCGGCAAATACATCTCGCACAACACGCGCAAGAACAAGTGGGGCACGGGCGCATTGGAAGCCATTAGTCAACAACTTCGAAAAGAGTTGCCCGGATTGAGAGGCTTCTCGGCCACTCAGTTAAGAGAAATGCGACTCTTTTACGAAGCTTGGATAATGTTGGATCCTAATTCATCGGTCATGACCGATGAATTACAAGTAATTGATAATCATAAAGCTACAAATTCATCGGTCATGACCGACGAATTGAACGCTAATTCAACAATTGCAATTGCCGAATTACAAGACTACAAAATAGACATCTACCAAGCCATCAAAATACCCGAAACGAAGGACTTTCCACTGGAAGATTTCTTCAAACTCCCTTTTACCCATCACACGATAATACGATCTGGAGTTAAAAGCATTGACGCTCGCTATTATTACATCCATCGTGCTGCAGAAGAGAACCTTCAATCAAGGGTTCTTGAAAAACTAATAAAAGAGGATGCCTACAGCCATCAGGACTTGATGCCAAGCAACTTCACCCAGACTTTGCCCAACAGCACTTTGGCCCGCAAAGCGGTGATGATGTTCAAGGACGAGTATCTGTTGGATTTCATCAATGTGGAGCAGATTGGCGAGCGCGAAGACATCGATGTGGACGAGCGCGAGGTGGAGCAGCAAATCGTACAGAACATCAAGAACTTCATCATGACCTTTGGGAACGACTTCGCCTTCATCGGCAACCAATACCACTTGGAGGTGTATGGCGTTGAGCATTTCCCCGACCTGCTGTTTTTCAACCGCGAGCTGAACGCCTTGGTGGTCGTGGAGCTGAAAACGGGCGACTTCAAGTCGTCGTACCTCGGCCAGCTGATGTCGTATCTTTCCATCCTCGACGCCAAGGTGAAGAAGCCCCACGAGAACCCGTCCATCGGCATCGTGCTGTGCAAGTCGGCCAAGCGCGACTATGTGGAGTTTGTCATCCGCGACTACAACAAGCCGATGGGCGTGGCCACCTACACCACCACAGCCGACATGCCCGAAAACCTGCGGAAAGCCCTGCCCGACGTGGAGGCGTTGAAGAAACTGCTGTAGTAAACGAACAAACAAGAATAACCATGATGATAGAACAAAACACCAACTACGCTTACAAGCTATTGGGGACACATTATCAACATAATTGAAAACATACAAAATTTTGAATCTGTCAAGAAAAAGATGTATCTTTGCAAAGAAAAACATTAACCTATGGCACAATGGCAAAAGACACCTATTCAGCGGGATAACGGAGAGATGGCCGAGGCGCAAGCCCCTGTCATCGTCTCTGCCAGCCGCAGCACCGACATCCCCGCCTTTTATGCCGACTGGTTCTTCCATCGGCTGAAGGTGAAACTACTATAATTGTTTTGAAACATGTGTAACTTTGTCTAATTTTGCACACCTTATTTTTAATGATAACAACAACACTAAATTGTCACCATAATAATTTGAATATCAATATGTCAAAAGCACTTACCATCACTAATCTTGCACCTACGAATGCCAAAACGAGATCATTTACGATGGACAAGACATTTGTAGGAATTGATTTTGGCACTTCTACTACGGTTGTATCGTATGCCTTTCTTGACAATAACAATCACATACAATGCTATACTTTGCCATTGACCACTAAATTTCCTGATGGAAGAGCGGAAACGACCGACCTTATCCCTTCTCTGGTCGCATGCGTAGAAGATAAGATTTGTTTCGGCCCTGCGGCGGCTGATTATAAACATGAGTTAACCCAAGGAGTTGATTTGTGGAAGTCGTTCAAAATGGAATTAGGTGAAGACAAGGGTGACATTTATGCGAATAGTAAATTTGGCAAAGCAGCAAAACATCCAATTCTTAAGCCCAAGGATGCAGCCAGAGAGTTTTTTAAATATCTAAAAAAGAGAATCGACGCGGCCATCGAACAAAATGGACTCCCAAGGCAAATCGAATATGTTGTAAGCATTCCCGCTTCGTTTGAAGCAAACCAAAGGCAAGACTTATTGGATGTTTTAATTGAAAATGGAATAGAAGTTGATCACATGGCATTAATAGACGAACCTAATGCGGCATTTTTGAGCTATGTCTTTGAATCCACCAGAGCACACGAGGAAATCAGCATCCCAGAGAATGACGCAATTAGACTGTTGGTGTTTGATTACGGTGCCGGAACATGCGATATTTCCATTTTAGGTTTGTCTGTTACCGATGAAGGTTTTAATTCAGAGAATATTGCCATTTCGAAATTCAGCAAGTGCGGAGGAGACGACATAGACCATTTCATAGCTGAAAAGTATCTCTATCCAATATTGAGATCTGAAAATGATGGCGTTTTTAGGGGGAAATCTTTGAGGACAAAAGTTGAGCAAGGTATCTATCAAAAACTGATGAATGCTGCAGAGGCATTAAAAATCCAAGTGTGCGAGAATGTCGCATTGCAGATGCAAGACAATGAGTTACCGCTTTTGTCGAACAGCAACGAAAAAGTGGTTTTCCAGACCTCAGTAAATTTTGATGTAATGGGTAAGAATGTGTCGTTGGATAAACCTGAAATATCATATAAGCAGTTTAATGAGTTAATGAAAGTATTCCTAAAACAGGAATCGCATGCAATAGCTCAAAGAAACGATGATTATAATAGCGTTTTTACAAATGTAATATCTGCTTTAAAAAAAGCCAGATTGGACAAAGATGATATTGATTATGTGTTGTTAATAGGGGGAAGTTCAAAGAATCCCTACCTGCAATTTGCATTGAGAAGCTATTTTAAAGAATCTAAAGTTTTGATTCCTCGTAATTTGCAATCACATGTTTCCCAAGGTGCCGCCTTGCATAGTTTTTTCTATCACGCATTAAATCATTCGGTGATTACGCCAATTACCAGTGAAGATATTTTAGTTGTTGTGAAAGGAAATGAAGAAAGAGTGCTTGTTCAATCAAGTACTCCCGTTCCTACTAAAAAAATTTCCGTGGAAGGATTTGAAGTGAGCTATGACGGACAAAAGACAATTGAAATTCCTTTCTGTGTTGGTAGTAAGAATAAAATGCTTGAGAATTTTGTGATAGAATGTCCAGACCGACAAAATGGCTATAAAAAGGGGGACAAGGTTAAATTTGAAGTTGTCATTACTCCTGATAAGGTATTGCAGGGTCATGTATGGGTCAACAAGAAACATTTTACACTAACGCCAATCAATCCATTTGCCAATCGCGAATTGACAACTGTTGAAAGAAAGGTGTTGGAACTCCAAAAGAGGATTAACGACGAACGTTCAGGAAAAGAAAAACCGTCATTGGAGACACTAAAAGAGTTGCTTAAAGTTTATAAAGACGCAAAAATGCATCTTGAAGTGGCCGAACTTTCTGAAGAAATAAATGAAATGTACCCAAATACGATTTCAAAAAACAACATTGCCGTTGCCTATGGCAGTGCTGGTATGCATGATAGAGAAAAACCCATGCTCAAAGAGGCTTTGCGGGAAAATCCTGACGATGCTACAGTATGCTTTAACTATGCCTTAACGATAAAGAATGAAGATGAAGATGAATATGTCCGATTAATGGAACACGCCATTGATATTGGCAACAATGATCCCTCCCATCTTTTTGAATATGGCAGATGGTTAGAGAGGCATGGTAATTCTACAAGAGGCATGAAGTTGATTGAAAATGCTCTAAAAAAGTGGAATGTGATGCTTCGTAATAACAAGATGCACAATTGGGACTATAGTTGGATGGCTTCCGCATTGGAATATACAGGTGACCACGAAAGGGCTAGAGAAGTATGTGAAAGCGAACCAACATTAAATGATACTATTTATGACAAAGAAAAATTACTAACTTCAAAACAATAAGAGAGATGAGCAACTGGATGATTCCATACAATTATTTAGATCCAAGTCAAACAGGGGTAATTGGGCCAATGGACGAGCCATTAAAAAAGACTAACATGTGGCTTGTTGGTTACCCCGGAAGTGGAAAATCAGTGATTTTGACACATTTGGCAAGAAAGGCAAAGATGCAACATAATAAAGTAGCTATCGTTACCTATACTAAAAGTTTAGGGGACTTGTTTAACACAGGACTTGGAGAATTAAACACAGAGGGGATTCCTGTGATGACCCCACGTCAATTATTAGAGAAGGACAATCAACATTATGACTTTATAATATGTGATGAAATACAAGACCTTTCATTGCAAACCCTACGAAACATAAAGAATAGATGTACATATCTTATTGCGGCTGGTGATGCCAACCAATCTATTTATTCCCTTGACATTTATAACCGACCCGTTATGAAACCAGATGACCCGCATACGGTTCTCGCGGTTCAATCGCAAGCACAAAATATAATCTATCGGCTTACGCCTTCAATGGTTGAGGCGGCTATCGCGATTTGTCCTAACCTCGAGGGAATGAGAAGTAAAATAAACCAAACCGGCGTCAATACTAGAATTATGAGAAGAAGGTTTTCGTCATTTGCGGATGAAAGGGAGTGGGTTTATGAGAACGCAAAGAGGTATTCATTACAACATGATAGAACGGCTATCCTGTTATCAACGCGCGATGCTATTATAGACTTTGCCAATTCTGTTTTGGTGACAAAAGGAAAAGACAAATGGACACCCGTAATGAATAAATTTGGAAGACCTAATTTTGACAGATTGAATTCATGCTTAGCAAACAACAGTATAAAAATGCAATGCGTGTTGAATGATTACGGCTCTTTGAAAAACGCACATAATAGAGGGGAAATCATTCTTACCACATACCATTCCGCAAAAGGATTGGATTTTGAGAATGTCTATTTGCCTTGTTTGGACAAAGGCTTGTATTTGCTTGCAGACCAAGAAAAGAGCAAAGTTTTGCTGATGGTAGCATTAACAAGGAGCAGCAAAAACCTTACTTTGTCATACTCTTCAGCTAAAATGAGCGACTATGTTAGTCCCATTACAAATTGTACAGACATTACGATGTCGAATCAAGCAAACACTGGCATTAGCTCAAATAGAGTTGGCTTATCAAAAACAAATGACGACGATGACATGTATTAATCCAATAATAAAAAACGTTTTATTATGATAGCAATAATAACCGAAAGCGAATTGGAAAGGCTGATTAAAACAGGTTCGATTATTGTTCCTGCAACCAATATCAGCCATAACAGAGATATAAGTAAAGCCGTTGAGAGCCTTCTTAGTACAACAGAGCCTTTTGAGTTTAGCGAAGAAAGAGTTCTGTTGGAGTATCCTAATGATATTGGCCATCAAATTGACATTATCAGCCTTAAAAGTGTCATTCCTATCGATGATAATGGTTATAGACATTTTTCAAAATATCAGGGGTTGCTTCCTTTTCAGCGGATTAATACGCTTTTGAACGAAAGCGTATATGATGAATTGAAAACACGTTTCTGTGAGCAAAATAGCAGGATGGGAATTCGCCTTTTTAGGAAATATTGCGGTTTAGAACCTTCTACAAACCCTGAATTTGAAAATGTTGTTATAGAAGGTGTGTCCGCAAGACTTTCATTTACCCATGCAGAAATACCACCTGAAAAACGCAATCCGTGGGTAATGCTTTTAACTTACGATAGGCACGAACCATACGTGCAAGACTCAAGAGGTTATTTTTTAGACATTGAGGAGTTAATGTGGTATTTTAAGCAACATATTTGTGGTTGGCAAGATAATCCCATAGCAAACACGGCTTCTACTAAGGCAATATTGGAATTGGACGGGAACAGCAAATGGAGCACTATGGTAGATGAGTTGGGAAAAATCGGAAAACCAGCTAAACTAATTGGTGATATAAAAGATGAATTCAGCAGTGTGTATGTGCCTTTGTTGTTTTTGTATTTAAAAGAAAAATTGTTGGAGTATTGCAAAAAAGAATTTCCAACTGAATTGCAAAAGAAACTATCAGACACAAAAGAAAAGTTTTCAGAGTTTGGAGTTGTTGCAACCTTGGTAGGAGGTTTCATGGGGTATGAAAACTTAAGAAATGCATGTTTGGGGAAAACATTGAATTCACTAAATGATATTCAAATTGAAGATAACAAAGCTGAAGAAAACCATCAATCTGTCGCATTTACACTTGATGATTGGAAAGAGGCTTTCAGAAAGTGTGTAATTAAAAGGAAAAGAAACAAAGAACAAATTGATCAGCAACTGATATTATTTGAAGATATTTTTTCTCAAAGCGAAGAATTGTCTATTTTAAATAATGCAATTGCAGATAATAATTATGAATTGTTTTTGAATTGTTTTGAGGCATTCCAAGACAGCAAGACAAAAAAGAAATTGAAAGAGTTGTTTGAGTTCATGGAGAAACAATTCTTGTCATCAAAAAAAGATGTTATTACACAAATGAAACTAAACCTATAAAACGATGGAATATAGTTATAATCAAAAGATGGCTATAGTCAGATTGCTATTAGACATAGTCAGCGTTGATGGAAAAATTGACGCTAGAGAAACTTTTTACTTTGAAAAGGTAAAAGAAGAACTTGGGTTGAGTCCAGAAGACCATTTTAAAGTCGGATCGTTCAACACGCTTTCGAGTCTTTCAATTGTGAAAGCAATGAACAAAGAGCAGAAGCTTCATTATGCGGATTTTATGAAACGTATGATTTTAGCCGATGAAGTGGTTGAAGAGAATGAGCGCGTTGCCTATAAAGATATTTGTGAGTTTTGCCAAATTAATTCAGAACAACTCTGACAATTCAAATGTCAATACGGACTGAAATAGATAGAGCCATAAGAACAGGTAAGGACATTGAAATTGAGTATGTCAAATACGATGGAACACGATCAAGAAGGCGTGTCAGCAATATTTCGTATTGTAACGACTACGAGGATTATGGCTACGAGAACGACCATATTAGTGGCTTTTGCCATTTGCGTGGAGAGGACAGGCATTTCAAGATTGATAGGATTCAAAGTATCCGAGTTTTGCCAGATGGCCCATTGGTGAAAAATCCAAAAGATTTGGTGAGTGAGAGTTCTTACAATTCCTATTCTGGGTTTTCCGTCAGTCATGTTGGTGGTTCAAGCACCAGCCATTCTTCTTCACCATCAAAAGCTACAAGTAGTTATTCGACTTCTTCTAAAGAAGGTTGCTATATAGCGACAATGGCATATGGCGATTATAATCATCCAAAAGTGATAATACTGAGAAAGTACCGAGACGATGTACTTGCAAAATCCGTTTTTGGTAAAGTTTTTATTCGCTTTTATTATGCTATATCTCCAACATTGGTAAAAGTGCTTAGAAATAAAGAAAGCATAAACAATTCAATACGCCAAGTGCTTGATTATCTCATCAAATGCATTCAATCAAAACATCTTTGAAAGTCCTCTTCATTTGCCTTGCCGTCATCCTTTTGGTGGTTGCGGCAAAAGCCATCTGGGTTGCCGTCGCCACAAGGCACCACGGCGACTTCGAGAGCGAGAAAATGGACATCCTGGCGCGGCGGGATTGGCTATTGAGCAAGGTGGTCACCAACCCTCAAAAACTCAT
>CALDIA010000188.1 GCA_937901455.1 uncultured Bacteroidales bacterium | reverse complement strand
TCGAAAGCGTGGCCTTCTGCTGCATCTCGACGGGCGAGTTCCGCTTCCCGAACCGATTGGCCGCCGAGATTGCGGTGAAGACCGTGTCGGATTTTCTGTCATTACATCCCAGTACAACAGTTAAGTTCGTTATTTTCAATGTGTTTAAAGATGTAGATAAAGAGATTTACCAGCACCTATATTTAGATAATGATTTTTGATTAAGGAATTATTATTGTGGGATTTTTATATTTTTGCCTCCCATTTGAATCATTATGCCTAATCGTCCTGACATCATTATAGAAGATTCCCTGGTAAATGTGGGAGATGAACGCTTTGACAGCTACCTTTGTCACGCTTTCTGCCGCCAAGGATATTGCACTTTTACGTTCAATAACAAAGAGTTCTGTTTCAAAGCTGGCGACTGTCTGATTTTCACACGTTGCGATACAGTGAGTCATGTGGTGGAAAGCCCCGATTTTGTAGTGGATGCCATTTACGTGTCGCAGGAGTTCATCGAGGTGTGCACGCCGCAGAGCAACTATGGCATGAAAGGGCATCTGGCGCTGTTTGTCAACCCCATCATGCGCCTCAATCCCGAGCAGCAGGAGGTTTGCATGCTCAACTTCGACTATATTAAGCGGCGCTATGCCTTCACCAATCACCACTTCCACCGTGAAGTTATGATCAACGCCATCCAGCGGATGATTATCGACTTCTTTGATTTTCATGTGGAACTGAATAGTCAGACAAAGGTGAGCAGCCAGTACGCACAAATTATGGAAGGTTTTATTGGGCTATTGGAAAATGGCGATTTCTACCATAATCGAGAGGTGAGCTACTACTCCGACAAGTTGTGCGTCACGCCAAAGTATCTTTCAGAAGTGGCGAAAAAGGTGAGCGGGTATCCAGCCAACTACTGGATTACGCGCTACACCGCTTTGGAGATCAGTCGCCTTTTGCGCAACCGCAGTCTCACCTTCACCGACATAGCCGATCTGTTCGGATTCTCTTCACAGTCACACTTCAGTCGATACGTGCAGAAATACTTAGGTGCCAAGCCGACCGATTTCAGGGAGTAGTTATCATATAGAAATCCTTATCGTACTCCTCCGCCTAACGCTTGGTAGAGTCGCACTACTCCTTGCGCTTCCTCCAGCCAGTCGTTGATTTGGGCGGTTTGTGCATCCAACAGGGATTGTTGGGCATAGATGATGTCCAAATAGGTGGTATGTCCGTTCGTCATTGTCAATTGGGTATAATTCACGGCCTGTTGCAAAGCATTAACCTGTTGGATGTGTTTCTCGTGTTTGGTTCTGGCGGTTTGACATTGCACCAGTGCTTCGTTTACTTCGTTTCCTGCTTGCAGTAGTTTCTGTTCAAATGCCAGTAAAGCCTGCTCATATTGAGCCTTGGCAATGTCCAAGTTTGCTTTCAAGCCGCCATGTGCAAAGATGGGTTGTGCCAACTGTCCAATCAGGGATGGAATGAATGCCCCAGCATAGAGGCCAGTGGCATCAATCCGTATAGAGGGATAGAACATAGAGCGGGCATGTTGCACTCCGTAGAAATACTGTTCCAAGTTGTGCTCCGCTTGCCGTACGTCTGGACGGTTGGCCAACAATTGTGCCGACACCCCGACGCTTAATTCCTGAGGTAAGACTTGTATGCCGATGGATCCACGCGGAATTGGATGAGGGGTCTGTTTCAAGATGAGGCAGAGTGCATTTTCTACCGATCGGATAGCTTTTTGTATATCCACCACACCGGCCTCCACGGCATAGCAGGTGGCCTCGGTTTGACTGACACTCACCTCGTTCATCATGCCTGCGTCTTTCATCAGCCGCATGACACGCACGGTCTCCTGCCATTTGTTGGCAGCGGAATCGGTCACTGCAAGTTGTCCGTCAAGGGCCAACAACTGAAAATAGAGCGAGGCGATAGTGGCCACAATTTGTGTTTGGGCTGCCTCGCGCACGTCTTGTGTCATCAAGAGTGCAGCGCCAGCCTTACGCTTTTGGTTAAGCTGTTTGCCGAAGAGGTCTATTTCCCAATCCATGGCTATGGGAATGGCATAGCTCCAGCCTGGCGCATTGTCGGAGATGTTGTATCCGCCCTGCGGCACGAAAGTGAACCCTGGCACGAAGGCTAATTTGGCAGCCTTGTAGCCGGCCTCGGCCTGCTTCACGGTGAAGTCCAGCGACTTGAGGTCGGTGTTGCGGGCAAGCCCACTGTCGATTAACACTTGCAAATTCGGGTCTGTGAAGATCTCCCGCCACGAAAGGGATGCCAAGTTGGCGGAATCTGAAGATTCGGTTACGCCAATTCCATAGAGGTGCTCGGCCGTCACATGTGTCGGTCGTTTATATTTGCCATAGATGCCGCATCCCGAGCACAAGACGGCTACAAAGAGCGAGGTGATGAGAATCTGTGCACAGTATCTGACTCCACACTGCGGCAGTGCCTTGTGTGGGGTTACATGCACTTTGTGCGTTTTGCCTTTCCGAGGCTGCTTGAGGGAAATATCTTTTAAAATCTGCATCTTGATACTACTTACTACAAATTACTAAAATAATAAACACTAATCATATCTTCTCTCCAGTTTTGTTACGGTGCTTGGTATATTCCTCAATGAGTTCCATCTCATGCTGGATCAGCGGGTCGTCGGAGGGCTTGAACTCGATGGGTTTGAATTTTTCTTGAATGCCTTGGAAGATGACAAATAGTGCAGGCACAATGAAGAGCAGGGCAAGTGTGCCAACCAGCTCGCCACCCACCGCGCCCGCACCGATGGTACGGTTGCCGTTCGCACCGACGCCTGAGGCGAACATCAGGGGCATCATGCCGAATATCATTGTCAGCGCGGTCATTAATATAGGACGCATACGCATCTTGGCGGCAAAGAATGCACTCTGTTTTAGAGACATGCCAGCCTGACGACACTGTGTGGCGTACTCAGTGAGCAGGATGGCTGTCTTTGACAACAATCCTATTAACATGATCAATCCCACTTGCAAGTAGATGTTGTTTTCCAACCCGAACATACGGGCGAACAAGAACGAGCCGAGCAAGCCGAAGGGTACAGACAGAATAACCGCGAAGGGGATGAAAAACGACTCGTATAACGCTGCCATCACCAAGTAAATGAAGATAATACAGATTACGAAAATGACCGCTGTATTGCCAGAACCGGAACTTTCCTCCTCACGGGTGATGCCGGAGAAGTCGATGCCATAGCCCCTTGGAAGGGTCTGTTCGGCCACTTCCTTGATAGCCTTGATGGCCTCGCCGGAAGAGTAACCGTCTGCCATGTTGCCGTTGATTCCGATGGACGTGTAGAGGTTAAAACGGTTGAGTACCAGGGGGTCATACACTTTTGTGATCGTGATGAATTGGCTAATGGGTGCCATCTGACCGTTATGCAAACGGACAAAGACATTCTGCAGTGACGCCTCGTCGTGCACATGTTCGGGTGATGCCTGTATCATTACACGATAAACTTTCGAGAATCTGTTGAAGTTGGAAGCGTATATGCCACCGTAATAGCCGCCTAAGGTGCTCAACACTTCGGCTGGGGAAACACCGGCACGCTTGCATCTCGCTGCATCCACATCCACCAAGAACTGCGGATAATCAATATTATATGAGGAGTATGCCGCTGCAATCTCTGGGCGCTGGTTCAAAGCACCGAGGAACTGCATGGTAACGTCGTAGAGGTCGCGCACATTACCGCCTGCCTTGTCCTGTACATGGAACTCGAACCCACCGCCCATGCCGTATCCAGGAATCATGCCCGGAGCCATCACGAATACACGGGCGTTCTTTACACTGGAAGTGCGGGCATACACCTCCTGCATCACTCCTTGTACATCGCTATGCTTGCCCTTCCGTTCGCTCCAGTCTTTCAACTTGATGATGATTTGTCCCATATTGTTGCCCGTTCCTGAGATAATGCCCGTTCCTGTCACCGTGTTGCGGAGTTGGATTTCCGGGATGTCGGCAATGCAGGAGTCAATCTCGTTCATGATGTGCGCTGTCTGCTTTACGCTGCTGCCCACAGGGGTGGTCACATCCACCAGTACCACACCGATGTCCTCATCAGGCACCAATCCCGTCTTGGTGGTGCTCAGGAAGAATATCAGCAATGCGGTTGCCACTCCGATGCTGCCCCACACAAGCCACTTGCGGCGGATGAAGACCATAGCCCATTTGGTATAACGTTTGATGAGTGCATCATAGGATGTCTTGTAGGCCTGTCGAACTCGTTGTGCAATGCGGCTGCCTTCCCCCTCTTCAGGATTGGGCTTGAGCATCAGGGCACACAAGGCGGGACTAAGCGTAAGGGCTGAGATAAACGAAATGCCCACGGCCACTGCCATCGTCAAACCGAACTCGGTGTAGAAAATGCCCGTGGTACCACCCATGAAGGAGACCGGGATGAACACGGCCATGAAGACAAGGGTGGTAGTGAACAATGCCGCTGTTAGCCCGCCCATGGCATCCACAGATGCTTTGTACGCCGATCTGTAGCCCGCGTCAAAACGCGCTTGAACGGCCTCTACCACCACGATACTGTTATCCACCACTGTGCCGATAACCAATACCAATGCAAAGAGCGTTAGAAGGTTAAGAGTAAATCCTGCCACCTTGATGAAGGCAAACGTACCCACGAGCGACACGATGATGCCAATGGTGGGCACCATCGTGGCCCGGAAATCCTGCAGGAAGAAATAGACTACCAACACTACCAAGAAGATGGCTATAATTAAGGATACCACCACATTCTTGATAGAGGCGAAAAGAAACTCGTTTGTATCCTCCAATGTCTCCAATTTCAGATCGTTAGGCATATCCTTCTCCAACTGAGCGAACAGCTTGTCGATGTCCAGATTGATCTGCGTGGCGTTGGATCCGGCCACCTGAAAGACCATCGCCGCAATGCCTGGACTGCCCATCACACGGCTGGTGTAGTTGTAGTCGCTCAGGCCCAGCTCCATCTTGGCCACATCTTTAAGCCGGAGTTCCTCGCCAGTGGGTAGCGTTTGAATCACCATGTCGCCGAACTCTTCTTCTGTAACGCGACGGCCCCGGTACTTCATATAATATTGGAACGCTTGGTCGTAATTGGAACCGAATGAGCCTGTTGCCATCTCAATGTTCTGTTCTCCGAGCACGGCCACTATATCGGTAGGCACCAGCCCGTATTGTGCCATCTTGGCAGGGTCGAGCCAAATGCGCATGGAGTAATCACCACCAAACACCACTACGTTTCCTACACCCGCAATACGCTGCAGCTCAGGCTTGATGGTGATGTTGATATAGTTGGAGATGAAGTCCTCGTCATAGGTGCCTTTAGGACTGTAGAGTGCAAAGGCCCGCACTGTAGAGGGCTGGCGTTTATATGTGGTGACACCAATCTGGTTCACTTCCGCAGGCAAGAGGCCGGAAGCCTGAGCCACGCGGTTTTGCACGTTCACTTGCGCCATGTCTGCATCTGACCCCTGTCGGAAATATACAAAAATCTCTGCCGACCCACTGTTGCTGACCGTAGAGGTCATGTATATCATGTTCTCTACGCCATTGATAGCCTCCTCCAAGGGGGCCACCACAGACTTCTGGATGGCATCAGCGGAAGCCCCTGGATATTGTGCCATTACGCCGATGGTTGGCGGCGCTATGTCGGGGTATTGTTCCACAGGCAGTGTCGTCAATGAAATGATTCCTAACAGGATGATGAAGACAGAGATGACAATGGAGAGGACCGGACGGTCAATAAAAGTTTTCACGTTCATAACACGGGATCTCCTTCCTTCACCAGACCAGCGCCTTCTGCAATGATGACATCTCCGACTTTCAGTCCTTTGTTTACAATATAGTGTTTGCCATCAGGCATGGGTTCCACTTCCACAATGGTTGCCAGGGCTTTGCCATTCACCACACGATAGACATAAACCTTGTTTTGAATTTCATAGGTGCTCTCTTGCGGGATGATTATGACATGCTCACGAACCAAAGGGATCAGTATGTTGCAGGACCCGCCTGACAGCAGTAGTTTGCCAGGATTCGGAAATACAGCCCGTACGGAAATGGACCCAGTCTGCTTGTCAATCACGCCGCTCATACTTTCTATTCGCCCATCCTGCTCGTAAGGCGTGCCGTCACACAGTTGAAGTTTCACGTCTGGAAGCTCGCGAAGAGCAGTCTCCACTGAACCGTATTGTTTCACCAATGAGAGCATCTGAGCCTCATTCATGGAAAAATAGACATACATGTCGGAGTTGTCACTGACCGTGGTTAATGGTTCGGGCATCTGCGGGGAGGCGAGAGTGCCGGCACGGAAGGGTAGCCGTCCGATCACCCCATTGCAGGGTGATTTCACAAGCGTGTAGCTCAGGTTTTTACGGGCGTTGGTGACACCTGCCTGCGCCTGGGCGAGCTGAGCCTTGGCGGTAAGCAGGGCATTCTCCGCTACCTGTAGGTCGTACTGCGAAATAACATTTTGTGCAAAAAGGGTCTTTTTGCTGTCATAAGTCAATTGATTGGTGGCTACGAGAGCTTCGGCAGCTTTTACGTTGGCCTCCGCAACCCGGAGCGCCGCCTCGAAGTTCACGCGGTCAATCTCAAAGAGGGTCTGACCAGTGGCCACACGTTGTCCCTCCGTGACGCATACCTTGGTGATGAATCCGCCTACCTGCGGAAGAATGGCAATGTCCTGCTTGCCCTGTATCGCGGCCGAATAGGTGCCGGTCATAGTAACAGTTTGTGTGTCAATCTCCATTGTCTTGTGGGTAGTTGCGTGCGGCTGCTGATCTTTTTTGTGACAAGCGCAAAGCAATACTACCACTACCGCGAAGAATAGAATTTTCTTTACCATATTTTATTGTAATTCAGTGTTTTGTATATTTCTATAAATAAAAATGCAAAAGTAAGGCCATTTCTTCGGAAATCCTTCAGCAGGAAACGCACAAAAATGTGCAAAATCGGAAGTTGTTGATATTTTTTATATCTTTGCAAAAAGATTAGTATATGCCATACCAAACATCCAGAATAGTTAGTGAATACCCTTATGCTACAGCACTAAAAGAGACCTTCTTGATGCGACAGGATCGCATGGAGTGGTTCCAGCAGCACCCACGGCGAACCAGAAACGCCTTCATCATGTTCTGCGTGAGTGGTTATGCTAAAGTTCAGCGGAATATGGAATCCTTTGATTTTAAACAGAATATGGAGTGGACGCTGCTTCCTGACAGCGTAATACAGATCTTGGAGCCTTCCGAAGACTTTCTGGTGTGCTATTGTGTGTGCCCTCCACCACTGTTCGATGAGGTTACCTTGCATCTTCCCAGCGCCTTCCTCGATTATATCTCCGAGGCAGAGCCGTATCCATTGGCTACCGACCAAGAACAGAAGGCCAACAGATGCACTTTCGGCATGATGCAGGTGGTGTATGACGACACGGGCAACACCCATCGACACCAGATTATCGTCAACATCATCCAATGTTTTTACATGGCTTTCTATGACAAGATGCGCGACTACATCGGGGAACGAAAGAAGAGCTATACAAGTGCCGGCGACCGGTTGGTCAAGCGCTTCTGGCAACTGCTGTTGGTGCACTACTGCGAACACCGGTCCGTGCGGTGGTACGCCAGCCAACTCTGCATTTCCGAAAGACATCTTTCGCAGACTTTCCGGACATTGTTGAACACAACGCCTAAGCAGGCTATTGACGACTACATGGTGCTGGAAATCAAAATCGAGTTGCGCTCCACACACGATACGGTACAACAAATCGCTGACAAGCTTAATTTTTCTGATCAGTCGGTGCTGGGCCGCTTCTTCAAGAGCAAGACCGGTATATCCCCACTGGAATACCGACGACAAATAAGTTCAAACCGCACTTTTTGAAAAAATCACTGCCTTTTATGCAACAATCCTTTCACTGAAGGGTTGTACTTTTGCCCTGTTGATTATTATAGGGGACTTCTAATTATTTTTCCCTGATTAACAGATTCGTATGAACAAAAATCCGCTAAAAACCGCCCCCGAAATCCCTGTTTCTGCCAATGTGCGACAGATGAACTTTTTACAAAAAAAAATCTTTTGCAACCCATTGTCATTCAAAGAATTATTTGTATATTTGCGGCAAATTTGAATGAGCGATGATTCAGACCAAACAGG
>CALDIA010000187.1 GCA_937901455.1 uncultured Bacteroidales bacterium | reverse complement strand
GGGGGGGGGGGGGATTGTTGGCTGTCAATAAGTTATAGCTACCAATGTGAAAGGAGGGCTGCTGCATGAGCACCTTCCTCATCAATGCTTCCAACCTGAAAAACGGTGGAGGCCTTCAAGTTGCCCAGAGTATATGTGCACAGATTGGCCGTTTTGGTGAACACCAATTTGTTCTTGTCCTCTCCACTGCCGTCAACGACGAGGGCATAATGCTTGGCAGCAATGTGACGGTTTATCGGTATGACATCCACCATAATCTGAAAACGGTTGTCCTTGGACGAGACGATTTTTTGGATGGTCTGGTGGTTGAAAGGCGAGTTGATGCCGTCCTGACCATCTTCGGCCCTTCTCTTTGGCGACCTCGATGCAAGCATCTATGCGGTTTTGCGCGTGCTCAACTGTTGAAGGATGTTAACCCCGATGCACACAATGGCCTTGGCTTTAAAGAAAGGTTGGTCTATAAGGCCTGGGACTGGGCATTCAAGCATAGCTCGAAAATATTCTATACGGAGAACGGATATATCTCTGACTTATTGGAAAAACATTTCAAAGACGTGAAAGTATATACAGTATCAAACTATTACAATCAGGTGTTCGACACACCTGAGAAGTGGAAACGCAGCATCACATTGCCGCCTTTCGAAGGGGTGACCTGTCTGTCGGTGTCATCGCCTTCGTCGCACAAGAACTTTGGAATCATGGAGGATGTAGTGCGCTACTTGCGCAAGGTGCATCCCGACTTCAAGGTGCGTTTTGTGTTGACCTTCTCGCCCGACATGTGGCCCATGGCCGAGGATGTGCGTGACAGTATCGTGTATGTGGGTAAGACGGATGTGTCGGAATGTCCGTATCTTTATGAGCAGGCAGATATTATGTTCATGCCTACTCTTTTGGAGTGCTTCACCGCAACCTATCCAGAGGCGATGCGGATGGATGTGCCTATCGTGACCACCGACCTTGAGTTTGCCCGTGGATTGTGTGGCGAGGCAGCGTGTTATTACAATGCCATAGACCCTGCAGCAGCGGCAGAGGCTATCTACAAAGTGGCGACGGATAAAGCGTATGCAGCCCGTCTTGTTGCAAATGGCAAAGAGCAGTTGAAGAAGTTCGACAACTATGAGCAGCGGGCAGAAAAGTTGGTGAGGATTTTGGAGGAGATGACGGCGAAGGAAAGGCTTTAGATGATATGGGAGTGGTATAAAGAAACATCTTTTTATTTTGAATAAAACAGTAAACGTATGTAAATAAACTGTACTTTTGCAGTGTAAATAGTAACTAAAGGAAACAAGTTTATAACTTGTTGAATAAAAAGACAAAAAGGGAAAAACTATGTGGCCTAATTTAGTAAATCCTCCAGTCAAAATTGCTTTGTTTCAACTGAAATTCAGCAAAATAAGCATGAGTACATTTGATGTAATAGACCATCTACTAAAAAACAAATTCCCTATCAGAAAAGATAATATAGAGGTCGGAATCAATCTGAACAACTCGCAAATTCCTCTTGGCAAGGCAAAATTGGATGCTATGTCGGATGCGAGAATCAAGAGTTACATTTATCTAACCACCAATCAAAAAGAAAGAGTGGAAATTCTGGAGGACACATTCACTTATGTTACCGAATTGCCTTATTTAGGTTGGGTGGATTTTGTTCAACACGTTGACGAGGCTCTCACTATCATGACCGACGTTCTAAATAATGTTGAAATTAAGCGAACTTCCATAAGGTTTGTAAATCGTTTCTTGTTCGACGAATTTGAAAGCCCGGAAGCTTATTTCACTACGATGATATCAAAGCAAGGCGACCCCTTGTTTCCTCTTAGTCAATATGGTTTCAGGATACAATACGATATACCCCAAACCAATATTTATGCGATAGTGAACCAAAGTGTCGAAAACGATCCGACAAACAAATATATCTATTTATTGGATATAGACGTATTAGACAGACAGTCCATTCTCTTTGAAAAGGAAACCGTTTTCTCCATCATTGAACATCTTAGAGAAATTAAGAATCAAATCTTTTTTGATTCAATAACCGAAAAAACGAGAAAGTTATGCGATTGACAAGTGTGCCCCAATTGTTCAAACCACTAACCCTATCTATAGGGCTGGCTACTGCTATGCCTCTTTATTCAGCCATAGATGATTATAGCGGCATATTCTCAACAATTACAGATACTAGCATGAACAATTCTGTTAAAAGAGCTGACTCTGAAAACTTTAAAAGTATCAATTCCAAGATCAGGTTTCAAACTTTGTACGAAACATGGAGAGATGAAACCTGTTTTCTTTCATCCATTCAAGACATTGTAAATCATGAAGCCTTTAAAGCCATAGTAGCCATGGACAAAAACGCTGTTCCTTTTATTTTGGAAGAAATCGACAACAATCCATCAACTTTGGTGTGGGCGTTAAACTACATTTACCATAGGAAAATCTCCAACAATCCAAAAACTACTGTAGCAGAAGCTTGCAAACTATGGGTGAAAGAATTGAACAAATAAAAAAAGCCATTGTAAGAGCTTTCCCCAAGCTAATAGACGATGACAAGTTTGATATCACCAGCAAAGCAACCCCCAAGTATAATTGTATAGCTTGGGCATATAACATAGATGATCGATGGATGTGGCCTAATACTGGTGAGTTTGAGTTTCTTGATGGAGTACATTTCTGGCCAGATGATGAGATTAAAGAAGCCACTATTGAGAATTTCATCAATGCTTTTAGATTAAAAGGTTATGAATGTTGTGATGATTGGCATTTCGAAAAAGAGTACCAAAAGATAGCGCTTTATGCACATCCAGAGAGATTGGACGTATGTACCCATGCATCAAGACAACTTAGAAATGGTTGTTGGACCAGCAAGTTGGGGAAGGAAAACGACATACAACACGGAACGCCTTTTACTATCGAGAATGAGTTGTATGGAAAGGTGAGATGTATAATGAGACGACGCTTCAATTAGTATGAACGATACCTAATCCTCTGATAGTTAGACCGTATCAACGTTAAAATCTATGCACATCATTTTCCTCACCATGTCGCACCTCACCGAGGTGGACACCCACGGCATCTATGGCGACCTTGTGCGGAAGTTCCGCGACGAGGGGCATCAAGTGTATATTGTCTCGCCACGCGAGCGGCACACGGGCGAAAAAACACACCTTTACGAAACAGGTGGCGTTAATATTCTCGGCGTGCGTACCCTCAACTTGCAGAAGACCAATGTTATAGAAAAAGGCATCGGGCAGGTGCTGGTGGAAACCCAGTTCAAACGCGCCATCAAACTGCACCTTGGCAATGTCCAATTCGATTTAATACTATATTCCACGCCACCCATCACTTTCCCCAAGGTGATACAATAT
>CALDIA010000186.1 GCA_937901455.1 uncultured Bacteroidales bacterium | reverse complement strand
GGACTCGAACCTGCGACCTCCGGGTTATGAGCCCGACGAGCTACCACTGCTCTACCCCGCAATATTTGTGACTGCAAAAATACACTTTTTTTTTATTTGGTGAACAAGAAAAAAAACTTTCTATAACTATCTATATATCAAACAAAAAAAGTTATCGCTCTACTGAAAAGAGCGGACTATTCCTATAGTATCCGAAGTTCAAAGCGCGCGTTTGTGCTCCCAAAACCAGCGAATCTTCATTATGTCCTTGCGAATTATCGAGCATCAGATCCACATACGTAGATGTGCGCGATGCCAACAACCCATAGGCATTTTCATCCGATGAAATGAAGTTAGTGTACTCCAATCGATTGTCCACAATACTGCTGCTGGGCGTTGAAACCTCCTTATAATACAGAAAATCCTGCGTGGCCGACCATACACTTAGGCGTAGACAGCGATACGGCTGGTTATCGATGGCATCAATATAGCGCGTCACATTGGGATTGGGCTGAATAGACTGGGCAATGATTCGGTAAAAATCGTGCGGTGTGAAGGCCGAATAGGAGACTTGGCTGGTGGTAGATGGCGTATGAATCAAATCGGAGTTAAGGCGGCGAGTGAACGACTTGTGCGTAATTTCGCCTGTGGTATTATCCACCTCGATATAGGCGAAGGTCATCAGAAGATCATAGGCAGCGGCATTCGCTGATGGATAAAACTGGATGGAGTATGGGGTCATCAGATTCATATTCCACGAATTTGTAGGGCGCCGCAGTGAAAAATGACCGGCGATTGGCGTTTCGGCATACACCTCCTCGCCCGAGTTCTTATGATGTATTACCAAACGATAGGTATTCTCTTCATCCAATATCCAATCAGAATAATACAACAACTGCTTAGGACTTGGGAAATAGCCTTCATCTTTAGGAATAGACGTAGTAGTATCCAGCACTTGAGTGCGAAGTAACGTATGAGCCGCATTATACTCTTCCAAACGCACCTCTATAGAATCGGGATGATAATACACATTTCCCCAGTCGCCTGCCTGCACGAAGGCGTTCTCATCCGTAAGAAATCCTTTGTAGATTTTAAAATAATGGCGGTCGTCACTTCTGTCAATGATGGCATACGTAAAGGATATGTTCTTCCCTTCGGCGGTCAGATCAATCTGCTGTTGGCATCCATTGTTCAAAATAGACAAAGCCGTCAAAAATGTTATAAGACAGAGTTTCCAATGCTTGAAAATAGTCATACAAGTGAAGGTTTAATCAGGTATATACTTTCTCCATTTGGTTCCCATACGGTTACCTTTGTTGTTATAGGAGGTATTCAATTCATATTTTTCATTAAAGAAATAGCTCAAGCGAATGGAAAAGACATGATTTTGCATTTTTATCACCTCATCGCGAGTAAGATTGAAGGATCCGTCGTTTTCCATGCGACCAGTCATATAGTGCATCTTGCGGATAGGTATCATCGAGTATTCCCAACGCACATCCAAGGACAGGTTCTTATAGAGTCTGGCCTCCACATCCACGATTACCGACCAGTCGTTGGTCCGATAAGTGCCGGAGCGGAGGTTAGTGGTACGGACAAAGCCGTTGTACACCTCTTTGGCACGCACGAGGCGGCCCCATGCGAATCCAAGTCCGAACTTAAAACCAGAATGCATATCCTCATAATGTGCCAATACGGGCACCTGAACATAGTCAAGAGATATGTTACATTTGGTCTGGGGGTCAAAGGGGATAGTTCTATTCACATCTACAAACATGGATGGATGATAATAGATGGTGTCAAAATAACCGTCTTGGCAGCGCTTATAGGAACCTTTCTGTGAGTATAGCAATTCTATGCTCACGCTCCACTTATGGTTGTTTGTTAATGGCAGGGCCACACCGAGACCGCCGTTCACGCCCACTTTTCGGAAGCCGTGCACATCGTCCCCTTCTATTTGGCCCAAATTGACACCGGCAGTAGCGAAACCTATAAATCGCTGAGCCGAAGCGGTTGAGAGCCCTCCCATCAAAGAGACAAAAAGAATAGCAACAAAGAGTATCTTTTTCATCATATCTTATAAAGGCGGCAAAGATACAAAAAAAGCGGTCAACTAAGTTGACCGCTTTGGAGAAAATCTCAAATAGATTATTTTCCTTCTTTTTCAAGATCCTCTTTGAGGGATTGAAGCACGTCAAGGTCGCCGAGAGTAGCTTTTTCTACCGCATTTTCATTGGCTTTGTTGAATTCCTTGATTTGTTTTCTCTCCTCATCAGCTTTCATTTTCTCTTCATCTTCCTTACCTGCTTGCCACAGTTTGGTATGGGAGAGATGGATCTTCTTGGTATCTTTTGAGAAATCAACCACCATGAAATCGAGCACATCACCCTCTTTCACTTGGCTCTTATCCTCCTTAGCAAGGTTACGGTTGAAGGCGAATCCCTCTATTCCGTCGGCCAGTGTTACGGTTGCGCCCTTGTCATTCATGGAAGCGATGGTGCCTTGGTGTACGGTACCAACGGCGTAGGTGGACTCATAGGCATCCCAAGGATTCTCCTCAAGTTGCTTGTGGCCTAAGCTGAGGCGGCGTGCAGCGGCATCCACTTCCAAGACTACCACGTCGATAGGTTCGCCAATCTTGGTGAACTCAGCGGGATGTTTGATTTTCTTGGACCATGAGAGGTCGGAAATATGGATCAAGCCATCCACGCCCTCTTCGAGTTCCACAAAGATTCCGAAAGTGGTAAAGTTACGTACAGTGGCGGTATGTTTGGAACCGACAGGATACTTGGTGAGGATGTCAGCCCATGGGTCGGGAATCAGTTGTTTGATACCGAGAGACATCTTGCGTTCTTCTCTGTCGAGGGTCAAGATCACGGCTTCCACTTCGTCACCAACCTTCAAGAAATCTTGAGCGGTGCGAAGATGTTGTGACCAGGACATTTCAGACACATGGATAAGGCCTTCCACGCCAGGGATAATCTCGATGAATGCGCCGTAGTCAGCGATAACGACCACTTTGCCTTTCACCTTATCACCCACCTTGAGGTTAGGATCTAAGTTGTCCCAAGGATGAGGTGTAAGCTGTTTCAATCCCAAAGCGATACGATGTTTGTTCTCATCGAAGTCAAGGATAACGACATTGATTTTTTGGTCAAGTTGGACAACCGTCTCAGGGTTCGTCACGCGGCCCCAAGAGAGGTCAGTGATATGGATCAAGCCGTCAACGCCGCCGAGGTCAATGAACACACCGTAAGGCACAATGTTCTTAACCACGCCTTCGAGAATCTGACCTTTTTCCAGCTTACTGATAATCTCAGCTTGTTGGGCTTCGATTTCAGCCTCGATAAGAGCCTTGTGAGAAACCACCACGTTTTTGTATTCGTGATTGATCTTCACCACCTTGAACTCCATGGTCTTGTTCACAAAGGCATCATAGTCATGGATTGGCTTGACATCGATCTGGGAGCCGGGCAAAAAGGCCTCAATACCGAAAATATCCACGATAAGACCGCCTTTGGTCTTGCCTTTCACATAACCAGTGATCACTTCTTGGTTGTCGTAAGCCTCGTTTACACGTTGCCATGACTTCAGGATAAGGGCGCGTTTGTGGGAGAGTTGCAGCTGGCCGTTGGAGTCCTCTTGACTTTCCACATATACTTCAATCTCATCGCCGATCTTAAGGTCTGGATTGTAGCGAAGTTCGGAAGCATTGATGACGCCGTCGGACTTGAAACCGATGTTCACCACCACCTCGCGACTATTGATAGCCACAACTTTACCGGTAATGACAGCGTTTTCATCCACCGACTTGAAGGATTTTGTATAAAGGTCTTCCAATTTTGCCTTTTCCTCTGCGGAATAATGATCGTGTTTGTCGTCCACATTATCCCAATCGAAGTTCTCAATAGAAGCGTACACGTTCTCTATCTCTCTCATTTTGCGAGGTTGGGGAGCGGGTTCCGGCTCAGCGGCCTGCTCTATAGGCTCAGCCACTTGCGCAGCAGATTCTTCCACTTGTGCAGCAGGCTCTTCTGCCTGAGCAACTGTTTCTTCCACCTGAGCGGCAGTCTCTTCAGCCTTAGCTTCGATTTCTTCGGGAATGTTATTCAATTCTTCTGACATAAAAAAATTGTCCGTTTAAGCCCTGGACAATAGGGTTTTTAAATGATTAAACAACGAGGTTAATTACTTCATTCTCAACACAAAGAGCCTCTTTTGAATTGAGTTCGCAAAAATAGTATTTTTTTAATATAAATCTCAGTGCTATAAGAAAATTTTTACAGCAAGTTTGCATTATCCTGCTTTCAATCAAATGATGATGATAGAGGACAGGGGCTCTCTTGATTTTAATACTTAAGGCCCAGTCGTGCCCCCACAAAATGGTATAATACATTTTTCCTGCTATTGGTGGTATAGGCGGAGTTGTCGGGCTCGCCCTCCACGGGAATAGTATAGCGAATATCAGAGTATTGCACCTTATAGCAGGCTGAAATTAGCATTGTAAGTTTGTCGTTCAACTTGATACGCACGCCCAATCCGCCATCGCCATAAGGTCCGGCGGTGGTACCATGCACTACCCTATCCATATTCTCCGGTTTAGTGCTCACATACCACTTGAAAGAATATCCCCCATTAAGGTACAAAATCGGGGCGATGCGGGTTTCCATCATATTTACATTCAGGCTAAGACCGATTGGGATGAAGGCTGTATGACGCCAGAAGTCAAAACCTGCCGTAAGGCCCATATAGAAGAAATTGTTAAACTGATACGCCAGCAATTGATTGACGGGAACATTAAAATTCTTGTTCAAAACAGTTTTGTTTTCCAGCTCTATCCGACCCAAGCCCGTGGCATAGCCTACGGAGGTCATATATACGAAACCGCGTTCTTTCTGGTAATAGGCGCGTTGAGCCTGAAGCTGATATCCCACAAGGCAGGTGCAAACTAAAAGGATCAATATTTTTTTCATAATCATAAAATTTACATGTTTAACTGGGTTTGAATAAGTTCTCGAGCTGTAGCCAGGGCGGCATCGGTCAGTTTCTTCCCACTTAGCATAGAGGCGACCTCACGTTCATGTTCCTCTGAGGAGAGCAGGCGAATATTCGTCACTGCTTGTCCATCACGGGTCTCTTTGAAGACATTATAATGCTGGTGTGCTGCAGCAGCGATTTGAGGCAAATGGGTGATGGCTATCACCTGATGGCGCTGTGAAAGGGCCGCCATGACATGTGACACTTTCAACGCCATCTCTCCGGAAATACCTGTATCAATCTCGTCGAAGATGATGGTGGGAAGCAGCACGCTCTCTGTAATCACCGATTTCAGTGCCAGCATCAATCGCGACATCTCACCGCCCGAGGCCACTTTGGAAATATCATCCACTGGTACGCCCTTGTTGGCGGAAAACAGGAAGTTAGCCTTGTCGATGCCGTAGGCTGTAGGCTCCGCAACTTGTGCGAGCGATACTTGGAAGATGCTGTCGGTCATGCCTAAGATCTGTAGTCGCGAGCGCACCTCCTCTTCCATCAAGGGCATCACCTGTTGCCGAGATTCAGACAACTTGCGCGCCAATTCACCGACTTCCCCGTACACTTTCCGGGCATGATCATCCAACTGACGTAAGGTATCCTCGTCATCGCTATAATGCGACAGATCATCCTGCAGCTGTTCTTTGAGCGCTATCAACGAAGCCACATCCTGAACCTTATATTTATATTGTAAGTCGTTCAGTCTATCAAGGCGTTCACCCAACTGTTCCAAGGCCTTCGGGTCGGCTTCCACATCATTCTCCATCCTGGACACCTCAAAAGCAACATCCTTGATTTCAATCACGGCTGCATCTATACGCTGCTGAAGCTCTTGGAACTCGGGGTAAACCGCTGGCAGGTGCGCCGTTTCCGACTGAACACTTTTCAGCAGTTGAACCACCGAGCCTTCCTGTTCAGAGAGCAGTTGTGCTGCGGCATATAGGCGAGTCTTGATATCTTCGGCATTAGCGAGCAGGCGCATCTGGCGTTCTATTGCCTCTTGTTCACCGGCCTGCAATTGGGCTTCTTCCAGTTCTTTGACAGTAAACTGGTTGAATTCTTGCTGCATAGCTTTGGCAGCGCATCGTTGCCGTAGCTCTTCACGTTGTTTCTCTACTTTGCGCCATTCCGTAAAGAGCGATTGGTATTGCCGACGTAACTGTCCATTTTGTGCATACTGGTCAAAAATGCCCAACCGAAAATCCGCATCATTCAGCATCAGGGTCTGGTGTTGGGAATGGATGTCTATCAGACGGGAGGAGAGTGCCTTCAGAACGGTCAAGTTAACGGGCGTGTCATTGATGAAAGCCCGGGACTTAGAGTGTTCATTAATTTCGCGTCGGATGATAGTCTCATCGTGATAGTCGATATCGTTTTCCTCAAAAAAAGGCTGCAGAGGGAGGTTTGACACGTCAAACTGCGCTTCCACCACACATTTCTTTTGCTTATCGAACAGCACATCGGTATCAGCTCGATTGCCGAGCAAGAGTCCGAGGGCACCCATCAGGATAGACTTACCGGCACCGGTTTCGCCAGTAATGACGGCAAAACCACGATCAAAGGTGATGTCTAACGATCTAATCAGAAGATAATTGGATATGTGAAGTGTGTTCAGCATAGCAGATTATCTTGACGCATTAATGGCATCGTAGCGAGAGGAATTGGCGGGGTCGATCTGTTTCATGATATTGACGACTTGGGTTTTCTCGCTTGGCAGACCATCCTTGAAGATATTGATAATCTCATCGGCCTTGGCAGCGCAGATAATCTTGATGATGGCCAGTCCAGATTTTTGGGCATTAACCTGTTGCAGCAGTCGAAGGCTCTCCATGATGACAGCACGACCGGCATCGGGCGTCTCGCTCATCACATCCAGACCAAGTCTGTGATATTGATAATAGAAATCGTGAATTTTGCTATAGGTACTATTAGTCAGGTTTTCCATAACCCAATAGCGATTGCTCTGTCCACTTTCGCCAACATTCCAGCCTTGTTCGGAAGAGGACTGGCATAAATTGACAATAGACTGGCATTTGTTCAAATAAGGGGCGCCACCGTTTAGAGAGAAAGAATCGAACTCCACAGCCAGGAAGAGATTCAAGTAATAGGCTATCAACGAGGTGAACTGATTAAGGTTCAGGTTATCGGAATATTCCAACGGATCGCCTTCGGCATAGGTAAATTGTATCTTCTTGTCTTGGAAATTCAGCAGTGTAGTCTTGTAGTTAGTCTTATAAACAGGTCGTTGCAGCACGACAGTCATCGTGCCTTTCATCACATCGCCTGACACTTCTGTAAGGTTTATCTGCAGAGCACACTCTATGCGTTCATTAGTTTTCAGGTTATATTGGCACCATTTGCGGTCTTGAATAAACGAATAGAGCTTTTGCTGCAGGTCTCTATAGCGTTGTTGATTGGTGGAGCTACTGATTTGGTTGGCGTTAACCGACACAGAGCATTGGAAATCCTGTGCGGCAGCGGTCATAATCAGGCAGAGTGTCAGAGCAATCGCCCCTATTCTTTGCATTATCTTCATGATAGTTGTTTATTGATGTTACAAATCACGTTCAAAATATCGCGGGCAATTTCGGCTTTGCTTTTCAAATCACTTTCTATGGTTTGTTCATCTTTAGTGATCATGAAAACCTTGTTCGTAGGGGTGCCAAAGCCGGCTCCTTTGTCTCGCAATGAATTAAGAACGATCATATCTGCATTTTTATTATGCAGTTTCTTCAGGGCATTTTCTCGTTCATGTTCGGTCTCCAGGGCAAAGCCCACCAGGATTTGGTCATGGCGTTTCACTTTGCCGATGGAGGCGAGGATGTCTTTGGTTTTGGACAGTTCGAGTGTAAGTTGGCCCTCTGTCTTTTTAATCTTTTCAGGAGCTGGGTTGGCGGGTGTATAGTCGGCTACTGCCGCCGACATAATCATGATATCCTGTGTCTCTTGCACGCACATGCACTGTTGATACATTTCCTCTGCGGTTTCCACGTTCACGCGATGTATGTTGGGGTGGCTGGTCACCAAGTTCGTAGGGCCGGTGACGAGTGTGACTTCGGCGCCCATATTTGCGGCGGCCTCCGCCAAGGAAAAGCCCATAAGTCCAGACGAGCGGTTACCGATGAAGCGGACGGGGTCAATAGGTTCATAGGTAGGGCCTGCCGTGATCATGACCTTGCGGCCCTTCAGAGGTTGTGGGCCTTCGAGTGTTTTGGTCACCTGCTCCGCAATCGCCTCAGGTTCTTCCATTCTCCCAGTGCCTTCACTCCCGCAGGCTAAGAATCCGCTTTGGGGCGAGATAATATGGCACCCTTTCTGACGCAACAGTTCTATATTGTGCTGTACCGTAGGCTCTGCATACATCTTGTCGTTCATGGCGGGGGCCATGAAGACAGGGCACTGACATGCCAGCAGGATGGTTGAGAGCAGGTCATCGGCAATGCCGTGGGCATACTTGCCGATGATATTGGCCGTAGCAGGCGCCACCACCAGGGCGTCTGCCCAGTCAGCCAAAGCGATATGCTGCACATCGTACGGTTTGCCATGGTCAAAGATATCCACACAAAGCGGATTCTGCGACAAGGTCTCAATAGTAGTCCTGGTCACAAACTCCATAGCATGGGCCGTGGCCACCACTTTGACCTCATAGCCGTTCTTCTTGAACAAGCGGATAAGCGTCATCGTCTTGTAGGCAGCGATGCCTCCGGTGATGCCAATTACAATATGTCCGCGCACCGTTTCCATTCCCTACTCCTCTTCGGCCGTGTCTTTGAAATAGACCTGATCGTTCTCAAACTCGTACATGGCAAGTTGTGTGGGCTTCGGCATCTGCTCATAAAAACGAGACAACTCTATTTGCTCGCGATTCTCATACACCTCTTCCAAGGAATCGTTCTTGGTAACATACTGGTGGGAACTCTCTTGGAACTCTTGCTTCAGGTCGGCTGCAATCTGGTCAGCACGTTTCGACATGATGACAATGCTCTTGTAGAAATTGTGCGTATCTTTGTCGAATTGTCTCAAGTCTTTGGTTTTTGCAAAACAATCAATGTTTTTCTTCTTATAATCAATAGCTTTCATATAATATTTTAATTGGATTTAATTTTCTCTAATTGTTTGGTCACGTCTTGTGCTATCTTGCTGGTTTCCTTCAGATAGGGACTGTCGGGGTACTCTATCTCTAAGCGACGGCAGGCATCGAGACAGGCTCTGTAGCGTTCTTCCTGCTTGCGTTCCACGCTTTTGCGGGCATACTCATAGTTATTGAGGGCAAGATAGTAGATAGCTTCCGGCATCAATGGGGAGTAGGAGTATTCCAAAAAGAAGTTCTTGGCAGCGATTTGGCAAGCTTCGAAATGGTCGGTATTGTAATACAGCTTCAGGGCTTCCAGACTCTTTCGTGCCAACTTCAAACGCAGTTCATCTAACATCTTGTTGCACTCGTCCATATGCGTATTGTCAGGATATGCCTGTAGATAAGCCTTAATCTGATCGATGGCATAATGCGTATTCGACTGGTCAAGATAATAGTCGGGGGAAGTTTCATAGATGGAGGAGATGCAGTAGTAGAAAGCATCAGAGGCACGGTCACTATTGGGGTAACGGCGCACATAGTCCCTGAAATGAAAGGCCGCCATCGCATAATCCTTGTTCATGTAGTAAGAATGCGCAAAAAGGTAGAGGATGGTATCGGCTCGCGGTGTACCTAAAGAGATGGGGTACAATTCTTCAAAAAGATTAGCTGCGGAGAGATATTGTTGCTTGTTATAGAAGCGCATGGCCTTCTCATAGTTCTGGTCAAAAGTTTCAAAAGTCACCCGCTTGATAGCCTTGCTCTGCGCGCGATATGCCCGTTTCGCCTCCCGCAAGGAATCCTTTTTCCCTTCTATTTGGATAGCAACTGACTCCGAATGCGCTGCAGGAGCCGCCGAAACAACACCCCACGCACACATCAAAAGCATGGCTATCAATACATTAACACTATTCTTTACCATAATACATACAAAGCAGCAAAGATATAAAAATTTTTGCTACCGACGACAAATGGCTTTGAAATCACAATACTTGCAATTTTCGGCCTTATTTGCCTGTGTAAAAGGCACCTTGGAATCCAAGATCTGGTCCATCAATTCTTGGAAAGCCTGTTCAAAAATTTGCAGTAGTTCATCATCAAAGTAGTCTTGCCCATTATATTGCATGGAATAAAGGTATTTTTTATTCGATTTCAGGCACTCTTTCGTACTGATAATGCCGCAGATAGGGTCAAAGACACCCCGGTCGCGCTCTTGTTTTACGACCTCGTTATCAGTGTACTTGCAGAGTAAGGCATACACAAAGAGCTGCACCAATTTGGCATATTTGGGATTGGTGAAAACTTCCGACATATTCTTGTCGGGCACTTTCATTTCCTCCTCCTTGACGGATCCGGTTTTATAGTCCAACACCATCAGATGCGCGCCTTTCTTTTGCAGTCTGTCCACAAATCCTTTCAACCGGATGGTCTTGTCTCCAAACGAGTACGCACAGGCCAGCAGATCTTCGAACGACAACAACGTGACATCACCGTCTTGGAACTCCTTGACAGCCTGATGAAGATAAGCCATTACATGGCTTTGCACGATCTCGGTCAGGATTAGAAAGCGACCCTTTTGCAATTCTTGTTCAGAAAGTGCCAGATATTCCTGCACAACGGGAAGGATGTATTGTGCTGCCAAATTGGATTCATCCTTCAACATGGATTGGAGTGTGGCCACATAACGGCCTTCATGTTTCATTTTCTCAAAAATGTGTTGCAGCGAAGCATGCACCAACGTGCCTATGGTATTGGTCTGAAGAGTATCATCAGGCGTGTCTGGCTTCCGTATCTTACACAAATCTTTGAGATAAAAGGACAATGGGCAATTGATATAGTCGTTCAGCGAAGAGGCTGAAAACTCATATTGGGACAAGCGTTCCATGACCGTTGGCGTTTTGGGCACTGCGATATCACTGGCGGCAGTGGTTAGCGGGTAGGCAATCGTGTGATATTGGAACGTGATGGTGTCAAGGTGTTGGTGGGCCGCCTCAAACTCTAATTGGGACACGAAGCGACTCTTTTCACCGACATTTGTTTTGCCAGCTGTGTCAAACATCAATGTAACATGTTCGGCACGTTGCAGCAAACGGAAGAAGTGGTAGGCGAATATCTTGTCGTGGTAGATGTAGTTGGGCAGGTCGATTCCCGCATATTTGTGGTTAAAGGGCAACAAGGAGTTATAGCGGACGGGCTGGGGGATGACACCTTCATTAACCCCAAGCATGACGATGTTTTTAAAGTCAAGGGCTCGAGTTTCCAAAAGGCCCATAACCTGAAGGCCTTGACTGGCGTTCCCTTCGAGGGAGAACTTGAGGCTGTCGAGCTGACGGCGGACCATATTCCGCACGGCCACGAAGGTCAAGTCCTGATCGTACACCACGCCAAGCGCTTGGTGTACGTTCTGCAGTACTTCTATCACATCTGACACCACATAGTGTTCTTTGTCTTTGGTGGGAATGGCAGCCTTCAACCGCTCCAAGTACGAAAGCAACTGTGGCAGTAGATGCGACGGCCGGGAGGTGAACTGAGGCAAAAGCGCGGCAAACTCCTCCGTGGCAGGGGCAAAGAACACATTCTTGGCCGATAGCCGTTGCTGCAATCGTCCACTGGCTTCCCGAAAATCCATGGGGTCCTGCGGCATCAGGTAGTTTATCAATGGATTGCTCATCAACTGTGTCAGAATGGGATGGCAGAAAGGCAATGCCGTCTCCCGATCTGCCGGGACCTGCGAAATCCCGTATTGGTATAGATTCAGCAAATCACATACCAGCATGTAGGCATGTGAGATGGAAAACGGAATACCCATTGTAACATTAGCCGAAGAGGTATCATAGGCTTTCAGAAAAGGCACCAACATAGATTCGTCAGCCAGCACCACTACCGTGTCGTCCAGCGCTTCCGGACAATTATTCTTGAGTTCCTCCAGATACTGAACTGCATAATATATCTGACTCATCTGTCCATTCACCCCAATTATCTCCACTTCTTTCTTGATGGATGCATAATCGCTATTCTGGAAGCGGAGAGTCTTGTTGTTGAGTGCGAATTTATCACACAACTGCTTGAGGAAATAGGATGTGGAGAATATTGGTTCACGGTCAAAATCGCAATAAAATGGATCAACATCGAAGTAGAAATGGGTGTCAAAACGGCTCTGCAGGTATTGGAACATCTTCTGTTCTGAGATAGTGAGCACGAAGAGTCCGGCAAAGACAATATGCTTGCAAGTAAGTTTGGAGGCATACTGTTCGATATGTTCAGCGCAATTTCTATAGAGAAGCCCCGGATATCCTATCTTTCTATTCAACAAGAGCTGGTTATATTCTTCATGTAACTGTTCCAGCATTCCGTAAAAAGAGACTGTGTCACGCTGGGATGCGGACAAGGAATCTTGACCGATACGGAACTCAAAGTCCTTGTCTGCAGCAACCTCCCGCAGTATTAAGGGCACATTCTGCATCTGCATTTCCATATCGGAAACATCTTTGATAAAAGTGTCGGCCCATCGCATAAAATCGTTGAATTTATCCTCTTTCTTTGATTTGGGGGCATACACTTCATACAAGTTCATCAGCAGTTCCAGTGGGTCGGCCTTACGCAGAGGCGAAAGTTTCTCCACAAAGTGTTCAACGGACAGAATTTCAGGGATAAAGAGCGGTTTTGGAAGGTCCTGCCGTTTGGAGAGCTCGTCGATCAGCAATCGGCGCGCACGCTGGTTGGGAAGCACAATGATCGTATCGGCCTGAATCAAGTTTTCAGCGACACATGCATCTACCAAAGATGAGAGAAAGGAGGCCATTGCAGAGGGGTTAGTCTAATTTAAGCACTGCCAAGAAGGCCGACTGCGGCACCTCCACATTCCCAATCTGGCGCATACGTTTCTTGCCTTTCTTTTGCTTCTCCAAAAGTTTCCGTTTACGTGTAATATCACCGCCGTAGCACTTGGCTGTCACATCTTTACGGACTTGTTTGACCGTTTCGCGTGCGATAATCTTGGTTCCGATGGCAGCCTGAATGGCAATATCGAACTGCTGGCGTGGAATGAGTTCCTTCAGTTTCTCGCAAATACGACGACCGAAAGCATAGGCGTTATCCACATGGATAAGGGCTGAGAGCGCATCCACCGACTCCCCGTTCAGGAGGATATCTAATTTCACCAGTTTGGCAGGCTTGAAGTCGATGATATGGTAATCGAAGGAGGCGTAGCCTTTGGAGATGCTCTTCAACTTGTCATAGAAATCGAATACAATCTCGCCCAACGGCATATCGAAGGTAAGTTCAATGCGGTTGGCGGCCACATACATCTGGTTCACAAGAATGCCCCGTTTGTCGATACAGAGTTTGATAATAGGTCCGATAAAATCATCTTTGGTAATGATCTGGGCACGGATAAAGGGTTCCTCCACATGATCGATTTCATTAGGGGCGGGCATCCCGGAGGGGTTATAGACATCTAACCACTGTTTCTTGGTGGTAAGCACTTTATAGGAAACATTAGGCACCGTGGCAATCACATCCTGGTCGAACTCGCGATCGAGGCGTTCCTGAATAATTTCCATATGCAGCAATCCGAGGAAGCCACATCTGAAACCGAATCCGAGGGCGGCGGAAGATTCCGGCACGAAAGTCAAGGAAGCATCGTTGAGTTGCAGTTTCTCCAGGGAGGAGCGCAGTTCCTCATACTGGTCTGCCTCTGTAGGATAGATGCCGGCAAACAACATTGGCTTCACCTCTTGGAAGCCTTCAATTGCCGTCTCACAGGGGTTGGCCACATGGGTGATGGTATCGCCCACCTTAACCTCTGAGGATGTCTTGATTCCTGTAATCAGATAGCCCACGTCACCAGCCGACAGTGTATTGGTCGGCACACGGTTCATCTTGAGGATGCCAATCTCATCGGCATCATACTCATGCTTTGTGGCGAAGAATTTCACCATTTCATGGGTCTTTATAGTCCCGTTAAAGATGCGGAAATAAGCGATGATACCCCGGAAGGAGTTAAACACGGAGTCGAAGATCAGAGCTTGCAGTGGTGCTTCAGGGTCACCCTTTGGAGCGGGTATGCGCTCAATGATGGCCTGTAGAATCTGCTCCACACCTTGTCCGGTCTTGCCGCTGGCCTCAATGATATCTTCAGCCTTGCAGCCTATAAGATCAATGATCTGGTCCTTGATTTCTTCCGGCATAGCGGCAGGCATGTCCATCTTGTTCAGAATCGGAATAATTTCCAGGTCATTATCGATAGCCTGATAAAGATTGGAAATGGTTTGGGCTTGCACACCCTGGGTAGCGTCCACGAGTAGCAGGGCGCCCTCGCAGGCGGCAATGGATCGGGATACTTCATAGGAAAAGTCCACATGCCCTGGGGTATCTATCAGATTGAGGACGTACTCCTCGCCCTGGTATCTATAGTTCATCTGGATGGCATGGCTTTTGATGGTGATGCCACGCTCGCGTTCCAAGTCCATGTCGTCAAGCACTTGGTCTTGGAACTCACGGTCGTTGACCGTCTTGGTAAACTGCAGGAGGCGGTCTGCCAAAGTACTCTTACCATGATCGATATGGGCGATGATGCAAAAATTTCGGATATTCTTCATAATGGCGGCAAAGGTACAAATTTTATATAAATCAACAGCCGCCCAGCACAACGACAAACTCGCCCTTAACCTCTTGTTGGGAGAAGTACTCCAGAGCTTCACGAATAGTGCCTCTGTAGGTAAACTCAAACATCTTGGTAAGTTCCTTGGCGATAGCAACGGGTCGGTCGGGACCGATGATTTCCTGCATCTTCTCTAAGCTTTTGAGCAGCCTATGGGGGGATTCATAAAAGACGATGGTCTCCTCCATTTCTGCGAAGCGCCGGAGGAGGGTTTCTTTTCCTTTTTTGTGGGGTAAGAAGCCGTAGAAGTAGAAGCTGCTGCAGGGGAGGCCTGACTGTACGAGGGCGGGTATCAGAGCGGTAGCGCCGGGCAGGCACTCCACAGGAATCTGCTCGCGGATGCACTCTCTGATCAGCAGAAATCCGGGGTCGGAGATTCCGGGGGTGCCGGCATCGCTGACAAGCGCCACCGACTCAGCGTTGCGAATCTGCCGCACATAACCGTCCACCTGGGCATGCTCGTTGAAGATGTGATAGGCCATGCATCGCTTATCAATCTGATAATGCTGCAGCAGATGTTTGGTGGTGCGGGTGTCCTCTGCAAGAATAAAGTCAACCGACTGCAACACCTTGAGAGCGCGGAGGGTAATATCCTCCATGTTGCCGATAGGGGTTGGTATAACGTATAGTTTCATAGCGACTGACAAATATAAAACAAAAGAGGAAGGTTTTTTAGACCTTCCTCGTGGGTGCCCAGAACAAGAGTCGAACTTGCACATCCGTTCGGATACTACACCCTGAATGTAGCGCGTCTACCATTCCGCCACCTGGGCAGGGTTCTAATAGAGTCCCTCTTTTATGAGGTCATGAATATGTATCACGCCAAGGTAAGTGTTGTCAGTGTCAACCACAAACAGGTTGGTGATACTGTGAGTATTCATATAGTTGACGGCATCAGCGGCCAACGTCTCTTCATGTGTCGTCTTTGGCGAGCGGGTCATCACATCCTGGGCGGTCAGGGTGGCATAGTCGGCAGAATTCTGCAGCATCCTTCTCAGGTCCCCGTCGGTGATAGCCCCTATGACCTTGCCGTTATCGACAACGGCGGTCACGCCGAGACATTTTCCGGAGATTTCGAGGATAACCTCTTGAATGGAGGCATCCGGGGCAACAGCGGGTTTCTCGTTAAAGAGGTAAAGGTCCTTCACCTTCATTGTCAGGCGTTTGCCAAGGGCGCCGCCAGGATGAAGTTTAGCAAAATCCTCTGGTGTGAAGCCTCTCATCACCATCAGTGAGGTGGCCAGCGCATCGCCCATGGCCAGTTGAGCCGTGGAACTGCTGGTGGGGGCTAAGTTGTTCGGTGTGGCTTCCTTCAGCACCGTGCAGTTGAGCACATAGTCGGCAGACTTGGCCAAAAAGGAGGACATATTGCCCACCATGGCTATCACCTTGTTGCCGTTCTGTTTCAAGAAGGGGGTCAGCAGGGTGATTTCTGGCGTGTTGCCACTTTTGGAGATGCAGAGGACCACATCCTCGGGCTGAATAATGCCCAAATCGCCGTGCACTGCATCTGCAGCATGCATGAAGGCCGCCGGGGTGCCTGTCGAATTCAGTGTCGCCACTATCTTCTGACCTATGATGGCACTTTTACCTATTCCCGTTACAATCAGCCGACCCTTGGAGTGCAGGATCAGTTCCATACTCTCCACGAAGTTTTCATCCAGGTACTGTTCCAGTCTTGACACAGCTGCTGCCTCTTCCCTTAGCACCTGACCGGCACATTGTAATATGTTGCTTTTCTCCGTTGTCAATATTTCAAAGTTGCGAGAGTTTTCACTCTTTATTTGTATAGCTTGAAAAAAACGCTGATACGTTCTTCTTGCTATAGCAGTTTCTCCAAAGTAGGTTTTGAAGCTCTCACGGGTGAGATTTTCAAAGTCCCGATTTTGGAGGCGCAAAAATACAGAAGTTTTTGATATCTTCGGCAATTCTGTGATATTTTTTTTATTACGGGGGCATTTTTCTTGGCAGATGTCGCAGCCAAATAGCAGCGGACTGTTTTTAAAAACCTCAATATCAACATCTTTTCTCTCAACAGTCTGATATGCATAGCAACGGCGCGCATCCACTTTATAGGGGGTGTCAAGAGCATGGGCAGGGCAGCTGTCAACACAGATCCGGCACGTGCCGCAGTCGGAAAATCGCGGCTGATCATACACATCCACCGCTTCGGTGGTCAGCAATGTTCCAATCACGAAGAAGGATCCGTCCTCATTGTGGACGAGTCCGTTTTTGCCGATACACCCCACCCCGCTTTGTGCGGCCCACTGTTTCTCGGAAATGCAGGAGCTGTCAACCGTGATGCGGCATTGGGCTTCGCGACTGTGTCGAATCACCTCGTCGGCCAATGGTTGCAAACGCTCTCTAACCACCTTATGGTAGTCGTCCACCCACGTATAACGAGCTGTACGATAACGATCGCTGGCAGGTTCCACATCGGCCAGATAGGACCAAGTGACCACAATCACGGTGCGGCAACCTGGCAACAATAGCTTTGGGTCAAAACGGCGGGGCACCTCTCGCTCCAGAAATCGCATCTCGGCATGAAATCCCTGTGCTATTGACTGTTCAAAAAGTGTTTGTGCATCATTCAGCACTTGGGCTGGTGCAATTCCGCAACGCATAAAGCCCAGCGATTTAGCCTGCCGCTTCACATCCTCTGCACACAACATAACTTACAATTATGGCATTTTCAATTCCTTGAAGCGGTCAGGAATATGTATTGCGG
The DNA here is from genome assembly GCA_937901455.1 of uncultured Bacteroidales bacterium. Classification (GTDB taxonomy): domain Bacteria; phylum Bacteroidota; class Bacteroidia; order Bacteroidales; family WCHB1-69; genus F23-D06. Next base: position 9,448 of record CALDIA010000186.1, on the reverse strand, counting down.
TAGGACCTGGCACATCCAACCTTATCAACTTCATCACAGCATGAATCTCCACCAGCCGGTTCAGGTCTTTTAGAGTAAGCTCTGTAAAGAAGGAGCGGGCGGAGTCAAGCGGAGCATATGCCGAAGGGGTCACTTCCCACCGCTTTGCCCGCAATGCCGCCTCTGTTTCCTCATCTATAGTGCCGTTGAGGACCGATTGTATCATGGAAAAATCCATAGGCAATCCACTGATTCGCTGTAAGGGTTCATAACTACCCTTATAGTACTCGTACTTGAGTTTATTGACATAGATGAAACTGTCGGGGGTACACACAACGCGTATAAACTCGATACCGGAAGCATGCAGGTTAAGATAAAGGATGCTATCGGTGCGGTTCACCATATAGAAATTACAGGTTCGTGTCCCCTCGGGGTCAGTCACATCCGCCTTGCCTCGGTAGGTGAGCCATTGGTATCCCTGCGCCACGGGTGGCAGGGTATCTAAAGAGTTCGTCTCCAAAGTAGCGGACACCTGCTCTGGGGCATCAGAGACCTCCGCTTCGGAAACGGGCGGTGCAATCTCCACTACAGTAACGGTATCCACCTCCACCACCTGGCCAAAGGCCTTGGGACATCGAAGGGTGATGGTACGGCAACTCGTCATCCACAACAACGAGAGCATCAATACATATAAATATATATGTCGCATCTACTTGATAAGGGTGATGGTTCCTTGGTACTCCTTAGGATCCCCATTCAAGGTTGTGAAGGTTATGTAATAGACATACACATCAGCGGGCAAATGGTCGCCGGTCTTACTGCGGCCATCCCAATAATCGTACGGGTTGGTAGTTTGGAAGAGCACATTGCCATAGCGGTCGTAGATAAACATCCGGTAATCGGCGGGATCTACGCCTTGTCCTTGCGGAGCCCAAGTTTCGTTGATGCCGTCCCCGTTGGGAGAGAAGGAGTTGGGTACATAGAAGAAATAGGGAACCGTCACTTGTACACGTGTCCGTACAGAATCGATGCATCCATTGGAGTCCACTGCGGTGAGCGTGATGGCATAATAGCCGGCACGGGTATAGTCGTGCGTCGGGTCGGAGACGTGTTCAACCACATTATCGAAGGCTCCCACATCACCGAAATTCCACGTCAGGTCATAGGATGCTGGTGACAAGCTATTGCAATATACTGTGCCGACGCCGTTCTCCACATAGATATCGGTAGGAGTAGCAATGAATGCGGGAACGGGCAAGGGCACCACTGTAAGCGTGAAAGTATCGGTAGTCACACAGCCACCCTCCATAGTAGAGCTTACCACATAGTCAACTGTTTGTGTAGGCGAAACTTGAATGGAGGGCGTCATTTCACCCGTGTTCCACAGAAATTCATTGGAGGTAGGATGCGTGGCAGTCAGCACGGCAGAATTGCCAATACATATTGTGTCATCCGTGGAAGTGATTTTCGGAAAACCTAGGTCGGTGACATTGACGGTTACATTGGAAGTGTTAATGCATCCATTGTTGAAGGTGACGGTCACCTGATAGGTTGTCGTGGTGTCAGGAGCCACATTGCACACCTGAGTAGTATCCCCTGTGCTCCATTGGTAATGTTCGGGATCGATGCCGTAGAAACTGTTATCAGCAGTTACATTCAGTATCACAGGGTCGTTGGGGCAGATATGTTCAGCAGCGTTACTGAGAGCCTGTACCGGGGGGATGGTCACATGCACCAGGACGGTGTCCTTCAAGTCAAAGACGTCACCACCGGCATTGGTATAGTGATAAACCGCAATATAGCTGGTGGTGACTTGCGGGCTGACCACCAAGCGGAAGTTCTGGCCCACCACACTGTCGGGATGCACTGCATTGCGATACCAGGTGATGGTACCGTCCGGATCGAGTGGAGTGATGGGGGTGAAGCGCCAGCCCTCATTGTCGGCCGTCCAATTGTTGCCCTGCACGGAGGCAAAGTCGCGACCAGGAGCCACCAATATCTGCGCTGAATTGCTGTTTTGAATACCCAGCACGCCATTACCGTTGTTCCAACTGGCGCAACAGCCCCTGTGACGGATATAGACGTCAATGATGTTCGTGCCTTCATACAACACCATCTGGTAGGAATTATATGTGCTCGGGTTGCTGGAGTTATAACAACTATACTGACCCACATTATCATAATTGAACACGAAAGCGCGACAAGGAGGAGTTCCCATCACATCATATCTGATATCACCGCCATTGATATAATGGCCTGGGTATATATCCTCATATACCCCATACACACAATTTGGATAGATATAAGGGGTACTCCCATAAGGCGGGTTTTGGGCCGAGGTGGGACAACTCGTAGTTGCCCACGCACAACTGGACATGTGAGTATGCGAGTTGAAGGAAATCAGACCGTTACACCCTGGGTAGGCCATCTGATAGGTATTACCAAAGAAAGAGAAGTGGAAAGGCAGGGCCACACCGTTGGTCACCCAGTTGTCGTCAGTGCTGGCGCCGATAGAGGTGCCGGCGCTGAAAGCAAATGGCGGATCATAGGCAATCTGCTGCACCGTATAGTCGAAAGTATAAGGGCCCGTGGCCACCACCTTGGCATTGAAAATGGTGACCGGTTGGTCGCAATCGTACTCCACGTAGGAGACAGAAGTGTCGGCGGCCGTAATATCAATGCTAGGGCAGGCTGATCCACCGGTCGGTTCATACAATTCAGAAATACAGGAAACATCAGCAGCCCAGCCGGCCTTGTTATTGTCTCCCGATGCAGCCACATACTCAATGGAGATGGTGGAACCGCTGGAGATGATATGTGGGGGTGAGCTGGTGCTGGAGTGGAACTTGCCAATCAAGCGCTTTTGGGAATCGTAATACTGTCCATCATAAATCTTCATCGTTCCATTAACCGTAAACTGTGAGAAAACCATCTCGATATGAGATCCCACCGGAGAGGAAAATTCGCACCATAAAGTTCCTGATGTGGACTGCATATTGCCATTTGGACCACCCTCGTCATAGAACTTGGCGTTACAGGTCAAAAAAGTCATACCTGTGGACATGAGACAGTTCTGTGGGGTAGTAACATAGGCATACACTTGGGCAATCCAGCCCTCGCTCAACTCCGCGTAGTCGTTGACATTGTCCGAGTGGAACACAAAGGTCAGGGAGCGGCCGGAGGCCAAAATCTCACCGGGATCGCTCACCGAGTTATAGTAACCTACCATGGGGGCCGTCACGTCCTCGCCATCGAAGATCCAGAGCGTGTCACCAACTCCCATGCTGAAAGTCTCAAACAAGCAGTACAGCTGCGTGTTGGTCACGTTGGTTTTGAGACGCATCGTGTCGCGGATGCCGGTAGCGAAATAGCCCTGCGGATGGGCATTGTCACCCTGATGAGCAGCCGTGCCACCCGGGTCATAAAAGTACATCCGATCCTCTCCAATTGACGTAAAGGCTGCTGCCGAGCCCATGATAATATAGTTTTGCGCGAAAAGACCGCACACTGGCAACATCAACAAAAAAAACGCAAGTGTCTTTTTCATAAACAGGATTTCAAATAATCTTAAAACGGATAAATCATCAAAACATTACACTCACAGAAATATTTTCACTTTATAAAACTACAATTTGTTGGAAATACTTGGGTTTTTCAAATGATTCACCACCACATCGGCCGCTTTCAGCGAGGCGGAACCATTCCCAAGCATCTGATACAGTGCATCATAATCCTCTTTCATCGCCTGAATGGTTGATTTGTCTTCCGTAATCTTCCGCAACTCTTCCTGCAGGTGTCTCGTGTCGAAGTCATGCTGGATCAATTCTCTGACTACCGGTTTGTTCATAATCAAGTTTGGGAGTGAGATGTACTGGATACCTTTAATCAGTTGTTTGGCAATAAGGTAAGAAATTTCGCTGCCAGCGTAGCAAACCACTTGTGGCACACCCAGTATAGCTGTTTCGAGTGTTGCTGTCCCGGAAGTTACTATCGCGGCTTTGGCATTGGCCAACAATGGATAGACGGAGCCATGCACCCGTTTGACGGGCAAATCCTTAAGGTATTGGTCGTACAGCGAATCAGGTTGCCAGTTCACGGTGGAGACCACAAATTGGTACTGTGGGAAGAGGGGCACCATTTTCAACATTTGTGGCAGCAAGGCGACAATCTCCTGACGGCGACTGCCGGGCAACAGGGCAATCACTTCCCGCCCATCGAGGCTGCATTGTTCGGCAAAGCCAACCGCCTCTGTGCTCTTGCGGTCGTGGCGGGTGACCGCGTCCAGCAAAGGATGACCCACATAGTGCACCTGCATACCATTACGGGCATAGAATTCCTCTTCAAACGGCAGTATCACCATCATCTCATCCACACATCTCTTAATGGTGCGTATGCGCCCTCTTTTCCAGGCCCATATCTGTGGGGAAATGTAGTAGAATACTTTGAGGTTGTGTTTTTTGGCGAACTTGGCGATGCGCAGATTAAATCCGGGATAATCCACCAGAATCAGGGCATCGGGAGCATATCGCAAGACATCCTTTTCGCAGAAGCGCATCAATTGCATGATGGTGCGGAGATGCACGGCCACTTCCCAGAAGCCCATAAAGGAGATATCCTTATAATGCTTAACGAGCGTGCCGCCCACGGCCTGCATGCAGTCTCCACCCCAGAAGCGGAATTCAGCATCCGTATCCTGCTGTATCAATGCGCGCATCAAGTTGGAGGCATGCAGATCGCCGGATGCCTCTCCGGCAATGATATAGTACCGCATCCTACTGCTGGGAAAGCAAGCGTTTCACCATGTCGGAGACCACCTTATTGTCGGCCTTGCCTGCAAAGGTCTTGGTTGCCAAGCCCATCACCTTGCCCATGTCCTTCATGGAGGAGCTGCCGGTGTCGGCGATAATCTGGCGCACCACCTTCTCAACCTCCTCCTCTGAGAGCATCTGCGGCAGGTAGGACTGTATGATCTCCATTTGGAAGCGTTCCTCTTCATACAAATCGGGGCGGTTCTGTGCCTGATACATGGCTGCAGAGTCCTGACGTTGTTTCACCAACTGTTTCAATATCTTGATTTCAGCCTCTTCGTCGAGGTCGGCGCCCCCACCCTTTTGGGTTTTGGCCAACAGTATGGCTGACTTCACCGCACGAAGGGCATTCAGTTTTTGTGGCTCGCGCGCCAGCATGGCCACTTTAATATCATCGTTAATGCGTTGTTCTAATGACATATTGTTTCCGTTTTTTTATGAAGTGGCAAAAATACACAAAAAAGTGTTATCGTGATTACCCCAAAAATATTATCTTTGCCGCTTCAATTACAGACCATAACCTCTACTTAATATATCTTTGACTATGAAAAATTTATCATTTGCCGCTTGTCTATTCGCGCTCATCATATTATGCACTTCCTGTATCAATAGCAGCAAGCGGGTTGCCGACCGATTTCTCACCTGCATGGAGAAACAGGACTACGAGCATGCTTCCGTGTATTGCGGCTTATCAAAGGATCAATCATCGCAGGAGATGGCCATCAACGCCATGTTGGAGTATTATGGAAGCAACATCCGTTCACATGAGATTGTCAGAGACAGCATGCTGACCGACAGGGAGCACGCCATTGTGATCGTCAATCTGACACGCAACAACGACATTCGGGAGTTGGACGTGCTGGTGTTCATGGACCGTCGCGACGGCAAGTGGTATGTCAATCCCTTCATCCGGGAATATTAAGGGGTATGAACAGGGAAATCCTTCGTTTAGCCATACCGAGCATCATCACTAACATAACAGTGCCTTTGTTAGGCATGGTGGATGTGGCCATCATCGGCCATATTGCCAACGCACGTGGCATTGCCGCCATCGCCTTGGGTACGATGATCTTCAACCTTATCTATTGGAACTTCGGTTTTCTGCGGGCGGGCACCAGCGGACTCACTGCCCAAGCATACGGTGCCAACGACCGCGATGAGTACCTCAACGTGCTCACCCAAGGACTGTTCATTGCCGGGAGCGTGGCGCTTGTCCTATTGCTGCTGCAACATCCTATCGGACTGCTTTGCAAACGATGGATACGCTCCAGTGCCGACACCATCGATATGGCACTCACCTACTTCTACATTCGCATTTGGGCAGCCCCTGCCAATTTGGGGTTGTACGTACTGAAGGGATGGTTCATCGGAATGCAGAATGCCAAGACGCCCATGTGGATAGCCATCGCTCTCAATATCGTCAACATCTTGTGCAGCCTGGTTTTCGTCTTTGTGTTCCATGCTGGCATTCAGGGCATCGCTTGGGGCACCGTCATTGCGCAGTACAGCGGACTTGTGGCCGCCATCATCATCTGGTTTTTGCAATATGGCAACCTGTGGAAGCATATTCGCTGGCGCAAGAGCATCCATTGGAGCAAGATGGTCCGCTTCTTCAAGGTCAACCTCGACATCTTCTTGCGCTCCCTGTGCCTCATCGCCGTTTTCACCTTCATCCCCTACATCTCTGCTGATATGGGTGACGAGATTCTCGCTGCCAACACCCTGCTGCTACAGCTTTTCACACTCTTTTCGTACATTATGGATGGCTTCGCTTATGCGGGCGAATCTCTGGTAGGCCGTTTTGTGGGCGCTGGCGATGAGCCATCACTCCGTCTCTGCATCCGCAGACTCCTCTATTGGGGTGTCGCTCTTTCGACCCTGTTCACTGTGGTATATGGCCTGTTTGGCCGGCAACTGCTCGGCATTTTCACCAACGACAAACATGTCGTCGATTGTGCCATTCAATATATTCTTTGGGCTGTACTCGTCCCATTCACAGGCTTCGCAGCCTTCCTCTATGACGGCATCTACATCGGCGCCACCGCCTCCCAAGGCATGCGCAATGTGATGTTTGTGGCCACAGCCGCCTTCTTCATCCTATATGCTCTCCTACAGCCCAGACTGGCAAACCATGGACTCTGGCTCGCCTTCATCATCTTCCTGGCAATACGAGGACTACTCATGTTTGTTTGGGAAAAAAAGTATATCATCAATCCTATACAACACATTAATCCACAGGGCGGCGAGGCGCTTGCTTAGATTGTCTTGAAGGCCATTTGGATATTTTATAACAAACCTGTTGTCCTATTTCTTATCATCGCACCACTCCGACAGAGCCCTGTCCACAAAACCCCACGAAAATACCTTCAATCCCGGCGTAGTGGACATTATCACCACTATTTCCGCCTTATCCAACGCTTCCTTTATATCCAGTTCAGATGTCTTGAGGTCTTTGTCATAACTATCTGGAAAAACCGTACTATTATAATACCAAAACTTCCCTTGGAAGCAATATTGCTGGAAGCCCACATTGTAGGGCCCCCAATAATAGCTGTCGGCCACAACAATCATTTCTGGTTTGTATTCGCTCTCATAATCGCTCCAATACCATTGGGGATAGCAAAGTTCCTGACTCGTCAGTAGCTGGCCCGGCAAATTCAGCAGATTTCCCAAATCATAATCCGTACCTTGGGGCTCTTTGGAAATTTTTTCACTATAAATTACGATGTCGGGCAGCTTCACGCCACGCATCTGTTCAATATGGCGTTTCAGACTGTCGGCAACGCCCAACATGCTATATTCGCTCCAATGGATTCCACAAACAGGATACAACGGGTACTTGGCAACAGCCTTTTGACTTTGGAAATAAGCGTTATAATCCACCACATTGACCTGTTTTTCTTTCAGCAAGTTTCTGAAGACCTTATAATTGGTTTGGTCGGTTTCAGGGTGAACCTGATAGGAAGGAATGTTTTCGGGACAATAGTCGGCTTTGCTGGGGGCCAGCACCACCAGAAGTGTCTTGCCATTCTCGGCCAGGGCATCTTGCAGCCTCCGAATTTTAGCCACCTGCCTGGCGACAGAATCCTCCCCGATAAAATCCAACCCATAATGTGCATCAATATAGTCCTGCTCATACAAGTAGTTGTGTTTTCCGAGAAGCACATTGGGAACGCTAACCTCACGGAATAGGGCAAAACGCAAATAGTTGCGCCCCACCACCATGGTATTATGGAACCCAAGATGGTCATTCATATAGGCATCAAAAGCCGTTTGATAGGAGCCATCGAACCAATTTTGGGCTTGCAGCACTGGTTTTTCTGGCTGCTGGTAGGCACCCGTCAATTCCGGCTCTGGCGCCCAACGTGTCACCATCTGCCCCATAGGGATCAACAGTATCGTCAGAAACAGAATGTATATGACCGTCAACCTTACCTTCATAGCTTAGAATTTAAAGTAGATAAAAGGGTTGAAAGCAGATGCGGATATATAAGATGCCGACATGAGCAGCAGCAGCATTGCGCAGACAAAGGAAAGATAGTGCTGCCACTCGGGACGTGTCTCCGCATAGCAGGTTGCCTCCACGCGCTTGCCTATCGGGGTAAGGGTGCAGAACGAGAACAGGCATGCCAGCACCAGCATAGTGATAAACTCAGCACCCAAATGGGTATAGGTGAAATGAAAATCAAAGAGTCTTCCGATATAAAACAGGGCTTCAGTTATCGTCTCCGTGCGGAAGAAAATCCACCCGACCGTAACCACCAGGAAGGTCAGGAGTACGCGCAGCAGATTGGGTAGTTTTGACAAGGCCTTATTCAGAAATAGTTTGTCGCACACAATGAAGAGTCCGTGCCATATGCCCCACACCAGAAAACTCCAGCCGGCACCATGCCAGATGCCGCAAACCACAAACACGATCGCCAGGTTCAGGTATGTACGGACAGGCGACACGCGATTGCCACCCATTGGAATGTAGAGATAATCGCGGAACCAAGTCCCGAGCGTTATATGCCATCGTCTCCAGAATTCACTGACATTCAACGAAGTGTATGGGTCATTGAAGTTCTCTGGAAACTTAAAACCCAACAGATAGCCCAAGCCGATGGCCATGTCGGAGTAACCGCTGAAGTCGAAATAGATTTGGAACGAATACGACAGAGCCGCCACGCGGGCCAGTGTACCCGTCACTGCTTCATGCGGCAACGCGTACACGGCATCCACCTGTGCACCCAGCACATTGGCAATCAATACCTTCTTAGCCAATCCGATGGCAAAACGATACACCCCATACAACTTATGCTCTACAGTATCATTATGACGGCGGTCAACCAAATCATCGGCTATGGTGTTAAAACGCACAATCGGACCGGCAATCAACTGCGGGAACATCAAAATATACAGGAGGTAATCGTGGAGGTGTTGCAAGGGTGCATGTTGCCGACGGTACACATCTATAGTGTAGGTCAGCGACTGGAAGGTGAAGAACGAGATACCTATCGGCAAAGCCACCTTTGTCCAGGCAACAGGCTTGCCTCCTGCCGCCGACAACAGCAGGTTCAGGTTATCCATAAGAAAATTGGCATATTTAAAATAGGCCAAAAGACCCAAATTCAGCAAAAGTGAAAACACCAGATCGGAAGAGCACACGTCTGAACTCCAGT
>CALDIA010000185.1 GCA_937901455.1 uncultured Bacteroidales bacterium | reverse complement strand
TGAACACGGGGAAAACGCATTGAAGCAAATCGCGACTTTTAAGCAAACATCGAAGTACGGTAGCTGTAGTGGAAGCGACCCGAATCAGATTGGGCATAACCGATGACGGTCATGCCCAGCAGTAGTAATGGCAGTATTTTCTTCATTATTTCTTGTTCGGTTGTTTTTCTTGTCCTACCTTGCTGATGCCTTCCCGCATGGAGGTGTCGGCCTTGATATTTTCGAGGCGGTAGTAGTCCATGACGCCGAGGTTGCCGGAGCGGAAAGCTTCGGCGAGGGCAAGGGGCACTTCGGTTTCGGCGAGGATGACCTTGGCGCGTGCCTCTTGGGCCTTGGCTTTCATCTCCTGTTCGGAGGCAACGGCCATGGCGCGGCGCTCCTCAGCCTTGGCTTGGGCAATGTTCTTGTCGGCGTTGGCCTGGTCCATCTGCAGCATGGCACCGATGTTTTTACCTACATCCACATCCGCAATGTCGATAGAGAGAATCTCAAAAGCGGTACCTGAGTCCAAACCCTTTGACAGTACCAATTTGGAGATGGAGTCAGGATTTTCCAGCACCATCTTGTGGGTATCTGCGGATCCGATGGCGGTGACGATACCCTCACCCACACGGGCGATGATGGTCTCCTCGCCGGCACCACCCACTAACTGACGGATGTTGGTGCGCACGGTTACACGGGCCTTGGCAATGAGCTGGATGCCGTCCTTGGCCACTGCCGCCACTGGAGGCGTGTTGATGACCTTCGGGTTGACGGACGTTTGAATGGCTTCCACCAGATTACGACCTGCCAAGTCAATGGCTGTGGCTGCCTTGAAGTCCAAGGGAATGTTGGCCTTGTCGGCGGAAATAAGCGCGTTGACCACTGCGGAAATGTGGCCGCCTGCCAGATAGTGGGCTTCCAACTGGTCGCGACTCAACGGAATACCTGCTTTGGAAGCCGTGATCATGGAATTCACGATTTTGTCTGGCGGAACCCGACGCCAACGCATCAGGATCAGTTGGATCAGGGAAATGTGAACGCCATTCAGAATGGCGATAAACCATAATCTTAACGGCACCATCCAGAAAAAGAGGATGACGAGCGCGACTATGGCGACGATGATTAAAATGGTAGTGGTCATAATGGATATTATTTTATAGGTTTTACAAAGATTTCGTTTTGGTCTATGCGGACGATGACGATGGGAGTCCCGGCATCCACAAAGTCTTGTACGGAGGTCACCTCCGTGCGGTAGTCGCCAAACTGGCCGGTGCCCTTTTGGGCGAGGCGCGAGATGGCGGTGCCCTCATCGCCCACCTGCAGACTGTCGCTGATCTCGTTCATCTTGCTGTCGATCTGCGTGTTCAGCTGAAGTTTGCGCCAAGTTTTGGAGCGCATCATGAAGTAAAAGGCGAGCAGGGTTACGACCGCAGTGGCCAAAATCATAATGAAGCCGGCGGTGGAACCATATAGGATGAAGGTGGTGACGATGCCTCCGATCATGCAGAGCACACCGAAAATGGCCACAATTCCTCCAGGTATCACCAGGAAGTCGAGAATCATGAGCAGGAGTCCTACGAGGATGATCAATATGATGCTGCCGATTTTCATAATGATGGGTTATGCAATATGGACAATATAGTAGTTTTTCTTGCCTTTCTGTACCAGGAGATAGTGACCGTTCATCACCAAGTCGGTGGTGACAGTCAGGTCGTCTTTCACCTTGTTCTTGTTGATGGATACGCCGTTGTCTTTGAGCATGCGGCGCGCTTCACCCTTGGAGGCGAAGATGCCGGTGTGCTCGGACAGGAAGTCAACAACACCGCAGCCTTCTTCGAGAATGTTTCGGGGAATCTCCACTTGGGGGACGCCCTCGAATACGGAGAGGAACATCTTCTCAGACAGGGCGGCGAGACTCTCGGAGGTGCCTTTGCCGAAGAGAATCTCGGAGGCGTTGACAGCGGCGTTGTAGTCCTCCTCGGAGTGCACGCGGATGGTCAGGTCTTTGGCCAGGGCTTTTTGGAGGATGCGTAGATGTGGGGCGGCATCGTGCTCTTGCTCCATGGCTTCAATTTTCTCTTTGCTGAAATGGGTGAAGATGCGTATATAGCGCTTGCTGTCATCATCGGAGCAGTTGAGCCAGAACTGGTAGAACTCGTACGGGGAGGTGCGCTCGGGGTCGAGCCAGATGTTGCCCTTCTCGGTCTTCCCGAACTTGCCGCCGTCGGCCTTGGTGATGAGCGGGCAGGTGAGTGCGTAGGCCTCTCCATTGAGGATGCGGCGGATCATCTCGGTGCCCGTGGTGATGTTGCCCCATTGGTCGGAGCCACCCAGTTGCAGCTTGCAGCCGTAGTGCTCGTAGAGGTAGAGAAAGTCGTAGCCCTGTACCAACTGGTACGAGAACTCGGTGAACGACATGCCATCGCCCTCGCCATTGAAACGCTTCTTGACCGAGTCTTTGGCCATCATGTAGTTGACGGTGATATGCTTGC
>CALDIA010000184.1 GCA_937901455.1 uncultured Bacteroidales bacterium | reverse complement strand
ACCATTGAGCAGCTGCTGCAAACGCCCGACAACCTGACAGCCGACTATATGCGCGGGATTATCGGCGGTTTTCCCGCCGAAGCGTGCCGTTCCATACCCATGCCCAAGCACCGTCGCAAGTGGCGTAACTATGTGGAAGTGTTGGGCGCGCGCGAGCACAACCTCAAAAACATCAATGTCCGCATACCCCTCGAATGCTTGGTGATGATTACCGGCGTGAGCGGTTCCGGTAAGAGTACCCTGGTGGCCAACGTGGCCTATCCCGGTCTTATGCGACTGCTCGGCCAAGGCAATATGAAGCCAGGCCGCTATACCCGCATCGATGCCGACCTTTCCAAAATCAAGGAAGTGGTTTTTGTGGACCAAAACCCCATAGGCCGTTCCACCCGCTCTAATCCTGTTACCTACGTGAAGGCCTATGATTATATTCGGGAACTTTTTGCCTCCCAACCATTGGCTAAACAACGTAACTATCGCTCTGCCTACTTCTCTTTCAATGTGGCCGGCGGCCGCTGCGAGGAGTGTGAGGGCGAAGGCTTGATCCGTATTAATATGCAGTTTATGGCCGATGTAGAACTGGTGTGCCCATCCTGCGGTGGCAAACGCTTCCGCGATGAGGCCCTCGACGTGAAAGTCAATGGCATGAATGTCTCCGATATCCTCGATATGACCGTGAGCGAAGCTATCGACTTCTTCCGCAACCTGCCCATGACCGATGTGGTCAAAAACATACTTCGTCGCCTTATTCCTCTGCAGGAGGTGGGCCTCGACTATCTGGTGCTGGGCCAGTCGTCTTCCACGCTGTCAGGCGGTGAGGCACAACGCGTGAAATTGGCATTTTATCTGGCCCAGGAAGACAAGGACCAGAACAAACTCTTCATTTTCGACGAGCCAACCACAGGCCTTCATTTCCATGACATTCTCAAACTACATGCCGCCTTCAACCACATTATAGAGCGTAACAACTCTATCTGGGTGATAGAGCATAATACCGAGTTGATAAAGTGTGCCGACTGGATTATAGACCTTGGCCCTGAAGGAGGCGAAAAGGGTGGCGAGGTGGTCTTTGAGGGAACGCCTGAAAAACTCTTGGGACGTAAGCGCTCCTATACGGCGCAAGCCCTGCAGGAGAAAATCCGTTAGTGGCTATTTGCCTACTAATTTCTTCAGCTTTCCTTTGGCAAATCTGAAGATGAGGAAGAAGAATACAAACCAGGCGCCATAGATGATATAGGCTGTCGTCTGGTTTTCCAATACAGCATTGTACATCAGCAGGAAGTCATAGATGCCGTGTAGTACGGCAGGGAGAAAAATGGCTATGAGCAGATAGCGTTTGCGATGCCAGGGCCTGAATTTGGCAAATGCAAAGAAGTAGCCCATGATGATGCCGAAGAAGAAGTGTGCGGGCACAGCGAACAAAGCCCGCGGTATGGCTACCTGCAGACCGTATTGCATCACATAGCTGATGTTCTCCAACCCCGCGAAGCCCAACCCTATGCAGGCTCCGTACTCTACACCGTCATAGTATTCGTCAAAATATTTGCTCTTCCAGATGAAAAGGTATAGCATGAAGAACTTACACAACTCCTCCGGCAATCCCGCCAAACCGAATGCCGTATAGGCGGAGTTGACTAAAGGATCATAGAATTTGATTCCTGACAGGCCGGTGACAGTCAGCAGGATGACATCTAAAATGCCCGCAAGTGCCCCTGCGAAGAGTGCTTTCAAAATCATGGTGAAAGGCTCTTTCTGATATCTGTCATTGGCATATACGTAGATGATAAGCAGAAAGACTGGCAGAAGCGATGCAATGAGTATGATGTACATAGAGCGTGTGTTAAGGGATTATAATTTCATCCATTTGTCAAAGTCGGTTTCGGATACAAGCTGTAGGGCCAGTGCCGACTCTCTGAGCGTGATCCCGTTGGCATGTGCGTGCTGGGCAATCTTGGCGGCATTGTAGTATCCGATGTGGGGACTCAACTTGGTAACCAGCATCAGGGAGTTGCTCAGATGCATCTGGATGCGGTTGAGGTTGGGTTCGATGCCTTTGAGACAGTGGTCGTTGAAGGAGTTGATGACATCGGCGAGCAGCCGTGCCGACTGCAGCAGGTTGCGGCCAATGAGCGGCATGAAGACGTTGAGCTGTAGATGGCCTTGCATGGCTCCTGTGGTGATGGCCACGTCGTTGCCAATCACTTGACAGCACACTTGCGATAGTGCCTCGCACTGGGTGGGATTTACCTTGCCAGGCATGATGGAGGAGCCTGGCTCGTTGGCAGGCAGTATAATCTCGCCAAACCCACAGCGCGGACCTGAATTGAGCAGACGGAAGTCGTTGGCAATCTTCATTAGTGATACCGCCAAGCGCTTGAAGGCCCCCGACATCTCAGCCATGGAGTCGTGGGTGGCCATCGCCTCAAACTTGTTGGGCGTGTTGGTGAATGTGAGCCCCGTCAGCTCGTTGATGATTTCCAAGGCACGCTTGTCGTAGCCCTCTGGAGTGTTCAAACCATCGCCCACGGCCGTGCCCCCGATGGGCAGCTCCATCAGATGCTTCATTGCCATGCGAATAGTCTCCAAACCATGCTCTAACTGCGAAAGATGCCCCGAAAGCTCCTGCCCTAAGGTCAGTGGGGTGGCATCCATCAGATGGGTGCGGCCAATTTTCTTGATACTCGCATATTCTGCCACCTTGGTACGGTAGGTCTCCATCATCCGCTCTATGGCCGGGATGGTCTTTTCTAAAATGACCTTGGTGGCTGCTATGCGAATACCTGTGGGGAAGATGTCGTTGGTTGACTGCGACTTGTTGACATCGTCGTTCGGAGAGAGGTAAAGCTTCTCGTCATCCAGCTTACCCCCGTGACGCAGATGCCCCAAATGGGCAATCACCTCGTTGACATTCATGTTGGTTTGAGTGCCCGAGCCGGTCTGCCAGATGTGCAAGGGAAACTGGTCGTCCCAGAGGCCCGACAAGATCTCGTCGCAGGCCTGCACTATCAGGTCGCGTTTGTCCTGAGGCAACACGCCAGCTTCGCAGTTGGCCAGTGCCGCTGCCTTTTTGGCCGTCACGATACCATAGATGATCTCTATTGGCATTTTCTTCTTGCCAATCACAAAGTTCTCCATGGCCCGCTGTGTTTGCGCACCCCATAACTTGTCGCTCTCTACGCGCATTTCTCCTAAAGTGTCTCTTTCTATACGATATTCCATAGTGTTAATTTTTAATCTTCTAGTCATAAAAACGCCAGTTGATGCCTGCCCTGAAACTCTGTCCCATCATGGGGTAGTTGGGCGTGGTGAGATAATTGTATGTGTAGAGCCCCGCCAAGAGGTTGCCACCGCGCACGAAGAAGGAAAGACGCTTGACTCGCAAAGACAAGTGCAGGTCAAAATAGACGAAGTTGCCCGTTTTGACCTCCTCCTGGTGGAAGAACTGGTGTAACAAGGGATTGTAGCCGTCGGCATAATAGGTGGTGTTGAACATAAGGTCTCCGCCAATTTGAAGGTTTAGCCTTCTCTTGAAGATGCGGAAACAATAGGCGGCCGATAGCTTTCCGGCAAACAAGGGAACCGTGATCTCACGTTTGGTGGCGTGTTGCAACACAAGGTTGGCGTCTAAGAAGAAGTTGTGGATGCGCAACGGGGCTTCCCCTTGCAACTGGATAATACTGATGGCATTGGGTGCCATCTCAGGCTGGTAATTGCTGTTGATGAAGATGTAGTGGTTCAACATATAGTAATTGAACGATACACGGTAGTTTTTGCGGGTCCAGTAGGCACTCAATTTGACATTGTCCTGCTTGGGCCATTCATTGTACCAAAGGCTGTTGTTCCCAATGTAATAGCTGAAAAAATAGTCGGGTGAAATTCGGTAGAAGTCGGCTGCAAAGCCAATGAAGTGATTGTTTTTCCGATTGATGGCAAACGTGGCGCGGGCATAGGCATGGGCATCGTTTTTGTTGTAGTTGAAAAAGGAGTAAGATATGCCACCGAACAGGTCCCATACGCTGAAAAGTCGGATGTGGGTGCGCGCAAACAGCGACATGGTGTTGCCGATATGATAGGGCATGAAGGCATTCACGAACTCATGGTGCACGCCCCCGGCTAACCGGACGAAGTAGTTGTTGCCGCTTAGCGTGTCAAAAGGCCGGTAGTTGCTCCATTGCAGGGAATTGGCAATGGTGTAGTACTGTATGGTGTCGCGCGTGGTGTCAGTGTTGATATAGTATTGGTCACGATAAAAGTCGTTGTTCAAATCATGATCATAGAAGAGGCTCTTGGCCTGCTTGAACTGGAAAGTGTGCGAGAGGGTTCCGTAATAGAACCCGCTCTTTTTGCCTTGTATGTTCAAGTATTGCATCATGTAAAAGTCATGCGTGTTGACGAGGGTGTTGGCGTTGCTGAAAAGGACTGCAAAGCTGCCGAGCTCGTGCGGCTTCTCATCGGTGCGGCGACGCACTATCCATGAGGGCTGTTCCACAAACGTGCTGATGTCTGACAACCCTCCGTTCTCGGCATATTTTCCATGGTTGTAAAGATAAGAACCGAAGATGCCGTATCGGCCGTTCTTGGTCTCGTAGTGCGCAAAAAGGTTCATGGTGAACATGTTGGTGCCCTGGTGGATGAAATATCCACTGTTGCTGTAACCATTTAGGTCAAAGGTGAACTTGACTTGGCGTACGCGTTGGGTGTGCAGAGCCTGGAAACTGTTCTCGGTGAATAGACCGTAGGTGTAGTTGAGCTTGGTGTAGGAGGTCTCTACATTGTAGTAACGCAAATGGCGCTGGTCGCGGAAATAGAGTGGGTAGGGGAGCGTGATCATGGAAAAACCCATGGCGTGATCATAGTCGAAGATCATGCTTTTGTGGGCTTGGGAGAAGATGCCCAACGACTGGTATATGTTGTGTACTTCACTCAGGGGGTTCGACTGCGGGGTGTGGAATATGTGCGTGTCGATGGGAACGTACTCCAGCATGTCGAAGTTGATGGTGGGCAGAGCGGCATGGAATACGGGCAGATGGTCGGGCGATAGCTCGTCATGCACCATAGAGTCGCCATTGAGATGCACCTCTTGGGCCTGCAATACCCAAAAGGGCAGCAGCAGGAGGATGGTTAAGAGAATATGTGCTCTGCATCGTGCGCTCATGAAAATAAAGAGAACATCGCGCGGGGTCGCCCTGACCCCGTGCGATGCGGGAAATATTATGGATTAGTAGCGATCCAGGCAGTTGAGGTCGCTGAAGGCCACCTTCAGGCGCTCCACCACAGACTTCTCGCCTTCGCGCAGGAAAGCTCGCGGGTCGTAGTACTTCTTGTTGGGTTTGTCGTCGCCCTCGGGATTGCCTATCTGTGACTGCAGGTACGCTTCGTTCTTCTTGTAATAGTTCATTACACCCTCCCAGAAGGCCCACTGGGTGTCGGTGTCAATGTTCATCTTCACCACACCATAGTCAATGGCTTCTTTGATTTTGGCGGGCTCGGATCCGGAACCGCCGTGGAAGACGAAGTTCACGGGATTGGGCTGAGTGTTGAACTTTTTCTGGATGTATTCTTGGGAGTTGTGCAGGATGATGGGCTCCAGTTTCACGTTGCCAGGTTTATACACGCCGTGCACATTGCCAAAGGAGGCGGCAATGGTGAAATTGGGGCTGATCTTACTCAACTCTTCGTAGGCATAGGCCACATCCTCAGGTTGCGTGTAGAGGCGGGCACTGTCAATGCCGGTGTTGTCCACACCATCCTCCTCGCCGCCAGTGATGCCGAGCTCGATTTCGAGGGTCATCTCTATCTTGGCCATGCGGGTGAGATATTGCTTGCAAATCTCGATGTTCTCCTTGAGTGGCTCCTCGGAGAGGTCGAGCATATGGGAGCTGAAAAGAGGTCTGCCGTGCTTGGCGTAATATTTCTCGCCAGCATCCAAGAGACCGTCAATCCAGGGAAGCAGCTTCTTGGCTGCATGGTCGGTATGGAGCACTACGGGGATGCCGTAAGCCTCCGCCATAGTGTGCACGTGCTTGGCTCCCGCGATGGTTCCGCGGATGGCCGCAGCCTGGCCGTCGTTGCTCAGCGACTTGCCGCCAACGAAGACACCGCCACCGTTCGAGAACTGAATCATGACGGGAGAGTTGACCGCCGCCGCCGCCTCCATTACCGCATTCATGGAGTCGGTGCCCACAACGTTCACTGCAGGAAGAGCAAACTTCTCAGTCTTGGCAATTCTGAAGATTTCTTGTAAGTCTTTACCGTAAACCACACCGGGTTTAACCTTTGTACTGATTTTTTCTGCCATTTTTATAGGGTTTAATGATTTTTATGTATGTACACTTTTGTAAGGCTGCAAAAATAATAAAAATCCCGACATGCAACAAGGCATGCCGGGACGAATTGTTTTTTTGTGCGGAGCGGTCTATTTGCGACCTTTTCTGCGCCGCTGAATAATCCAGTTCGCCACCTCGGCACCGAGGGTGAAGGCTGTGAACCAGCGCGACTTACCGCCACTCTTGGCACGCTTGCCAAGGGGAAGTGTGCTTACTGTGCGCACCGCTTGCGTGATGCCCGAAGAGGAGAAATTGTGCCCAAATTGACGCACCCCCTTTATGCCAGACCAAAGCTTCTTGTAAGTCTCTATATCTTCCTGGTACGCATCAATGTCCTGCGCCAACTTGCGCTCCTGACGCGTGATTTGCTCCCGAAGCTGCAGCTTACGATACGCAATCTCCTCCAAGTTGTTGTAGGGGGCAGTGACTTTAGACTTGCTCATATACACCTCCTTCCTCTGCTGAGGTCACTTGGCTGCTTTCCACCCCAGACTCGTCTGCCTTCTTCTGCTCTTCCAAGATTTCCGCAATCTCATCTTCCTTGGTAGGCGGGAATAATATGCGGCTGAATTTGCGGATGAGCGGTTTCACAAACAAAGTGTCCTTGAAGCAGAACACCACTACCATGAGGATGACAAAGATGGCACACACGATGGTGTACGCCCATCCCGCATTCAAGGCAATTGTGAGCCAGCTGACAAAGGCTGACGACAAGTAAATCACCACAACCAAGGCACATACTACTACTATTAATAGTGACAATATGACTGACAACAATTGCGTTGACTTCTCCAAGAATTCCAACTTGAGCAAATCATAGTGCTGCGACAAGTAGGCTTTTACGTCCTGGGCCGTCTTCTCGTTGCGCGGGGATTTCTGAAAGAGTCTGTGCAGTAAGTCCATTATTCGACAGATTCATCGTCTTCCACTACCTCGTTGATGATGGAGTCAATGTACTCGTCTTCCTCGCTGGGCGCCTCATCACGACGTTTCTTCAACTTCTCGATCAACTTGTCGATTTCTTCCTTGGTCAGTTTGTTGGAAACTTTGTTGTACAACTCTTTGCCCTTGTCGGTGGTGCAAAGAAGGGTTACTCCTGTGGCTGCTGCTGCG
>CALDIA010000183.1 GCA_937901455.1 uncultured Bacteroidales bacterium | reverse complement strand
TCTTTACATCCATAACACTTTCATTATCAATATAAATGTAATAAAGTGACGGCAAAAATACAAAAAAAATGTAATAAAATGACGGTATCTGTCATTTTTATGTCGGGGGTGTCCGTAGGCTTATGGGCAGGTATATTTTCTGAATTTCAGGAACTTGAATACGGAGGTCTTGACGCCGTCCTGCTCCACGGTCATGCGCTGTGTGGTGGAGGCGAGGCACTGGATGCCGGCGGCTTTCTGATCCGCACCCCAGAGGGCGGAGGGGTGGTTGGAGAGGTTCAGGGACATGGTCAGTTTTTTACTGCAAAAGGTTAAACAAAGAATCGGAACACTTCAATTGCTTTTTATCAATTAACTTGATGTTTGAAAGATTTGCACGATTGATAATCCCCTCCATTTCACGAATTTTGTTCTTGTGTCTCCCCAAATCATCATCCTTGCAATACTCCACAAAATCTGTCAAAGTAAAAATCGCAGTGTTAGCAAAAAGACCAAATCGTCTTGCCAAAGAATCTGACTTGTAGATGGTTTCACCAAGAATATTATAGGGTTTCTCAATATAATCTCCATTCTTTTGAACTGTTCTGAAAGCCACAATAGATGATTTGCACTCAATCGAATAAAATTTGTTGTTGTACATAAACATCACATCCATTTCATTGTTGTTGTTAGATTCTGCCTCAGAGACTTCGCCGAGCAAAGTTAGCGCATCATTTTTAACCTTTTGAGACAATGATTTTTCCAATTCCGTACTGATAAAAATATCGCTATCTGACAAATCCAGTTCTTTTTTTATCCGTAATCCAACATATTCCTCAAACCAATCGCCCGACAAGTACTTTGTTTCTTCTTTTGACAAACAGCGAGCTGTTATGGGTTCATATTCAATGACTTTTAGAAATTCATAAATCTTATCAAAATCATCTTTTTTTAAAGTCTTACCACGTTTTGAATTAATCAAACGAATTGCATCAACATAATCCATAATATTAATTGTGCAATAGGCTTTGAAAATCTTTTCGGATTGTTCAAAAGATAATCCAGACATTGGACTTGGATTTATTGAGAAGCCGTAAGCAGTAAGGTATTCCTCTAAGGTTGCAGAATTAGAGAATGTAGCGACATTGTTTCTCTTGACGGGGAATATTTTAATGAATTCGTTATTATCCCCTGTGACATAATATATTTCCGCACCGATATTCTTAAAGAACTCGTGTGCCACTAACGTCATTGTTTTTGTGCCACCCGTGAGGTTAACCATTATTTTACCATAGTCCTCAAAATCAAAGTCAGAAAGTTTCTGTTCCATATCCGAAAAGGAGAACTGTTCCACTTCGATTTTATCACCCGAAATCCCACAAGCATTTTCAATCCATTGTCTGGTTCCCTTATTTTCCATTCCTTTGGTAGTAACAAACAAATAGTCTGTCACCTGATCCTTCAATTGTTTGATCAACTGAACATTAGGAATCGTCTGATCGCTGACTAAACTAACTAACAATGTTCTTGCCATATTCCAATTATTAATTGTTATTATTCTATGATTTCCCAAAAGCCTCCCTTGTCTGGTCCCACACATCTAAGGTATTTTCCGCGCATAGCTTCAACATTCCGCAATATAGCAGATGGATGCACATTTAACATGCTTGCCAAATCAGCTTTTGTAATATAAGGATTATCTTTCATCAGTTGCAATATCAAAACACGGATCTCCGTCAACTTAAGCTCTGTTTATGTTCGGTTTCTATCCGAGCGCCGGACACGTTTGCCATCACGTTCGGCACCGTGATTTTCAATATGAACTCATCCGTATGGAAAAACGGAATCCTTGCGCCATTAGTTTCCTGTTCCCGACAAACACGGTCAATACCTTCTCCATATTGCTTCACGTAGTGGTACACTTTCAGAAAGGACGCAATCTTAGGATTACAGAAGAACTCCATATAAGGCAAACAACTGTACTTGACAGGTATTGATGGATTGCATAAATCGAACGGGATCCGCAGCAACTCGTTCAGTTTGTCAGTTTTTTGATCTACACCATCAATTTTTCTACTCTTGTCTGAAATACCAATCGCCAACAATCCACCATCGGCATTAGCCATTGCAACGATTGGAACCGCTAATGCCTTCGGATCTATCCGAATACTTTTGCAGTCAAAAGCCTGACCTTCTTTTCTGGTTTTAATGTCTTCAATAGTCATAATTAATCCTGTTGATAGAAATGATTATAATCTACTTTGCATTAATATTAAACAATTCACAATCCAAAAGCATGGCCAATGCTTTTTCGTCCGGCATTCCGAAATGTTCGTCCTGCAAGGAATAGGTCATAATACCGTTGTCCATGCATTTTTCTTTCGCAATGGCCGCCATAGGGGCGTCCGTAACGAACAAGGCTTTACTGCCCATCCCGCCGTAGTTTTTCACCGCAGCTGAAAACTTGTCAATATCTGTGACCTCTCGAATCTGTGTCTTGCACTCCACAAACAGCAGCTTCCCTGCGACATTTAATATAATGTCAATCTCGTTTTTCGGAGCCATGTTTGAGGCAGGAAATTTGCAATTGAGACGAATATCTGACACTCTTTCCCATCTGGCAAGCATTTTGGCCACCTTGAACTCAAACCAACCTGTATTCAGCAACAAATGACGCACTCGCGGGGAACCAAACGTCACATCATACCTTTTCCCTTTCCTATTTTTTAGTTGGCAACAAAACACCTTGGATGTCTTATCCCATTGCAAGCAGGAACCTTTGGCAGTCGTGTATTCTATGGCATTCTGGTGTTTGTCAAAATAGACAACCAGTTCGTTAAACTCAGCAAATGAATGGGAGCGGAGCATCTCAATCTGTCGTACACATTCCTCGTCTTCAGCATTATAGATATCAAAACGTCTATAGTCCGTCAATCGATTGCCGAGAAGCCTAAACTGCGCATCCATATCTACATCCACCTTGCGTGAGCTTTTGTCCGTGAGATTCCAGAGTGTATTGTTCTGGTCCACATAAAACAACGTGGCATTAGGCATTTGTCCGAAAATTTTGGCGAAATAAAACGCCCACGGCTTGGTGCCGCTGGAGATGTTCACCGACACCTCGTCATCCTTGAAATCCTTGGCGCATTGTGACACTTTTTTTTCGATGTCATTCAAATCCACAGGATCCATTTTCCGCCGTTCGGAGGGAATGGACTTCACCTCCTTGGATAAGCGTTCCGCAGACACGCGGGACTCGTCCGAGTAAACGAACACGATCTTGTCGGGCTGCGTGGCAATAATTCCGTGATATACAGGTGCCGGCTGTCCGCCGACGAGGGTGATATGGACTTTCATGAACTACCTTTCGTTAAATTTGAAATCGCATATAATGGGTAAACACGTATTTTTTCATGTACTGAGAAATTCTACATAGAAGTACGAACACCGTACTCAGCCCCCTTTTCTTTCATGAAAATCCCCAAGCTTTGCATACTGCCTTTGGGACCCGACTTCACCTCTAAAGGGACTATTTTCTGTCCTACTTGAACCACGAAATCCACCCGGCTTGGCTGTCTTTTTTCTCCCTGTGCCAACAATAGAGCCGATGTCTTTCGTAGCATGAACTGGATTTCATTATTTCCGATGTAACAAACACTTCTGCTAAAGCACTTTATTTGACAGGACATTTTAAAGCATTGGCCAAGATGCCTTACACTTGATTTTTCACCCACCTGTCTGGCTCCTCGAATCAATAGCGACATTCTCTTGTCTGATTCTTTCCACCTTAACAATTCTCCTTCAATGTATTCCATTTCTTATACTTTAATTTTCGGCACCAGAAAACAAGATCAAACTTCAATTTTCGATATCGGACAAGTCTTTATTCAAGAGAGTCAACGCCAATGCCGACCAAAGTTCAAACTTCGATAAATCCAAATCTGCTATCCGTTTCCATTGCGGATTGCCTATTTCTGCATCGAACGTAAAGTCGGCATTGTCGACAAGTACTCGGAATACAACTCCCGTGTGGCAGTGTCCAACTTCGGTCTGTTCTTCGTTAATCATGCCGGCAAGATTGAACTGCCTTGCGCCCATTTCTATGCCCACTTCCTCCTTGAACTCTCGCCTAAGCCCATTGATGAGGCGTTTCGAAAGCGTTTCACCCGTGTCATGCTCGTTCACGTGGCCGCCTATGCCGACCGAATAAAAGTCAGCCAATCGTTTTTCTGAGCCGTGTCGCTGATAACATAGCACTTCACCCTTGCCGTTTTGAGCAACGGCATACGGAATGATTTGCTTATGTGTGAAATTCTTTTCGGCCACCGAACGGTTGATATATTCGTACGGCAAAACGTTTATCGACTTTTCATCTGCCGTCCAATACTGTTGGCTCATGTCGAAAGTAGCCATTAAGGCCTCTATAGGCACGCACATAACATTCTCATTCTTCATAATTTGTCTTTTTTTATCAGTTCGCCAATTTCTGTTTCCACTTTTCGAATCAATTGTTTTTTTTGTTTGTATGGATAAAAAGCCGAACGGAAACCGTTGCAGACAAGCTGCAGGATATCCCATTTTGAGAGACCGCCCTTTGTCATACGTGCCGCTTTGTGCAACTCGTGCGTCATGTCGGTGAGCGAAATACCCGGATCATCAGTATTCACCGAGACCTTCAATTCCCTATCGAGATAGGCTTTGAGCGAATATTCGGGCAAATGGGCTGTCTCCTTTTCAAAATAGTTGTCGCGGAAACCGACAATCTGGAAATTGCTCGACGGACACATCTCAACGGCGATGCCTCGTTCCAAAAACTTGGTCAGCAAATCTTCGTTGTTGAGCAGTTTCAATCCATGCCCCACACGCTCTGCATTCAGATGATATACAGCCTGCCAAATGCTCTCAACCTCTTCTGTTTCGCCCGCGTGGATGGTAATACTGTAGCACTCTTTCAGAATATCCATAAACGAATCGCGAAGTTTTTCAGGCGTTTTGGCGCTTTCATTGCCGGCAAGGTCGAAGCCGCGGAAATACTTCTTGAAGAGAGGGTCTGCGCTCATCTGCTTCACAAGCTCGACATATTGCCGCGACATGTCATCACGATGGCGGGAGATGATGAAGATGAGGGAGGCTTCGACCTCCGGATAAGCCTTCTCCAAAACCCTGCAAATGAGATTCACCACAAGTTGCACGGGAATTTCCGAGTTGACATAGTTGAGCGGGGAGCAGCGGATTTCAATATATTTCACATGCTCTTCATAACAGCGGTTGAGCAAAAGGGCCAGCGTCCGCTCCAACCCAAAGATATCGTCAAGGAGGTTGGAGCCTTGCAAGTCGCCGAGTTGCTCATATCTTTCAATGCCTATGCCGCAGAATTTCATTTCATCGCAACAGGCGCCGTACCAGAGTCTCTTCAGTTCCTCCTCATTCCCTTCGAACTGTTGGAGCAGCGGGGCGGACACGGCATAGCGGGGCACGCCCAAGTCATCAGCAATTTCCCTGACCGTCTCCTTCCAGCCAGCTTTGGCAAATTTCTGGAAATTGGCTTTCATGTTGCTTCTATAATACCGCATATAGCCGGGGTTCGCATAGCAGAATTCTTCCAGTTTCCACGAGTGCATGTCGGAGACGCGCACCAGCTCGGCAGGGGTGAGGACTCCGCCGAGATGGCAGTGCAGGTCCGACTTCGGCAGGCGCTTGAGCCAGGCCAGTTCCTGTTTCTGCATTTTGGGGTTCAGCCCTATGCGGTCGTTTTTCAACTGTTCGATTTTCGAGGGCGGAAGGGTGTAGAGAATATGGAAATTGGAACGTGTTTCCGTCTCATTCAGGTAGTAAGAGGTGAAAAAGTGCTGCGACTTCAACTTCTGCTGTTCAATGTCGGAGAGATAGTCGGTGGAGGGCGGGCAACGGAGGAGAGGCTCCGCCCCGAAGCGGACATTTTGCGGCTTTAACGCCTCGTTGGGGGGCAGCGCACCCATCAGCATAGGGGCTGCGTCCTCTTTCTTATCTCCAAGTACGTGCAACAGGTTGTTGCAACCGAAAATGTAGGCGGCGTCCTGCATATCGGTGCTCATGGTCTTGCGTCCGCAGGCGAGCGAGAGGTAGAGTTTCCCGTCATCTTTCGACTGGTGGGCAAACGCCACCGCACGAAGCAACAGATCGTGGAATGCACGGGCTTCGTGTGTAGAGGCGATGTCAGCGATGCCATCGAGCACGAACATACGGATCGAGGCGCCATATTTAGCACAGTTTTGGCAGATGTAGTCGTAGCTCTCCTTCGCATTGAGTATCTGCTTGCCGTTGGGCAGTCCCTTGTGCCGTTGGTCGGTGGACACGAGCCACACTTCGTCGATACACTTAAGTTCCTTACGCATAACTTGCACATGTTCGTTGTTGCGATAAAAATCAACGTTGTCATCGTAGTTGAAGACACCGATAGTTTCTTCTATAATGTCGGGGGTGGTCCCGAGGGTGGAGAGGAGGAGATTGGGCATAATGTTATTTTTATCCGATTTCAAGTGTTAGAATTTTATGACATTATCATTTCGTTGAACCAGCATTGGGCGAGGTCGGAAGATATAAAACTCTCTAATTCGGATCCAAGACTTTTCATTTTTTGCTTGTCGCGAGGTTTCATAGCGTTCGCTATTCTCTCTATCTGATTTCGCAAAGCACCGATTTCCTCGTCAGAGAGCGAATCTCGTCCATTTTGCTTCATCCATTGCTTCACATTTCCGTAAAGTGTGGGAAGCTTTTGCGCTTTAGATATTTTCTCTGACAAGGGAACAGCATTCTCCAGACGTTTTTGCTCAATCTCTTCTTGCTGGCGTTTTTCAATCGCACGCTTTTCTTGGATGGACCTAACTTTTTCCTCAAGCATGTCAACATTTATTTCATGTTGTTCACATCCTGGGAACGCCTCGCTCACTACTTTGATTTTACTCAACGCTTCCTCATATTGTCCTATATCAACCAACTGCTTGATTTCTGCCATGGCAGAATCGTACCGTTTTTTGCGTTCTTCATTTTTTCGTTGAACCCTTGCCTCTTTCTCTGCCCTTATTTTCGCAGCTTCCAGCTCTGCCAATCGCCCTTGCTCCTTACGCTGTTGTTCAATTTTACTGTTCTCTTCAAGGTGTTTCACTTCTTCTTCGCTCAATGCACGCAGTTTCACAAATCCCATAAGCGACAGTTTGCCGTTACAATCTGCTATTTTTCGAGATTTGAATTTCTTTTTTCCTGCATTGCGACCTTGAGTCCACGTTCCTGTTTGAGAATAATCATCAAATTGCCAATCACCTGTGATGGAATGGAAACCGGAGCCGGCAGACATCTTTAGTATGCAATAAGAATTGTCCGATGGAATTTGAGAGAGCAGCATTTCAATGGAAGAGATAATGTCTTTAGTCCTGTCTGTTGCGTATTTCTCAAAGAAAGCTTTTTCTTTTTCCAGA
>CALDIA010000182.1 GCA_937901455.1 uncultured Bacteroidales bacterium | reverse complement strand
ATGGGCTATTTTGATATGCTGACCACTATCGGCTGGGTTCACTATCTTCTCAGTCATTATGACCTTCCGAAAGACAGAACAGCACTGCATTACTATAGAGCTGGCCATATGCCCTACCTGGGGGATGAGCAAGCCATGCAATTGGAAGAAGATATTAAAAGAGAAATTATATTTAAGGTTATTCCTAAAGAACTCCTTGTTGATACAAAATATCTTATTAATCCAACAGGAAGATTTGTAATTGGAGGACCTGTAGGAGATTCTGGTCTTACTGGTAGAAAAATTGTTGTTGATACTTATGGAGGATATTCTATTCATGGTGGAGGGGCTTTTTCTGGAAAAGACTATACAAAAGTAGATCGTTCTGCGGCTTATTATGCAAGATATGTTTGTAAGAATTTAGTTGCTGCAGGAGTATGTAGTTAATGTATGTTAGAGGTTGGGTATGCAATTGGTGTTTCTAAACCTGTTAATGTATCCATTAATATGTTTGGTACTAGTTCTTATTCTGATGAGTTTGTATTAGAATTAATTGATTCTTTATTTGATTTTAGACCAGATCATATTATTGATACACTTGATTTGCGTCATACTGTTTATCATGAATTAACGAATTTTGGTCATTTTGGTAGAAGTAGTAGTTTGTTTGAAAAAACAGATAAAGTAGCTGCTATTAAAGATTATATGAATAAGAGAGCCTAGAGGGCTCTTTTTTTTGACAAAATCGCGATTTTATGGTATAATGTGCGTACTAATGGGGGTTAGGTTATTATGGGAAAAGAGCGTCTTTTTAAGATACTTAAATTGGGTATCATTTTTGCTAGTGTTTATACTTGCTTCTTTGGTTTTATTATTGATTCTAATAAAACATATGCGATTGCTAAAGAAGATAGAATCGAGAGAGTTGTTTCTAAAGAGATTGTAGAAAAAGAAGAAGTTGTTGAAGAAAAAGTTGTGGAAGAGGTCCCTTCTTCTGTAGTAGAAGAGGTTCCACAGTCTGTTTCTACGGTTTCTTATTCAGAGCCAGTTATATCAGGAAATAGTATTCGTGTTGCATCTATATATAATCATTTAATGGATGATGATGGAAGTAGCTTTTATCTTAATCATGATTTAAATGGTAATTATGATGGACGTGGAGTTCCGTTTGTGGATTTCCGTAATGATTTTACTGGTCGTAAAACTATTGTTTATGCTCATAGTTCTATGAGTGGAAATGGCCTCTACCTCGAAAGAGGCATCCTCGCCAAGTCTAACGGCGAACTCGTGGACAAGGTCGTACGCATGGCCAAACTGCTCGGCCGCCAAGTGGCCACCTCCGATGAAGCCCGCGAAATATTAGGCCTCGTCAAAAAATAAGACAAAACCAACATATCACAAAACATGGGGCATTCGCTCCCATGATGGGGATGTAGCTCAGTTGGTAGAGCACTTGGTTCGCAATCAAGGGGTCGCGGGTTCGAATCCCGTCTTCTCCACACAAACAGAAAGGCGGCTCGTTGAGCCGCCTTTTTGTTTGTCATATACCCCCAAAACTATTCCACCGGAATGTCCGTATTGACATTTTTGGAACCCCAAAGGGCGTAGAACAGGATGTAGGCGGCGCAGGCCAACACCACAAAGAAACTGGTCATATAACTGCCTGTGACGTCTGCGAGCCAACCCTGGAGACCCAGCACGATGGCAAAGCCGAATACCATAGTCATGAACGCACCAGAAGCAATGGCCGTGTATTTACCCAGTCCTTCGGTGGCCAGATTGAAAATGGCTCCCCACATCACAGAGGAACACAATCCTACAAGAATAAAAGCGAAAATACCAATCGGCACTTGCGCCCAGACAACAGACAAATTGGCCCAGTCGATACCTGGAACCTTAACCATCGCAGAAGTTGGAGCAAACATGCCAAAGGCTACGAGCACAACTGCCAAGCTGGAGACAGTAGCCAGCATAGTCCGGGTGGAAACCTTGCCACCGACAGCGCCACCTATAAAACGGCCAATCAGCATCATAAGCCAATAAACAGCCACAATAAGTCCAACCACC
This sequence comes from uncultured Bacteroidales bacterium, assembly GCA_937901455.1. Classification (GTDB taxonomy): domain Bacteria; phylum Bacteroidota; class Bacteroidia; order Bacteroidales; family WCHB1-69; genus F23-D06. The sequence continues at coordinate 21,866 of CALDIA010000182.1, read as the reverse complement.
GTACCATCCATACCCAGACCTGGCGTGGCAGCATCAGGAGCGGCTGTCATATACTGCATCATATAGGTTGGAGGACCCACTTCTACCGATCCATAGAGGAAGATAGCCAAAATGCCGAGTTTGAAATGGCGGAAAGAGAAAGCACTGTACTTGTCTTTCGGGGCATCGGCATCCTTCGGTTCGACAGGTTGTTGTGGTTCTTCAATCTTGGTAAAGAGGATGACGACGAACGCCACGACAAAGATAGCCAAAGCAATCATCAGGGCTGGCGTAGCATCGGCAATCCTGGCCTTGGTGGCCTCACCGATGAGCGCACCCATGATAATGTACACGGCAACCGCAGCGGCAGAATTGAAGACGCCACCGATCTGAATCAGCTGGTTGCCCTTATTGCCACCGCCACCTAACAAGTTAAGCATCGGGTTGACAACGGTATTCAGCATGCACATGCAGAAGCCGGCAATGAAGGCACCCACCAAATAGACAGCGAAACTGCCCACCTGACCGCTCATCCACTGCACCAGGATACCGACAATACCCACAGCTAAGGCTATCAAGGCGGTTTTCTTGTAGCCAAAACGTTTGATCAGCATGCCCGAAGGGATACCCATCACCAAGTAGGCGATAAAGTTACCATAGTTGCCAATCTGGGATAAAAAGTTCGAGGCCCCGAACTGATTTTTGACGATAACGGCCATCGGCGAACACAAGTTCGTAACGAAGGCAATCATCGCAAAAAGGGCGATCATCACAATGATAGCACCCCATTGTTTAGTTTTTGTACTCATTTGTTTAGTATTATGCTGTTAAAAAATAAAATTTGATTGATTTCTTATAAATTTCTCCAGGTAGGAGAATGGCACTGGGAAAATTGTCGTGGTTAGGAGCGTCGGGCAGAGCCTGGCACTCTAACGCCACCCCATCGTAATCATGATATTGGCGACCGCACTTCCCTAATGGACACCCTTCCAGCCAGTTGCCAGTATAAACCTGCAGCCCGGGCTGGTCCGTGGCAATTCCAACCACACGCCCAGTTCCCTCATGAGAGAGTACGGCAGCCATACACAGGGCGCCGCCGTCGTCATCTGTTTCCAGCACCCAACAGCTGTCATAACCTTTGCCAAAACGCAAAGCGTCAAAGTCTGCCCGTATGTCTTGCCCTATCAATTTTTCTTTGCGGAAATCCATGGGGGTCCCAACCACCGGAAGCAATTTGCCTGTTGGAATAAGATCCTCATCCGTGTCCAAATACCGTTCCGCATAGATTCGCAGATGGTGGTCCAGCACATCACCACTACCCTCACCTTTCAGGTTAAAATAGGTATGGTTGGTCAAATTAACAATGGTCGGTTTGTCAGTCGTGGCCTGCATATCCACCTGTAGCGAATTGGTTTCCAATAAGGTATAGTGTACCGTAGCGGTCAGCTTACCAGGATATCCGGCCTCGCCATCGGGGGATGTGTAGGTGAAGACCACGCTGTTGCCCACTACTTCGCCATGCCACTTCCGGTTGGCAAAACCCAAGTCACCGCCATGGAGGTGGTGCTTGCCGGCGGCGGTGTTCAGGTCGAGTTGATACGAGGTATCTCCTATGCTAAAGTGTCCCTGGGCAATCCTGTTGGCAAACCGTCCCGGGGTCTTTCCCATGCAGGGACCATCTCCCAAATAGTCAGTAGCATTTGCATAACCCAATACGACATCGTCAAAATGTCCGTTGCGGTCTTGTGTCCACAAACTAACGATACCCGCCCCAATCTCGCTCAATTGGACCTTCAAACCATGCACATTTTCCATGGTGAAGAGATGAATGTCATCTCCCTCCGAGGTCCTTCCCCATATCCTCTTATCAATCTTCATAATTTGCAAATATATTTCAATCAGTTATCAGTATAATCTTTCGCCCCATTCCACAACTGCTCAGGATACACGCCCTTCTCAATCAGCTCCCGCACCTTGCGCATCACTTCGGGTTTGTCTTCTTTATAGGTAACTCCAAACCAAGAGGCATTACTCGATAGCACTTTCAGTTTGGCGGAACCGTCGTTAATGGCATTGTTGACCATCAGTGGAATATAGAACTCGGCTTTGATATTGGTTTGGGCGGGGCCTTTCAGAAACTCCACAAAGCCTTTCACCGAATATTCAAAAAAGTCGGGGGTGAAGCCAAAGAAGTTCATGGAGACGAGCGAATCCATATCCAGCGGGTGAGAGCCTATCTCGTCAGTGTAGGCGGCACCGCCGCTGGCGGTATGGCCGATAGCGGTACGTTCCACAATGGTCAGCAGGTTATTGTCCGCATCAGCGGTGCAGATGCCGCGCGACACGGTGCCGAAATCAGACATGGTGTTCCGCAACTTGTAGGCCACCATGCTATACGACCCTTTTTGGCCTTCGCAGTGACGCAGATAGGCGGCAAGCACCTCATAGGCCTCCTTGCCGTAGAAATCATCGGCATTGATGGCGGCAAACGGCTCATGAATCACATCCTTGGCCATCAACACGGCATGGCAGGTCCCCCACGGTTTCACGCGCCCATCCGGCACAGCAAAGCCATCCGGCAACTTGTCCAGCGACTGGTACACATACTCTACGGGAATGCCGAATTTCTCAGAGTTGTTGACTTTTTGAAACGCCTCCGCGAAATCTTCACGGATGACAAAGACCACCTTGCCAAATCCGGCACGCTTGGCATCATAAATAGAATAATCCAAAATGGCCTCGTTGTTGGGCCCAATGCCGTCCATCTGCTTCAAGGCCCCATAGCGGGAACCCAAACCGGCGGCAAGCACTAATAATGTAGGGGATTGCATATTTATAAGTTAACAGTTTGTAGTTTTAGGTGTTTAGCTTTTGTTTGATTGTCTTAGTAATCTGTTCAATAATCTATAGAATTCGTTACATTCGGCTGCAACATTCTTATATTCAACAATAGAAACATAGTCCGTTTTGTGTAAAAATCCCAACCAATATTCAGTTTCAGCTGTTTCTTTAAGGATTATAAATATTTCACTCACCCCATGCTTCAACAAGATTTGCACCAATGCTTGTTCCTCTTCTCAGCAATTGTGTGGAATGCACATATTCCTTACATTTTTCAAGGAGTATTTTGTACAAACTTACTATGTCCACAGAAAAACCCATACATTTTTCTCTCATGAATCTTTCAAAATACTCCATGCTCCAAATTTCTAACTTCAAACAGAAGAGTGACCATCGACCACTTTTCTTGCTCCGTTTGAGATCACGATGTCATAGATCTTGGGTTTGTGGCCGAATTTGACGGCGAACTGTTCTTGGGCTGTGGCAATGAAAGTGTTGTAGAGATCTTCCTTCACAAGGTTGATGGTGCAGCCACCGAAGCCGCCGCCCATAACGCGGGAGCCAGTCACGCCACAGGCTTTGGCAATATCATTAAGGAAGTCCAGCTCGTCGCAACTGACCTCATAAAGCTTGCTCATACCATAATGGGTGCCATACATACGGTCGCCGACAGTCTCATAATCACCCTTTTCTAATGCGTCACAAACATCCAGCACCCGCTGTTTCTCACCAATGACATACTCTGCCCGCATAAAGTCTTCCTGGGAAATTTCGTCTTTCACTTCCTGCAACATCTCCCTCGTGGCATCGCTGAGATATTTCACTTCAGAATGGCGAGCTGCCACATGGCGACAGACATTTTCACAAGACTCCCGCCGCTTGTTGTAAGCCGACGAGGCCAGTTCATGCTTCACCAAGGTATCTAACAATACGACCTTATAGCCTTTCGGGTTGAATGGGTAATTCTCATATTCCATAGTGGCACAATTCAGGCGCATAAGATGACCCTCTTTGCCGAAGAGTGAGGCAAACTGGTCCATAATGCCACACTTCACACCACAATAGTTGTGCTCCGTAGCCTGGCCGACACGGGCTAATTCAAACTTGTCAACACGCAAGGAGAGAAGATCATTCAGCGCAAAAGCAAAAGTGCTCTCCAAAGCCGCCGATGACGAGACGCCAGCCCCTACGGGAATATCTCCAAAAAATACCGTGTCGAAACCCGACACCGCATGTCCTATCTTTTGTAACTCGCGACACACCCCGAAAATATAGCGGGCCCACAATTGGGAAGGCTTGTCTTCTTCTTGCAAGCCAAACTCCGCATATTCATTATAATCCAGCGAGTATGCGCGCACACGGACAGTGCCATTCAATCTGATGCCCGCATAGATACACTTGTCGATAGCTCCGGGAAATACATAGCCTCCATTGTAGTCAGTGTGTTCGCCAATCAGATTCACCCGCCCGGGAGAAGCATATACAACACATTCATTCCCAAATCGTTGATGAAAAACTTGTCGTAAATCTTGAATAGTCATACATTTATTATAATTAATCGGGGCGCAAGTTAGCAAATTTTTCAATCAAATTTTTGTTATTTTTGCATCTTCATAATAAACGCAACAACCTATAAAAAAGACTGTATTTCAATGCATTATAAAATCACAAAAGGTTTAGATATGCATTTGTCGGGGAACGCGACAGGCATTGTTTTGGACGTACAGCCCTCATCTGATTACCATATACGACCAACGGATTTCAGATGGCTCACACCTAAGTTGCTGGTGCAGGCTGGCGACACCGTGGAGATTGGCGCCCCGCTCTTTTGCGACAAACAGGATGAGCGGATTGTGATTGTTTCCCCCGTGACCGGCACCGTAAAAGAGATTATACGCGGTGAGAAGCGGGTCATTGAAGAAGTCACGATTGCGCGCGATGTGAGCGCTCCCACGGAGACAAATATCCACTTTGACATGCCAACCACTGGAGATGACATCCGCGAGCTGCTATTAAAGAATGGTTTATGGCCATGTTTGCGACAACGTCCTTACTCCACCATCCCGAATCCCGATATAAGGCCCAAGAGCGTTTTCATTCCCTGTTTCGACAGCAACCCGCTCGCGCCTGACTTCCGCATCCTGATGCGCGGCAAGGAGGATAATTTCCGTCACGGCATCCGGATGCTGCAAAAGGCTGCAGACCATGCTCCCATACATCTATGTATGAAAGAAGGTATTGACAACCAGCTCTTTGAATCGATTGAGGACGTGCAGCAACACTATTTCAGTGGTACGCATCCCGCCGGCAATGTGGGTACGCACATACACTTTGTGGACCCTTTAGCGAAGGATGAGGTCGTGTGGTTCATCCACCCGCAGGAAGTGGCGCGCATCGGGCGCTTTTTTGCGGAACATATCCTGCAGTTCGGGAAGACCGCTGCGCTGACGGGCCCTGAAATCAAGCGCACAGGTTACTTTAACACATTGTACGGGGCGGACCTTTCAACGCTGTTATCGGGCAATCTCCGGCAGGGGAACGTGCGTGTGGTCAGCGGCAGTGTCTTGAGTGGTCGTCAATGCCAAGATGTGCCCCTCTTGGGTTTCTATGAACAGCAGATCACGGTCATAGCCGAAGGCGGGAAGCGCGAGTTTCTGGGCTGGTTGTTGCCCGGAGTAAAGAAGTGGAGCCTGTCGCACACCTTCTTAGCGTGGCTCACACCAAAGCGCACATATAGGGTTGACACGTCATTGCACGGTGGCCGCCGCGCTTTTATGATGACCAATGTCTATGACAAAGTATTTCCACTCGACTTGATGCCGCTGGAGATTCTTAAAGCCTGCGAAATAAAAGATATAGAGAAAATGGAAGCCCTCGGCATCTATGAGGTTGATAGTGAAGAATTCGCCCTATGCGAACTGGTCTGCCCCTCCAAGAAAGAGTGTCAACGCATCGTGGAGGACGCCCTCTTTGAATTACAAATACAGACAAACAATGAAAAAAAATCTTCCTTAACTTGATACAAGAGCGGTGCACAGCAGACTGTCAATGCCTGAAATAAGTTGACCGACCAAGGTATAAAAACAGTCTAACCCCCAAAGTCAGTCAACATGGTAAAATGATAAGTTCAACTTGGAAAGTTATAAAAGCGGGTAAACAGGGAGGTCTGTTGAAAAAAATGTATTTTTGCCACGGATATACCTCTGCATATTCACTTTAGAATCCCGGCACTGCCACACTTTTTTTGTCGGTGCTTTTTTGAACCTAATTTGTTCCCCGCGTATTGATAAGCAAATATAAAGAATTGATTTATAATAAAATGTAAGAGTCATGCGGTTAACCCCACACAAGTACAGCACAATATGGATCGCAACAATCATGTTCATTTGGGCAGGATTAACGACACAAGCACAGGTAGAGCCCAGCTGGGAATCACTCAACCAGCGTGGCTACCCGCAATGGTTCCAGGATGCGAAACTTGGCATCTTCATTCACTGGGGACTCTACTCCGTACCTGCCTACGCCTCCAAAGAGGGCTACGGCGAATGGTTCTACCGTGGACTGATGCAAAAGGAGCCCGAACGGATGCGCATTATGAGTTATTACGCCGACACCACCCTGCCCGTTTTCGACCAATACAAGGAACTTACCAAATATTGGCATGCCGAACTTTGGAATCCGGAGGAGTGGGCCGACCTCTTCCATTATGCCGGCGCGAAATACGTGGTGCTGGTCACCAAACATCATGACGGCTACTGTCTTTGGGACAGCAAGTTCCAACCAGAATGGAACAGTGTGGCAAGTGGTCCCAAACGCAATATCGTGGAGGAACTGACCACGGTGGTGCGTGATGAGGGACTGCGTATGGGCTTCTACTACTCGCTGCCAGAGTGGTCGAACCCGCGCCACATCTGGATGGAGGATCCTGACGACTCCATAAGCAACTACGTGGACAGCTATATAATACCGCAGTTCAATGAGTTAGTAACGCGCTACAATCCCGACCTCATCTTTTCCGATGGTGATTGGAACAACACGGCAGAGCAGTTTCACTCTCCCGAACTGATCAGCTGGTACTATAATACTGTGGGCCCTGACGCCATTGTAAACAATCGATGGGGCAACGGCACCAAGCACGGTTTCCTGACGCCCGAGTACAGTGCGGGCATCGCCAACACAGAGGTGCCGTGGGCAGAGTGCCGCGGACTCGGACGCAGCTTCGGCATCAACCGCAACGAGGACTTGGACAACTATATGACAGACAAGGAACTAATACAGCATTTTGTGGAGTTGGTGGCGCACGGTGGCGGTCTGACCCTCAACGTGGGGCCTAATGCCGACGGCACCATCCCGCTTATCCAGCAGGAACGGTTGAAAAGTCTCGGCAGGTGGCTGGCGATCAACGGACAGGCTATTTACGGCTCGCAACCGTATGAGATTCCTTGCCAACGAAAGGAAACATCTGCGAAGCTGCCGCCTACAGAGACCATCAACTTCGACTGGGTACGCAACGCGCCAATGAGAGACGTGAGCACTGACAACTTCTCCATAATGTGGACAGGCAACTTCTATGTTGACGAAGATGGAACCTATACTTTTTTTGCTGCTGCCGACGATAGCATGACCGTGTACTTGAGTATCAATGGTGCGCCTGCCTTCCAACTACTCGATATAGGCAAAAAAATATCTATAGCAAAGAATTTTGCTCAAGGCCCACTGCATAAGGGTGACTCTGTTCTTATAATCGTATTTTATAAAGAAAAGGATTTGGAAGCCTCCGCATCGTTATTCTGTTATAAAGACGGAGAAAAAGCGTCCCTTTTGAAAGCAGACTGGAATGGCGAAGTGTTCTGGGAGCGTACCTACCGCTGCTTCACCACCAAAGACAACAATCTCTACATTATCGAATTTGATCGGCCTGACCGAGACAAACCATTGATAATCAGAAATGTACCGAAAATCAACACCAAGGCGACATTCCGACTGTTGGAAGATTGGGGGTGCGATGCCAAGCTCAAATGGAAGCAGGACAAGCACGGCACCCTCACCATCGACTTCTCCAGCATCACGCAAGAATTACTGAACTACCTTGAGAACGCCTGGGTGATTGAAGTGAAAGATTATAAGTGAGTGAGCAAGAATAAAAAATCTGTTATCAAGTAGGAAATATGTGTATTTTTGCGCACCAAAAAGCATAAGCAAATGCCCAAGAAGTTCAATGCCCTAACAGATGCCATGGACACGTTCATGCGCACACCCGCCTCTGTGACGGAGGGGCGTTGCCACGTACGCGATGCAGTTGACATGAAGCGCATCATGATTACCGTGATAATTGCGCTCTCCCCCGCCCTGCTTTTCGGCTGGTGGAATGTGGGCTACCAACACTTTCTGGCTATTGGTGGGCAGACGTCCCTCTGGCCCTGCCTTTGGTACGGCTTCCTGAAATGGCTGCCGTTAGTCATCGTGACTTACATCAGCGGGTTGGGCGTAGAGGTCCTCTTCGCTCAGATTCGGAAAGAAGAAGTGGCCGAGGGCTTTTTTGTCACGGGCTTCCTCATCCCGATGATCATGCCACCCGACGTGCCGCTTTGGATTGTTGCCGTAGCCACTGTCTTCGCGGTGATTTTCGGCAAGGAGGTCTTTGGCGGTACGGGTTATAACTTCCTAAACCCCGCATTGCTGGCACGTGCCTTCGTCTTCTTCGCCTACCCGTCAGTCATCTCTGGCGACAAGGTCTGGTTCTCCGGCGCAGACACAGTCACGGGTGCCACACCCTTGTCCCTCGTGATGAACGGCCATCCTGAAGCGCTACCCTCCACTTGGGATCTGTTTCTTGGCACCATCCCCGGCTGTATCGGCGAGACCTGCAAGATCGCCATCCTCCTCGGCGCTGCCCTCCTGATTCTCACCCAAGTGGCCGACTGGCGGATTATGCTCACGGTCGTTGTAGGTGGCTATATAACGGCTCTCATCTGCAATCTTACCGGACTTTGTCCCGTGGCGGCGCACGATCAGCTACTGATGGGGGGATTTCTCTTCGGCGCGGTCTTTATGGCCACCGACCCCGTCACCGCCGCCCACACCCGCACGGGCAAATATATCTACGGAGTGCTTATCGGTGTGCTTGCTATTCTCATCCGCACCATCAACAAGGGCTATCCGGAAGGCATGATGCTTGCTATCCTGCTGATGAACATCTTTGCCCCGCTTATCGATTATTGCGTCATCCAAACCTCAATCAACCGGCGACAAAGACAACTGTTGGAACGAAAACACAATGCCCTGTGAAAAAGTTTAGCAATACATATATCTTTATATATATCACAGCGTTGGTACTATTAATCGCAGTAGTGCTTACGGTTGTTTCCTCTGGCTTGAAACCACGTCGCGACTTGAATCGGCAAGCTGAGAAATATCAACAAATTCTCCGAGCAGCAGGACACGACATCGATCGAACCAAAGCGGTTGTTGCCTTTTCAAATCTGACCGTGCCGCTGACTGAAGACGGCCGACAGTACCGTGTTGTATGCGCCGATGGCACCAAGGGCATCGCCATACGTTTAGACGGCAAAGGGTTGTGGGGACCTCTTTGGGGATATGCCGTCATCTCTGAAGACGGACAGACACTCAAAGGCATCAGCCTTGACCACAAGTCGGAAACTCCCGGACTCGGTGCCAAAATCACAGAAGAGCATTTTCTGAAATCTTTTAAAGAGAAGAAACTATACGATAAAAACGGCCGCTTTGTATCTGTCAGAGTGCTCAAGCCAGGCACTCACAACGAAATTGCCGAAGAAAACCGTGTGGATGCCATCTCTGGTGCCACCATCACTTCAAGAGGTGTGGATGAGATGATGGAGCAATTGAAAATCAACAATTAAGAATTGAAACTGAATAAGTCTTGGAATGTGTTTGATGCGATGACTATCCGCCAGCTGGTTCCCGGCGCATACTCAATACCATCAAGAACAAGGCCGCAATGGTAATCGCCTGCAAGCGATACGTGAACCAATAATGCAGAAAGCTATGGTTTGCCACCAACAGATACCACACATACGGCAATAGGGACACCGCCAGCAACAACAGGGTCTTTAACCCACCCTTTGCATGAAAACGGACAATGCTGTACGCCCCCAAAACAAGCAATACAATGAAGACCATCGTCCAAGGCACCATTTGTACATTCTGCACAATGGCATCCCAACGACTGAAAGCATTGACACCCATTCTGTAAACCGTGGACTCAGAAGCATCTTTCAACACATTCATATTGATAATGGCACTGCTTATCAACCATTTCGACAAAAAAGTAAGGGCATAGCCTACACCCCATAGGAATCCCCACCCTACTATCGGAAACAGGCTATCCTGCAACCGGAGACTGTCGGTGTTTTGCAAGCTCACCCATACCAGCAATGGCCATCCCAAGGTAAGCAGAGGTGTGGTCAGCAAATCGAAGTAACAAGTAAGACATGCCATCACAAAGAACAGCATCTTCAAATAGGCGTGGTCCTCAGCATGTCTAACCACCAGTATGGAGGCAATGAGCATAAGGACCGTGACGGGAAAAAACTGCATGGAGAACTGTGTCACGAAGCCATACACCAATAGCCAACTGAGCAAAAATGCCATGGCTTTCCAAATGCCGGCACGGACCTGATACGAGAGTAAAAACAGGAACAGCAATAATGAACTTACCGCAAACATCATCCATTGCAGGGTCTGGTAATCCACAAACAACAACATGACACGGAATAGGAAGGTGTTCCCATGCCAATAGCGAGGATAGGCCACCATAGTACCTCCTTCCTCCTGCTGTGACAACTTCAACAAGGCGGACGTCATATCATAGCGCGGAGAATACTCACAGCGATACGCACTCATCGCTGACTTAAGGGGAAATTTGCGGTCAATGCAAAGCTGTTGGTTAAGTATCAGCGCGTCGGTAAAGTTATCCTGGCGGGCCGATTCCTTCTGAATGATTGCCATAGGGTAATTGCCGCATTCCTGCATCACCGGAGCAATCTCTGTCACATGCTCCTTGATACGACGATCAGGAAGCCAGCAAGACACCAAGGCAAACAGGAAAAACATTCCTATCAAACCTATGAATGTCAGGCAATATTTTAAAATCGACCGTTTCATATCATTGGAAATTAACAACTTCCAGTTCATAATCCTTTCGATGTTTTCGGACAAGAACATCCAGACAAACACCGGTAAAAAAAGACATCACGCCAGCAATAGCCAGAAATCCGGCACAGAATAATGTGGGAAATCGAGGCACTAATCCTATTTTTAAAAACTCAACCAGAATAGGAATAAACAGTATCAAGGCCAGAAGCAGCATCAGCAATGCTATCGCACCAAAAAAGAGCAGCGGCCTGAATTCTTCAAAAAGCAGAAAAATCGTCTTCAGCACCTTCAGGCCATCTTTATAGGTATTCAGCTTCGACTCCCCACTGGCACGGTCGGCATACTGAGTGGGTATGGTTTTAATGAAGAACCGCTTGTCAAGCGCATGGACGGTCATCTCGGTTTCGATTTCAAAATGAGAACTCATCACTGGAAACAATTTCACAAAGCGGCGACTAAATGCCCTATAGCCAGTCATTATATCCTGTAGATCCGTCTTCCAGAAGCTATTGATAAGATTCCGGACCAGACAATTTCCGGCATTATGGAAAGGGCGTTTATTCTCGTTGAAATAGGTCGTTGAGAGCCTGTCGCCCACGACCATGTCCGCCTGTTCATCCAACACAGCATGCACAAAGGCCGGGGCGTCAGCGGGGTCATAGGTCCCGTCTCCATCCACCATCACATAGCAATCAGCCTGTATTTCGCGAAACATACGCCTGACCACATTGCCCTTTCCTTGCAAGGGCTCATTACGCACAAAAGCTCCGGCTTCAGCGGCAAGTTCCGCGGTACAATCGGTGGAGTTGTTGTCATACACATAAATATCTGCCTCGGGAAGCACCGACTTGAAATCAATCACCTCCTTGGCAATGGATGTTTCCTCGTTAAAGCACGGAATCAAAACCGCCACTTTCGCAATCCGATTATTGGACTTTTCTTGCATGATTTGGCATTTAAAGAATTGCAAAAATACATTTTTTTCACATTCCAATTCAATAAACACTCTTCAGTAAATCTTATGTGGCAAAATCAGGCATCTCCCTTAGAAAGTTTTCGGCTTAATGGGTTTTTATAATAAAAATACTAAATTTGCACACTCGTTTTAATGACATTTATCAAACTGATTACTAATTAATTATATGGCAAAAAACATATCAAAACTACGCAATATAGGCATTGCTGCCCACATTGATGCTGGCAAGACTACTTGTTCGGAACGTATATTATTCTTCACAGGGGTGAATCGTAAGATTGGCGAGACCCACGACGGTCAGGCCACCATGGATTTCATGAAACAGGAGCAGGAGCGGGGCATCACCATCGCTTCCGCATCCATCACTGCTGAATGGAAAGATCACCAAATCAACTTGATAGACACTCCGGGGCATGTTGATTTCACCATTGAGGTGGAGCGTTCCCTGCGTGTGATTGACGGCATGGTAGCAGTTTTTTGCGCTGTGGGAGGTGTAGAGCCTCAGAGCGAGACGGTCTGGAACCAAGCCGACAAATACCGCGTGCCCCGCATCGCCTTTGTGAACAAGATGGACCGTACGGGCGCCGACTTTCAGGAGGTACTTGCCCAGATGGAGAAATATCTTGGCACCAACGCCGTACCCATACAGATACCCATGGGTGCGGAAAACGACTTCCAAGGTTGCATCGACCTTGTCAAGATGAAGGCCCTGACCTTCTCTGAAAAGGAGGTTTATGAAAACGACATTCCCGAGGAGTTTGCGGCAGCGGCCAAAGCTGCGCACAACAACCTCATTGAGAAGTTGGCCGATGTGGACGATGACATAGCGGATGCCTATTTGGAAGAGCGTTCCATCAGCGAAGAAGAACTGCAGAAGGCGCTGCGCAAGGCTACTATCAAACTCATGATCACCCCTGTGCTCTGTGGGGCTGCTTACAAGAACAAGGGCATTCAGCCGCTTTTGGATGCCGTCATCAACTATCTCCCCTCCCCCTCCGACATTGGTGCGGTTGTGGCTCACGATCCCGATGATCCCGAGAAAACCTACACACGAAATCCTTCCAACAATGAAGCCTTCTCGGCGCTGGCCTTCAAACTCATCAATGACCCCTACGTGGGGCAGCAGACTTTCATCCGCATTTTCAGCGGCAAGCTCACCAATGGCATGACGCTGTACAATACCAACAAAGACAAGAACGAGCGTGTGGGCCGTATCTTCCGCATCAAAGCAAAAGAACGCGAAGAAATCTCTGAAGCAGGCGCCGGTGAGATCATCGCCCTGGTAGGCATGAAGTACACCCGTACCGGTGACACCCTCTGCGACGAAAAACACCCTATTGTGCTGGAATCCATTTCCGTGCCTCCTGCCGTCATCGAGATGAAGGTGACCCCCACCGACCAGAAAAACCGAGACAAATTAGGCGAGGCCTTGGCCAAGTTGAGCAACGAGGACCCCTCCTTCCACGCCCATTATGATGACGAAACAGAGGAAACTATCATTGCTGGCATGGGCGAACTGCATTTGGAAATAATCATTGACCGACTGAAAGACGAATTTAAGGTGCCTATTGAGGTGGGTGCGCCAAGCGTATCCTTCCGGGAAACCATCACCCTGGAGCACGAGTGCAACTACAAGCATGTCAAGCAAAGCGGTGGTCACGGCCAGTATGCCCACACCGTCATCCGCTTTGAGCCAAATCCTGGAAAAGGTTTCGAGTTTGTGGACATCACTAAGGGCGGTGTAGTACCTCGAGAATACATCCCGTCCATCGAAAAAGGACTGCTTGCCGCCATGGAGAAGAGCCCATTGGCCGGCTATCCCGTAGTAGATGTGCGCTGCGTGTTGGTGGACGGCTCGTTCCACCCTGTTGACTCCAGCGACATGGCCTTCCAACTCTGCGCGGCTCAATGTTTCAAACAGGCATACAACAAAATGGCACCAGTCCTTTTGGAGCCCGTCATGAAGGTGGAGGTGAACACCCCTGACGAGTACATCGGCAACATCACCCGCGACATAAACAAGCGGAGAGGTCGCATTGAGAATATGCGCCGTTTCCGTAAAGGTTCCCAAAAACTTGACGGATTCATCCCGCTCATGGAGATGTTCGGCTATGCCACTGCCTTGCGTAACGTAACCAGCGGCCGCGCCAACTACTCCATGGAATTCTTCCAATACATGCGCATGCCCGCCGCCAAACAAGACGAGATCGTGGCTGAGAGAAGAAAAAACAGCAACTCCCAATAAAACCCTTGCTTGAACATGTCCGACATATCCTCTTCCGGCGAAATCACCTCCTCCTTCGAGAACATCTCGGACGTGTTCACTGCGTATGCGGAAATCCCGTCGGACGGCTTCAACCGCTTGTACAAGGCACAACGCTATGGCAAGTGGTTCGTGCTCAAGAGCCTAAAACCTGAATTTCAACACAAGGAAGTTTATACGAGACTGCTGACCAAGGAGTTCGAGCTCGGGGTGAAGATGGAGCATCCCAATATTGCGCACACTTTCAGCAAGGAGACCGACCCTGTGGCCGGGCCCTGCATCGTGATGGAGTACGTTGACGGTGTGACCATCAAGGAGTTCCTTGCGCAGAAGCCTAACCGAAAGATTCGAATGAAGATTGCCTATGAATTGTTGTCGGCGATGTCGTATTATCACAGCCTGCAGATAGTACACCGCGATCTCAAGCCCGACAACATCCTCGTCACGCGCAACGGGCACAACGTCAAGATTATCGATTTCGGGCTGGCGGACAGCGACTGGCACGGCATTCTGAAGCAGCCGGCGGGGTCGGACAAGTACGCCGCACCGGAGCAGAAGGCGGGGAATGTTCCCATAGACTGCCGCGCCGACCTCTATGCTTTCGGCAAGATTCTGCGACAGCTTTTTCCGCACAGCTATGGCAGCGTGATCCACAAGTGTACGCGCGAGGACCGTGAGCGACGTTACCGCAATGCAGAGGAGGTGCTGCAACGGATGCAGCGCCGCGATCGGACAATGCCTGTAGTTGCCGTTCTTGCCCTTGTGATTGGGCTGGCCTTCGGTGCATGGATTTTGATTCCGAAATCCGGAGGCCAGGCGGAAGACAGCGCTCAAAGCACCAAAACACAGGAACCCGTCGCATTGGAGGAGGCAGCTGTGGATGTGCCGGTTTCTGAGGAGGCACCCGTTGCTTCGTCGCTTCCGGCAGAGTTGCAGCGTACAGCGGTTGCGGAGCCCGCAGCTACTATCACGGCCAACAACAACAGGCAGCTTCCGGTGGAGGTCAGGAGGAGCATCGAGCAGTCGGTGGACGCTGTTTTCCAGCCGTTCTGGGACTGGAACCGGGCGGCGACAGCGCGCGGGGTGTCGCCCATTGACAAACTGGCGGAATACACTCAATCGGACTTTTTCAAGAACAATTACGAAATCCGGGAACGGCACCGGGAGGCCGTGGTCAGCGATGTGCTGCGGCGATACCCGCAGTGCGAGCCCATCAAGGATTCGTTGACGATGTTCTACAATACGGTCTTTGCGAAGCGTATGATAGCGGTGGGCGAAGAGGTGTATGCGTGGGAGAAGGCGGCGAAGTGAATAAACAGTTTTTTTTTGAAAAAAATGTATATTTGCGGCAACATTGGAGTTAAACTCCGATTTTGTCCAAAATTGAATTATTATGTTGATAGATAGGCTTTTAAAGACTGAACTTTTACGTCTTTCAGAAATATTTCCTGTAGTAACGCTCACTGGGCCACGGCAGTCTGGCAAAACAACGCTTTGCAAGGTGGCGTTTCCTGAATACGAATATGTCAATTTGGAAAACATTGAGTTACGGGAACGTTTTTCTTCAGACACATTGTCTTTGCTGCGACATTACGGAACCGGGCTTATAATAGACGAGGCGCAGTATATGCCTGAATTATTCTCGTATATTCAGATAGCGGCGGATGAAGACCAGAACCGACATTACATTCTGACGGGCAGCAGCAACTTCTCCTTGATGGAGAAAGTTACCCAGTCGCTTGCAGGAAGGACCGCTGTGTTGACATTGTTGCCACTTTCCTTGGAAGAACTGCCTGACATGCAGAGTATCGCAACAGACACGCTTGTCTTACGGGGCGGATTCCCAGCTGTTTGGGCGCACAGCCTTCCGCCCGCCGACATTTATTCGGCCTATTATTCCACGTATATCGAAAGGGATTTGCGCCAGCTTATCAATGTGAAAAACTTGTCGTTGTTCACGCAGTTCATCCGACTTTCAGCCGGCAGATGTGGCTGTATGTTCGTTCCTTCAGACATGTCCAACGAAATCGGGGTGGACATGAAAACCATCCAGCACTGGAACAGTATTCTTGAAACTTCATACATTACATTCACGTTGCCTCCTTACTTTCGGAACATTGGGAAACGCATTGTGAAGACTTCCAAGCGTTACTTCTATGACACGGGGCTTTTGTGCCATCTTCTCGGCATTGTGAACGGTGAGCAGCTGTCAACGCATCCGCTCAGGGGACAGATTTTCGAAAACTATGTAGTTTCTGAGATGATGAAACAATTTTACAACCGCGGCAAGTCGCCACATCTTTATTACTACCGTGATAAATCACAGAACGAAGTGGATATGATAGTCGAGAGTTCATACAGCAATCTGTCGGCTTTTGAGATCAAATCGGCACGTAACTGCCATTCGGCATTTTTCAAGGGCTTGGACTATTTGAGGAAATTGTATGGTGAAAGCGTTGTGGGCACTCGTGTTTTGTACGACGGGGACGAATCCTTGGACTTGACATTCAACGGATTCGGGAATTTCCGACAGGTTCCATACATTCCTTTTTAAGGAATATTCAAGACCGAGCGGCAGCGCGATGCG
The DNA here is from genome assembly GCA_937901455.1 of uncultured Bacteroidales bacterium. Lineage (GTDB taxonomy): Bacteria > Bacteroidota > Bacteroidia > Bacteroidales > WCHB1-69 > F23-D06. The sequence continues at coordinate 5,084 of CALDIA010000182.1, read as the reverse complement.
TTAGTCATCTTCTACAACACCCTGTTTGCAAACAAGATGATTGCGGTGAACAATGTGGTGGTGGAGTGGCAGAAGGCCGTGCGCTAATCGCGGAGGCAGCGGACGGAGGCGCCAAAGGAAAGGCGCACCTCAATACAGCATCCCTGCCATCCAAAGCGGGAGTTTCTTCCCCACTGCAAATTCCATTCTGTCGGCAAAGATGTAGGAATTGGGGATGTTTGCCACCTGCTCAAAACTCTTGTCTTTTCCGCCAACTTCAATGGTGATTCTGCCATCAACCAGGAAGTCTCCCTGGGCTTTTCCATACTCCACCAAATGGTTTACGGAAACTTGGTTCACGAAAAAACATTCCCGTATGGTGCCAATCTTGTCACCATAGCCAAGAGCATAGAACATGTTGGGATTGTGGAGATATATCTTGTCCGGTTTCTGCAATCGCGTGATAGTCTTGCTGTCAGAATAGAGGAGATGCAACAGTTCGGCCCGTCCAAGACTGTTGATATAGCTGAGTACGGTGTGTTTGTTGAGCTCAAGTCGTGTGGAAAGTTTGGAGACATTCAATTCATAAGGGTGACTGTCCGCCAGAAATTGGATCAGAGCCTTGACTTTTCGCGTATTTGCCGGTTCCACTCCGCAAAAGAGTGTCATTTCCTGCCCCACAATGAAATCTATCACATTTTCAATGCGGCTGTAGTATTCGTCCTCATCTCCGTCATAGAAAGGGAAATATCCCACGCGCAGATACTCCTCGAAAAGTTGTTGGGGGTGGCACAAAGCATTCACACGGTGGCAAATGTCGTCATATTGGCCCAGCACTTCGTTGAGCGTGAATTTGGGCAGTTGTATTCCTTTGTAGAACCACAGGAACTCACGGAAGGAGAGACCTTCCATCGTGTAGCTCAGCACTCGTCGCGAAAGATCCGCATCCGCATTGAGGATTTGGATAAGCGAAGAGCCTGTGAATGTGATGCGCAAGTCGGGATACAAATCCGAGATTTCCTTTATTTCGCGGCTCCAAGTGGGATAGCGGTGAACCTCGTCAAGAAACAGGTGTTTTCCACCCATCTGGTGAAAGCGTTCAGCCAGATCCAGCAGATTGTGGTTTGCGAAATACATGCTGTCCAAGACGCAATACAGCGCCTCACCAGCATTCACCCCGTACTGTTGACGTACATACTGCCGCATGAGCGTGGTTTTGCCCACGCCACGAGATCCCCGGATTGCGACAAGAGGCTTTTCCCAGGCAATCGTCTTCATTATTTCGCGCACAAGGGTGGTGTTCGCCTGCGAGACCAGCATTTTGTGTTTTCTGAACAATGTATCCATTTGAGTCTCTCTTTTAAAATTGCGCGCAAAGATACAAAAGATTATTCAATTAACCTAACATTGTTTGTTTTTGGTTAGTCAAATAACCTTTTGTGTCGTTGTCTGTGCGGTTCATCAGGCAGAAGGCCGCGCGCTAATCGCGGAGGCAGCGGACGGAGGCGCCATCTGATGGATAGACACCACTTATGTATGATTGGGGTGAGTTTGGTCGCAGACAAAAAACAGTCTGATTGACGGTTGACCATATTCTTGCCTCGCCATAAATAAAAGAGTCGCGGAAATATCCAGCATCATGAGCAGAAAAACCCGTGGCATTGTTGGCGCTCACATTATTGTACACGGCACAGGCAATGGATGTACTGTTTGTATTACACCACACTTTAGAAGCCAATGCTTTGGCGATTTGAATGCTGTCGCCACCGCATACATATTGACCTTGGCTTCCCACATAACTCTGTAGTTGTTCCCATTCCGTTCGACTTGGCACGTGCCAGCCGTTGGGACAGATGCCCTGCACACCACTCGGATTCAAATTGCTGGCCGAGTCACCTTTCATCACTGCAATCCAATTGTACAAGTAACCGTAGATGGTTACTTCACTTTCGTGGCCGTGGGGTGGATAGCGGTAAGCTGTTGTATTGGAAGTTGTATTACCAGCTGGAATTACAGTGCCATCGGCATAGTGCGTGGTACGCAGGTTCTCCTTCATCCAGCATTGGTTGCCAATCTGCACGGTACGGTAGATGTTACCGTCATAATCGGTCACAGTGTCTGCACCGGGACAGGTCTGGGCATCAATCAGAATGCTGTCATTGATCGGGTGAGTGGTGGTGAAGACCCGCTGTTCCCCGTAGGCCGTACCCGCGCTGTTGGTGGCATAGGCACGAACGTAGTAAGTGGTGCCGGGCGTAAGACTGTTCATATTGCTGGAAAAGAGACCTGTGCCGTCACCGTCAAAGGTGTGGCCGTTGCTCACGGTGGGGTTAGGCGTAGTGCTCCAGCAGACACCGCGCGAAGTCACGGGAGTGCCACCGCTTCCCGAGACAAAACCACCGGCCTTGGCTGACATAGAGGTGATATCTTCCATTTTGGCAGTGGTCACCAAAGGTGTTACCACAATAGAACTGTCCACACCCGAATCATCGAGCAGACAGCGGACAGATGTAGCATAGCAAACAATATATGGGTTTATCATTATTCCGCTATATCTTATTGAAAGTGTGGCCGCGCCATGCGTTCCATAATTGAAGTGCTCTGTACTAGAACGTATGCCGCAAGCTATATCGGAATCAACAAAAGCAAAATGGCACACATCAGAGCCAACAAATCCTATAGGTATAGCCGAGAATCCAGTCGCATTGTTGAGGGGTTGATTGTAGTTTGCAAAGCAAGCGTTGACACCGGTACAGAAATCCCATTCTGTGTTGGATGACAACGCCTTGACAATATTGCTGGTGTCTCCTCCACAACCATATTGGCTCTGGCTGCTCACAAAGTTTATCAACTGATTCAATTCAGCTTCGCTTGGCACGTGCCAGCCATCAGGACAAATGCCCTGCACCCCGCTCGGATTGGCATTGCTACTGGCCGCACCGTGCATCACCGCAGTCCAATTGTAAAGATATCCGTAAATGGGCACATTAGCGCTGTTGTCATTCGGATAGTAACGATACGCTGTGGTTTGGGAGAGTTCCGTGCCAACGGGGATAATGGATCCATCAGCGTAGTGTATGGTGCGCAAGTTCTCCTTTATCCAACACTGCTGCCCGATTTCGATGGTGTGATAAACGTTGCCGTCGTAGTCGGTCAGCGTGTCAATTCCGCAGTAGAAAGGCGGTTGGGTGGTAAACGTCAATTCTTCCCCATAAACCGTACCCATGCTGTTGGTGGCGTACGCCCGCACATAATAGGTGGTACTGGCTGACAGTCCGGTGATGATGCTGGTGAAAGATCCATTACCACCAATGTCAGTGGTGTGGCTGTCGTTTGTCGTAGGATTCTGTGCGGTGCTCCAGCAGACACCCCGAACCGTTACAGAAACACCACCATTGTATGTCACATTACCCTCACAAGTGGCCCTTGAAGCCTTGACATCGGTTACTTGAAGTGTATGCACCTCAGGCAATTCAGCCTGCGTGTCAAAAAACAGCACTTCACCATATTGGATGCCCAACGCCGTCCTGGCGTAGGCCCGGTAGTAGTAGCGGGTGCCAACCTGCAAGTTAGAGACCGTGTAATGAAACACTCCGCCTCCCGAACCAGCAACAGAGGTCGTCGCCCCTGTAAGATAGGTATTGTCGGACCATTCAAACCCACTTTCGGAAATGGGATAACCAGAGATTTCCACAGCGCTACCGTTCAGTCGGGCTTCTGTGGTGGTGATGTTGGTGGCGGCCTCGGTGGTCACGGTGGGTAGCGGCAACGTGAAGGTCAGCGGAATCAGCTCCGAGTCGAATTGCTCCTGCAGCACGTGGGCGCTCTCGTATTCCATGCCCGCCACTTGCACAAACCCTTTGTACAAGAAAATGTCGCCGAAGGAGAATGGCTGGTTGGTGTTCCCTTTGCCGCCGTTTTTCACCTCAGGTACACTTGCCATTCCGAGATATTCAATCCGGTTCTGCCCGGCGCGGCCCATATTGACCATCTTGATCTGAAGGGTGCCGTCTTTGGAAGACGATTTCAGAAGGTGAGTCTGCGGCGCGTCCAACCAGGCCCTGAACTGGTGGCCGCCCTGCTCCAAGGATCCCGAATAGTCAGCCGCCAACCTGCCGTTCAGGTCGTAAATCTCCAACAATACTTTAGAGGCTTCGGGCAGGTAGAGCACGAAGTCGGTGATACCGTCAAAGGGATTCGGCACGTTTTGGTAAAGCCGCATGCCGCCGTCCCAAGCCGCATCCTCGATGCCGGTGCCCCCGATAAAGAGGGTCGTGTCGGGATAATAGAGCATCTCCTGCCAGTGCTTGGAGACGTTCTCCACCAGCACGCTGGTCAGTGGCACATGTTGGCCGTTCTGATCCTTGCCGGTGAACTGCAGGGTGACGGTCTCTTGGGGATAACCGACCAATAAAGAGAATACCAGGATTGTCAGACAGATGATTTTATTCAAGTCAAGTTGTACCATACAAATTTTCGCGAATAAAACGCGCAAAAATACAAATTTTCGCGAACAAAAGTGGAGAACACACAAATTTTCGCGAATATCGGCCTTATGCCACGGCCTACGGGATACATCTCATCGCCACCCGGAACCCGACGGAAATGCTGGCGGCGGCGCCGTCGTATTGATCGCGGCAGCTCACGCGGCAGTAGGCGGGCAGGTAGGTCCACGCTCCGCCGCGCAGCACGTAGGGGCTTCCCGTCGAGAAGCTTGGGTCGGGGCCGACATCCACCGAGTAGGGCCCGTAGCTGTCGCGGCACCACTCCCACAGGTTTCCGCTCATATCGCAGAGCCCTAATTCGTTGGCCAGTTTCCCGCCCACAAGGTGCAGCATTCCGCCGGCATTACCGTTGTGCCAAGCGACATCATTGGCGTTTTCGCCGCCACTGTACCGCCAATGCCGGGATTGGCTTCCGCCCCGTGCGGCATACTCCCACTGCGCCTCGGTGGGCAGTCGGAAAGACAGTCGGGTCATCGCGCTCAAGCGCTCCACGAAGGCTTCCGCTTCCGTGTGCGACACGTTGTACGCCGGCATCCGGTCGCCCGTGCCGTAAAGGTCCGACCAGCCCAAGTCATAGCCCATCACGGCCGACCACTCCTG
>CALDIA010000181.1 GCA_937901455.1 uncultured Bacteroidales bacterium | reverse complement strand
TGACAAACAAAAGTGTACTGAAACTGCGAATGGCCCCGTGCGGAGGCTTTGCTGTGTCTATAAGGGAAAAATGATAACTATATATAAAGTTGGAGAATCGGTTTGATTCGTTCTTACAAAAAAACACCCGCAAGTTGACATACTCGCGGGTGTTTTTTGTAGTTGTTGGATGCGTTATCGCATGGTTATCAAGCCGCCTCCTTGCTGAATCCAGTCGGCAGCTGCTTCAATAATGTTGTCTTTACCTTGAGCCACAGATGCGGGGTCAAGCAGTACACGTACGGTAGGGGGCACGCCATTTTCATAGACATTGCCGTCCAGCGCAATGGTACGGGTGCAGCTGAAACGATAGGTCCAGCCATTAGGCAAAGCACCGCCATTGGGCAAGCCAAGTCCACCGCCACTGTAATCGCCAAAGAGCGTGATGTTGTCAAAAGCTTGCGTGCTGATAGCAAAGAAGGAGGTGGCGCTGTATGATCCACGGTCAATAAGCACAGCCACGGGCTTGGCGTAAGGAGTGTCTAAAAGGCTCTTGTCGGGGGCGTAGGCCACGTTCGGAGTGGTGAAGTTCCCATGCTCAGGTCCAGCTTTGGTTACAGAAGAGTAGATAGGTTGATGGTGGCAGTTGAAAATGCTCATCAGTTTGCCGATGTTGGCCTCACTGCCTCCGCCATTCTGACGAAGGTCCAGAATCAGGCCGTCACAGTCTTCATAGCGTTTCATGAGGTACTTCAGGTCTTCATCTTTAATCTCACTGGAGAAGGAGGAATAGCGCACATAGGCCACCTTGCCGTCGCGGATGCTGTTGTGACTGAAACTGCCAGTAGTATGCCCATTGAGCGTGAGATAGTAGAGTTGCACCACACTGCTGTTGAAGTTTGAATGGCCAATCATGTTGAAATAGATGGAGTCGCTCCTCGAAATGTCAAAGTCGCTCATCAGGTTGGTGTGGCCATCGCGCAGGGTGTTCAGCATGGCAGCGCATACCCGGAACAGACTGTCGTCGCTCATCTCATCATACACTTGGGTACGATATACTGTGTGCACAGAGTCCCAGTCAATGCCCTTCAGGTCAAAGAAGGTGTATTGCTGGTCAACACGGTTCCAGAGGTATTCAAATACATTGACAGGATTTTTAGGCTCATCATCGTTCATGAAGATTGCTTCACAAGAGGTTAGAGAAAGAGCCACAAAACAGCATAATATGATATGGTTTAATCTTTTCATAGCCGTTATTTATTATTAAGTTTGAACATGAATGATACGTTGACATTGTGGAAGGCATTGTCGTAGCGATAGGCACCTTTCTTGCCGGACGAGATGTAGTTCCAATGATAATAGAGACCTATCTTGTTTCCATTGCGCAAGTTCAGATAGAAACCTAAGTCGGTGGTACAGCCTGGGAACATCTTGAAGTAAGACTCGTTGTGCTTTGTCAGCAGTTGGATAGGATTCTCTTCTCCAAGTGGGTCGTGCACGTACATGAAGTCGGGACGAGAACCCAAACCGAGAATCGGGAGCGACAAACGGAAGAAAGCGGTAAGCCACGGATGACTCTTGTCTTTGCTGTAGGCCATGTTACATTGCAGCAGCTCCACTGCCGAGAGATTGCCGAAGGTGGACATTGCCGCCGCCGCATTCCCCAAGTCGGAAATAGCCTTAAGGTCAATAAATGTTTCAAAGGCCGCACCACTCCAAAAGTTCCAACGACTGTCGGAGGGTTTGAGACAACTGTAAAGGAAGTCCAAGTTGATGCCAATGCCATAGACGACACCGTCCAGGTCCGAAAGGTTTGTCTTGGCCCTGCCAGCATCAAAATGAATGTGGCAACGCTTCCATTCGTCCGTGAATCCGAATCGGAGATCATTGTTGATACCATTATAGGTGAAGGGAATGGTACCGTTGTCGTACAGGTTGGTAATGCCAAGGCCGGCCCCGAAGTCTAACCAAAAGGCATTGCGTTTTTCGCTGCTGGGCCGCTGCGCCATGAGCGTGCCACCACTCCAAAGCAACGCCACCAATACAAGTAGTAATACGCTCTTTAGTAGATGTTTCTGTTTCATATTAGTGAGATTTTTGAATAAAAATTATTCGTTTTTTCATAGCGGCAAAAGTACAGCGTTTACTTACCTGAAATTCAACATCCATGATTATTTTATTAACAAAGGATTGAGGAATGATTTTCTCCCGTTTGTGCAAGCATAATATTCCTATATTTGCAGCCTTGATTCTTTCCATCGTGTTTCACTCGTGGAAAGGTCGTCTTCTAATATGATTCTCAATTCTTTTAAACATTATAAACAGATGAACGACACATTAAAAACCATCCACAACCATGTGAGCATACGTCAATTTACCGACCAAAAGATTAGCGAAGAGGTCTTGCAACAGATTTTGGAGGCGGCTTGCAACGGGTCAACCATGGGCAACATGCAACTCTTCAGTATTGTTGTGACCGAAGACGAGGCCATGAAGCAGAAGTTGGCCCCCTTTCATTTCAACCAGCCTATGGCTACGAAGGCACCGCTGATTTTGACTTTCTGTGCCGACTTCAACCGATTCAACCGCTATTGTGCGTGTCGCCAGGCTGACACAGAGGCCTATAGCAATATGCAAAGCTATCATTGGGCGGTCATTGATGCGCTGATTGCCGCTCAGAATGCCTGTGTAGCTGCTGAATCGCTCGGACTTGGACTCTGCTGGCTCGGCACCATCACCTATAATGTGGACAAGTTTATAGAAACCCTCCGGCTGCCCAAACACGTCATCCCCGTGGCCTGCATCACGATGGGCTACCCAGCTTGCCAACCCGAGAAAACGCTCAAACTGCCATTGGAAGCTATGGTGCACCGCGAAACCTATCACGACTATTCTCCAGTGGATATCAATAGGCTGTATGCCGAAAAGGAAACCTCGGAGGAGACTCGCCAGATTCTGGCCGAAAATCAACTCGATAACCTTGCACAGGTATTTACACAACGACGCTATACGAAAAAAGACAATGAAACTTTTGCCAAAGTGCTCACGGATGCCCTGAGACGACAAGGTTTTCTTTCGGATTTATAAATCGACAAATCATAGTATGAAAAAGATCCTTCTAACGCTGGCCGTCATCTGCATGCTTTGTGCCTGCAAGACGGAAAAGCACCCTGCCACTCACTTTCAATGGCTCAACAGCCGTGCAGGATGCATATCCAACGACTGGCAGTTCCAGTATCAAGGAGAATGGTATCCTGCTACAGTGCCTGGTAATATACATACCGACCTCCTGGCCAATGGGCTTATTCCTGACCCCTATTACGGTACAAATGAAGATTCTGTGCAGTGGGTGGCTGATAGCGTATGGACTTACCGACTGCTCTTTGATGCCAATTGCGGGGAAGAAAAGCATATTTATGAGAATCACTGGCTGGTGTTTGAAGGCTTGGACACCTACGCTGAAGTGTGGCTCAATGGCTCGATACTGCATTCTTTTGACCAGGATTATACGGAATACAAGCTGAACAACATGTTTCGCGAATGGCGTTTTGCAATTAGCGACTTGCTGAAAGAAAAAGACAACGAACTTGTCGTGAAATTCTTTCCTTCAGTGCCTTTTGAACAGTCAACTGCTGCCCAGTTGCCTTGTCAGCTGCCCGACAATCGGGTTTTCACCCGTAAGGCACAGTATGAGTCGGGGTGGGACTGGGGCCCCAAACTGATTACTTGCGGCATCTGGAAAAGTGTCCGCATCGAACACTTTAGCGATTTGAAATTGGAAGACACCTATATCTATGATGTTGAGCCTACGTTGGATTCCAATGGTTCCTGGAAAACGATGGTCCAGTTAACGGTCAAGTCTTTGGTGCCGACCAAAAGGAAATGTACAGTAAAGGTTAAGGTATATGATGAAAATGGATTGTGTACAAAGGTGGAGGATAATGTTCGCTTGGAATTTGACGATAACACAGTCAAGATTCCTGTCACGATTCAACACCCACGCTTGTGGTGGCCAAATGGCATGGGAAAACAGCATCTGTACACTTATGTGGTGAAAGTTATGGACAACAACAAGGAAACGGAGGCAACTGTTCAGCATGGTCTCCGCACCATTGATTTAGTAAGGGAGCCTGACAGCATTGGAGAGTCGTTTGCTTTCAAGGTCAATGGTAAGCCTTTCTATGCGCGTGGGGCCGATTGGATTCCGGCCTCCTCCTTTGTGGGCACCATCAGCACATCCCCTGGCGATGACATCTATTTCGAGCGGCTGAATGATTGTGCCAAAGTGAACATGAACATGCTTCGCGTGTGGGGTGGGGGAATCTACGAGTCGGATGCCTTCTATCACTATTGCGATCAGTTAGGACTATTGGTATGGCAGGACTTTATGTTTGCCTGCAACCTCTACCCTGCCAACAAGGCTTTTCTGCAAAATGTAAAGCTTGAAGCCGACCATCAGTTGAGACGCCTGCGCAACTATTCGTGCATTGCAGTCTTGTGTGGCAATAATGAGGTACACAACGGATTGGAAGACTGGGGTTGGCAGGAGTCGCTGCACTATGACGATGCAATCAATGCCAAGTTGCATGCTGATTATACGGCCTTGTTTGAGGAATTATTGCCCAAGGAAGTGCAAGAGTTCATGCCGGGCACGCCTTACGTGCACTCGTCGCCGGTGTATGGTTGGGGGCATCCCGAGTGCTGTACGCACGGATGCTCTCATTATTGGGGCGTGTGGTGGGGCGAACAACCCTTCGATGTCTGGAAAGAAAAAACTGGGCGTTTTATGTCTGAATACGGCTTCCAAGCCTATCCCGAGATGGCAACTATTGCCACCTTTGCCCCTGAAGAACAATGGCAACTCACATCTCCCATCTTGCGCAATCATCAGAAACACGGCCGCGGCATCGAAATTATCAGTAAGGCGATGCAAGAAGAACTGGGCAACGCACCGGCCCATAATCTTGCCGACTTCACTTACCAAAGCCAGCTGGTACAGGCCATCGGCATCCGACGCGCCATCGATGCCCACCGCATCCAACACGACCGCTGTAGCGGTACGCTCACCTGGCAGGTTAACGACTGCTGGCCAGTCGCCTCCTGGAGCAGCATCGATTACACTGGCAAATGGAAAGCTCTTCACTATCAGTTCAAAGAGGCCTTCCAGAATGTGACCCTCTGCGTGGATCCGCAAGACCACTATCTGAAAAATGACATCTATGCCGTGAACGACAGCTTGAAGGAAGTGAAGGCTCAAATCCGCTGGCAACTGAAGAGCATGGATGGCCTGGACCTGTTGCCACAACCCAAAACGAAAACAGTGACCCTCCCCGCCTTCAGCTCCACCAAAGTACTTTCCCTGTCGGTTGACGATCTCCCACAAATTCCTGAAGCCAAACAAGTTGATTACGCCATACTACAATTGCTGGTTGATAACAGGGTGATGGCCGAAAGGGTGATATTCTTTACTAATGTGGGCAATCTTAGGCTGTTGCATGGGAATATCAACCAGTCGGTGAAACATCATGGCGACTTCTCAGAGATCACCCTCACATCCAAAACCCTTCAATATGGCGTCTTTATCTCCTCTGACAACCCCGATGTCTCCTATTCCGATAACTATTTCATCCTGCTACCCAATCAGCCAAAGACAGTGTACGCCCTGTATGAGCCAGAAAAAATGGGGACCGAAGTCCCCAACTTTTCCGTCAAATGTTTTGGCAGATAGGAATCATGCCGCATTGCTTTTCTTCATAGCCGCTATGGAGAGGAACAACCCCAAGATGATACTGCAGAATGCCGCGAAGAGCACTTGGAAGTCTTTGGGCAGACAGAAGGTGAGTGTGTGTGCCGGAATCCAGAATAAAGGAATGGTCTTCTTGAATACAAAGCCCCACTGCACGTTCCAATCGATTTGTGAAAGGTATTGTCGCATGGGCATCACTTTGAAAAGGCTGCACACACTACCTTTGTAGGCAGCAATGTGCATGTCGCTCACTTTATGCAATGTCATGAATACAGGAGCAAAAGAGGTGTTCATCATCAAGCTGATACAGAAAGCACCTATGAGTTTCATGCCCGTAAAACTTCCTGCCATGGCTTCCGGCATTGAGGAGAAGATGCCATAACGCGACAAAAATCTGGGAATGCCGTTACTAAAGACATTCATGGCCAAGCCTATCCACATACCCAGCAGACCCCATACAATAAATTTAGGCAATATTCCAAAATTTTTCGGCAAATAGGTGCCGTTCTTGATGCGAGATCCTAACATTTCTCCAAAAGTGGCCAAAATGCCAAATTTCAGAAATGCCATACACAATGGAATATGCTGATTCCCATATAAATATGCTTGATATACGGCCGGAATCAAGAAAAATGGAAGTAAACAGATGATGACGATGACAATAACTAAAAAATCAACTTTTTTCATAGCATAGCTTTTTTAATAAATAATTCCGTTTGTCTGTTCAATCTGCAAAAATAAATATTTATTTCTGTCGCTTTACTTTTTTTATAATTTTGCAACGCATGTCATAGTTGTGTTAAAAATGCATATTAAATTATTAATTAATGGATTATGAAAAAGGTTAGACTATTGTCAATTATGTTTTTGGCCATGACACTGGCGTTTTCGTGCAATAGGCCCGAACCTGAGCCGCAACCAGAGCTCCCTGTTGTGGAAGATCCTGACACCACCGAGGTGGGTATAGATACGACGAATGTGGAGGAACCGCGCGACAATATCTACCAATTCAATGTGCTGGCAGGAACAGGTGACAGTGTTTCGCTTGGGCTTTACAGAGGACAGGTGCTGTTAGTGGTGAACACGGCTACCCAGTGCGGCTATACACCACAATATACTCAGCTTGAACAATGGTATCAGAATTATCAGGACCAAGGATTTGTTATCCTTGACTTCCCTTGTAATCAATTTGGCAGCCAGGCTCCTGGTGATTACGATGATATACATGGCTATTGTACAAGCACGTATAACATCACATTTCCTCAGTTTGCCAAGATTATAGTTAACGGAGTGAATGCTTCTCCCTTGTATGTATGGTTGAAGAGCAAGATTCCAGGATCGATACAATGGAACTTTACGAAGTTTCTGATCAACCGTCAAGGTGAAGTGGTGGCTCGTTTCGAACCCGAACAGTCTATGAATACTGTACGCCAAGCCATTGAGGCGGAAATTGCCCGGTAGGGTAGAGGATACGATTCATTTTAAATTTCCACGATAATGATGAAAAAACAATTCTTTGCAATGTTAGGTTTGGCCGTCGTGATGTGTTTGTCGTGCCAACCAAAGACCGAGGAGGCCGCAGCCCCTGTTGAAAATGACAATAACAAAAACACTACTATGGAAGATTTAATGACACGCCGCAGTGTGCGTTCCTACACTGATGAGATTCCTCCCGTTGAGGTGATTGAAGAGATATGCAAAGCTGGCACTTACGCCCCTACGGGTATGAACAAGCAGAGCCCGATCATTATAGCTGTGACGAATCGCGAGATACGCGACCGCCTCAGTAAACTGAACGCTCAAGTGATGGGTAGCGACAAAGACCCCTTCTATGGTGCTCCCGTTGTGTTAGTGGTGCTGGCCGACAGGCAAGCGCATACCTATTTGGAAGACGGTAGCCTGGTGATGGGCAATCTGCTGAATGCCGCTCACGCCAAAGGCCTGGGCTCTTGCTGGATTCACCGCGCCAAAGAGGTCTTTGAAACCGAAGAGGGCAAGAAAATTCTCGCCGACCTCGGTATAGAGGGCGACTACGTGGGCATCGGCAATTGCATTCTTGGCTATACCGATGGCGACTATCCCGAACCGTCTCCTCGTAAAGAGAACTGGGTTTACTGGATTAAGTAAGGTGCGTTTGGGGTGTAACTCTTACGACAAACTCCATTCGGCACCGTCCTTCGTATCTTTCACGATGATGCCGGCAGCATTGAGCTCGTCACGGATTTTATCTGACAATGCCCAATTCTTCTCAGCCTTAGCGGTTTTGCGCATATCAAGCACTAAGGCCATCGCTTTTTCCAAGGCATCATGCTCGCGCGTGTCGCCTTGTGCTAACTCCGGTTTGATGCCCAAAATGTCGAAAAAGAAGGTGCGGAAGGTGATTTTCAACAGTTCGATATCTTCCGCAGTGAGTGTGGCGTGGCCATCCTTAACGGCATTGATGATACGTGCAGCGTCAAATAGTTCGGCTATGACCTTCGGCGTATTGAAGTCGTCGTTCATGGCCTCATAGCAACGCTCCTGAACAGCCGCCACGTTTTCGGTGGAGGCATTACCCGCCTTCAGCGTGTCAAGATGACGCTCGGCAGCATAAAGTTTCTCCAAGCCCTTTTCAGCCGACTGCAAAGCTTCATTACTGAAATCAACAGTGCCACGATAAGATGCTTGCAATACGAAATAACGAATGGTCATGGGCGAATAGGCTTTTTCTAACTTAGGATGGCTACCAGTAAAGAACTCGTTGAGGGTAATGAAGTTGCCCAATGACTTGCCCATCTTTTGACCTTCAATGGTAATCATGTTGTTATGCATCCAATAGCGTACAGAACTCTTGCCGTTAGCCACAGTGCTTTGGCAAACTTCCGATTCATGGTGCGGGAAAAGCAAGTCCATGCCGCCTCCGTGGATATCGAATTGCTCTCCCAAATACTTAGTGCTCATGGCGGTACACTCTATGTGCCAACCAGGAAATCCGACACTCCATGGTGATTTCCAGCGCATGATGTGCTCGGGGGAGGCTTTCTTCCAAAGGGCAAAGTCAGCGGGATTGTGCTTCTCGCTCTGACCGTCCAGTTCGCGGGTATTGGCGATTAGTTCGTTCAACACGCGACCAGAAAGCTTGCCATATCCGAAATCTTGGTCAAACTTGGCTACATCAAAATACACAGAGCCTTCCGACACGTAAGCATAGCCTTTGTCGAGGATGCGCTGCACCATTTCAATTTGTTCGATAATATGACCGGAAGCACGTGGCTCAATGGATGGCCCCTTTACGTTGAGGGCATCCATGGCCTTGTGGTAACTGTCCATATAATATTGCGCCACTTCCATGGGTTCCAGTTGCTCCAAACGAGCTTTCTTGGCAATCTTGTCCTCGCCCTCGTCAGCATCGTGCTCCAAGTGGCCCACGTCAGTGATGTTGCGCACATAACGCACCTTGTAACCAATGTGTGTCAAATAACGGAATACCACGTCAAAAGTGACCGCAGGACGAGCATGACCCAAATGGGGTTCTCCATATACGGTGGGGCCACAAACATACAGGCCGATATGGTCGGGTACAATAGGGGTTAATAATTCTTTTCTTTTACTTAAAGTATTAAACAATAATACTTTTCCTTTATTGTCAGTTGGATTTATCATAACCTTTGAATGATTCAGTATTGAGACTGCAAAAATAATAAAATAATAGGAAAGGAGGGGAGGGAACTATTTGAACAACTCCTTGATCTGATCCTTGTATTTCTCCATCAGTTTGTTGCGCTTGAGTTTTAGGGTAGGGGTGAGTTCTCCGGTCTGGACAGACCACTCATATCCTACCAATGAGAAGCTCTTGATTTTTTCTGTGTCGCCGAAGAATTTGTTGTACTGATCCACAACCTTTTTGAACTGTTTAAGCACATCCGGGTGTTTAATCATCTCCTCATTAGTGGTATAGTTAATGTGGTTTTGATTGCACCAGTTGCGCAGATCGCTGAAGCTGGGCACAATCAGAGCGGCGGCGAATTTTTGGTTCTCGCCCACCACCAGGATATTGTCAATTAGCGGGTCTTCGGCAAACTTGTTTTCTATGATAGTGGGTACTACATATTTGCCAAAGGCGGTCTTGAACATTTCCTTTTTGCGTCCAGTAATTTTCACGCGTCCACCAGGAGTTAGTTTGCCAAGGTCGCCGGTATGCAGCCAACCCTCCTCGTCAATGGCTTCAGCAGTTTGCTCTGGAGCGTTATAGTATCCTTTCATTACATGTTTGCCTTTGGTCAGGATTTCGCCATCATCGGCAATTCTCACCTTGGTGCCGGGTAGCACATGGCCGGCAGCACCAAATTCCAGACCGCCCTTGAAAAAGTCGCTCACCGCAATGACTGGTGCCGACTCTGTAGTGCCATAGCCCTCCAATACGGGGACTCCCATGGCCCAAAAAACGCGCGAAATACGCGGCTGAATAGCCGCACCACCTGATACGATAACCTTCAGACGACCACCTAAGGCTTCGTTCCATTTGTTCAACACCAACTTGCGGGCGCGTTTTAATTTGCGTTGGTAGGATTTGCTGCTGCTGAATTCATACTCCAAAGCCACATCGTTGGCCCAAAAGAAAATACGCTTCTTAACACCTGTCAGCTTATTGCCCTGTGCCAAAATCTTGTCGTAAATCTTTTCCAAGAGTCGCGGGACCGTGGTGAAAATATCGGGTTGCAACTCCGCCATGTCCTGCTGTATCTTTGCAATATTCTCCGTATAATAAATAGGTATGCCCAACGACTGGAATGCGTAGTTCAACATGCGCTCATATACATGGCACAAAGGTAAATAGCTCAATATACGGTTGCCCGCAGCAGTCGGTATGATGGGTAAGACACCTCGAATGTTCGTGAGGAAGTTCTCGTGCGTGAGCATGACTCCTTTCGGATTGCCTGTAGTGCCTGAGGTATAGACGTAGGATACCACATCATCAGGGGTAATACTGTCTTTAATCTGTTGCAGATATTGTGGACTCGGATTGGCACGACCAAGTTCTATAAGCTCATTCAAATGCCTATATCCCAAAAGGTTCCGAAATGTATAGACACGATCGGTCAAACCGGGCATATTATTAATAATGGCATTGATCTTATGCAATAACTCCCAGCCGGATACAAATATCAACTTCACATCGGCATGGTGAAGGATATAGTCGTAGTCACTTTCACTGATGGTAGGCTGGAGATATGAGGGAATTGCCTGGAATGCCCCTAAAACTTCTAATACACCTGTATACAGATTATATAATCCAAATGCAGGAGATCATCATTATACTACAAGCATATCAGAAAGTCACCTTTTTTGATTCCTAATTGCAAAAGACCATACGATATGTTATTGACGATCTGTACATATCGTTGGGTGCTGTACTTGACCAGCACGCCATTGTCTTTGCCACATAACGCATCTTCAACTGGAAATTCCTTCAGATTGCGCTCTAAAATATCAAACAAACGTGTAATTTCCATATTACTTGAATAAAGCAGCAAAAATACACTTTTTATATTGCATAGCGCATGTTCCCCATTATTTGTGACAACATGCCTTTTGCCCTCAGAAGGTGTATCTTTACATTGGAAAGCGTGATGTTCAGAGTTGAAGCAATCTCCTCATAGGAAAGTTCGTCGTAATAACGCAGTTCCACCACGGTGCGGTATTTTTCCGGCAGTTGCTGCACGGCGGCACGCAACATGTGGATTCGCTGTTTGTCAATGACCATGTCTTCCGGTGTCTGCGTGTGGTTGGAAGTGGAGCGGTCTATCAATTGCTCTGAGGTTAAGCTAAACAGGTCATCGTCAACGCATTGCGGGGAATTGTGCTTGTGCCGGATATAGTCGATGCTATTGTTGACAGCGATGCGGTAAAGCCATGTGGAGAAGGCATATTGCGGTGAATAGGCATGCAGATTGCGAAACGCCTTGCCAAACGTCTCCTGTGTGAGATCCTCCGCATCGTCACTGTTCTTCACAATCTTCATCATCAAATAGTAAATACTGTCTCGATAAAGACTCACCAACTCAGCGTATGCCTTTTGGTCGTTATTGTCCATAGCCTTGCGTAAAAGGATATAATCTCTTTTGGCCTTCTCGGTAGCGTATGTGATGTTTTCCATTATTCGAATCTTTGGTGGTGTAAATGTGCACTAATCCAATACAAGGGATTTAAAATAGAGAAAATCAAGTCATAAACAAGCAAGGCCGGTATGATTTGTTTCTCATTAAGCCGTTTGGCAGAAAAACCTAAGACGAGGTACATACTTAGAATACGAAGGAAGGCGATGCTAACTACGATGGAAACAGCCACCACATTATGCATGGTAAACAGAACGGCAAACACAAGCGAAACGTAGAATAAAAGGTTGATATAAGAATAAACGTTGAGTAAAAACTTGTTTTTAAAGGTGTTATATTTTCTGGTGTAAAGTAATCCTTCTTTGTGATGAACCCAATAGCTGTACTGAGCGGGGCGCTGCAGCACCGTGTGGGAATCAGGACTGTAAGTAATGGCGGTATGGCACTTTTTGCCGGCCTTGCTGATAAAGATATCCTCGTCGCCATATACAAGATGGTTGTGCGCAGCAAAGCCTTTCTGACTGTAGAAGAGTTCTTTGGTGAAACCTATGTTCTTATGGTCGCCACGATAGGTGGAGTGGGCGAGAGCCAAGGAAAAATACTGCATGGCCGAAAACATGGTGTCAAAATGCAATAGGCGATTGAATGGGTTCTTGCGCTTGAGGTAGGTGCTGTAGCCCAACACGATATGGGTGCGGTCGGTGAAACGCCCAGCCATTTGTTCCAGCCAATGTACGGACGAAGGGGCGCATTCGGCATCGGTAAAAACAATGTTGTCATACTTGGCGCAACGGACGCCTATCGACATGGCATACTTGTTGCCACGCACACTCGTCTTGGCCGTGTCCAAGTTCACAATGTGAATGTTGTCATATTGCTGCTGATATTCTAACAAGAGCAACTTCGTGTCGTCCTGCGATTTGTCGTTCACAATCACCAACTCGAAGCAAGGGTAGTGCTGATTCAGCAAACGCGGGAGGGTCTTTAACAGTACCGCAGCGGCATCACGCACAACCATGATGACCGATACGGGAGGCATTTCATCACTTTCGCGAGGGTCTTTGGACGGTTTCTTAAAGGCAAAACGCGCGTACAAGATGTAATAATACAACAACTCAAGAAAAGTGATGAGTGCAAATACTACAAAAAATACGAGCGATAAAGTATCGTCGAACATAGGTTTGGTTTAGGTTAAGGTTTCAGTTTGCAAAAATATTTTTTTTGAATCGTAAATTGTAGTATTTTTGCCGCAATTTACTAACAAAATGAAGTTTATAATTAACAGAAAAGACGAGAAGAGTAGCGCTCGCGCTGGCGTGATTACTACTGCCCATGGCGAAATTGAAACCCCTATTTTCATGCCTGTCGGCACGCTTGGTGCCGTTAAGGCTTTGCATATCAAGAATCTATACGAAGATGTGAAGGCCCAGATCATCTTGGGCAACACCTATCATCTGTATCTTCGCCCCGGCACAGAAGTGCTCCAAGCCGCCGGCGGACTGCATAAGTTTAATGGCTGGAACAAGCCTATACTGACCGATAGCGGCGGATTCCAGGTGTTCTCACTGAGCCACCGCCGCAAAATTAATCCAGAAGAAGGCGTCTGGTTCCTATCCCATATAGATGGCTCCAAACACCTCTTTAGCCCAGAAAAAGTGATGGATATCCAGCGCGCTATCGGTTCAGATATCATGATGGCTTTTGACGAATGTATTCCGTATCCATGTGAATATCAGTATGCTAAGAAGTCTGTGGAAACAACTTTTCAATGGCTCAAACGTTGCGTTAAAAGATTGGACGAAACCGATCCCCTATATGGATATGAGCAAACCTTATTCCCAATTGTACAGGGCGGACTATTCAAGGACCTGAGACTGAAGTCCATCGAACAGGTGATTTCCGTCAACTGCGACGGAAATGCCATCGGTGGGGTAGCGGTAGGGGAGCCCACTGAAGATATGTATGCTATGGCCGACCTATGCTGCAGGGCTCTTCCAGAGGATAAACCTCGCTATCTGATGGGCGTGGGCACACCCGCCAACATTATCGAAAACATAGCCCTGGGCGTGGATATGTTCGATTGTGTGATGCCAACACGCAACGGCCGCAATGGCATGATTTTCACGTGGGACGGCATCCTGAATATGCGCAATGAAAAATGGAAAACCGATTTCACACCCATTGATGCCAATAGCAATCTCTTTGCTGACCGCGAATACACACGCGCATATCTACGACATTTGTATGTGGCAGATGAAATGCTCGGACCTATGATTGGCAGCATTCATAATCTCCATTTTTATATGGATCTTGTTCAAACCGCTCGTAAAAAAATTCTTGAAGGAACATTTGCCTCCTGGAAAAACGAAATTCTTCCCAAAATATCCCAAAGATTATAACCACGCTTTTTTTATTTTTTTCTTTTTCCGCCCCCCGCATCCAGATTTCTTTCAAATATTCAATTCTCGCGAGGATATCTTTTTTGTAAGTGCTTCGAAATACATAATCATAAAACCGGCTCTATATTTGTCCGATAATTTATATTATGTTAAATAGGTGTCTTGGAAGGTAAAAAAGGTCCGCCCTGTTTGAGCGGACCCGTACACGTAAAAAAAAAAATTATGATAAAAAACGTGTTAAATGGTATAGGTATGTTCCACACGTTCCCATTTTCGGAACCAGCTGCGGATACGTAAGCCGATGACGCCAAAGATAGCCTCCTTGAAAATTCCTGAACTCATCTTGGAAATGCCAGCTTCACGGTCCTTGAAAATAATCGGTACTTCTACAATCTTATATTTCAATTTATACATATTGAACTTCATCTCTATCTGGAATCCATAGCCAATATGTTTGATCTTGTCAAAATCAACACAACGCAATGCTGATGCCCGGTAACATTTGAAGCCCGCAGTGGTATCCATGATGGGCATTCCAAGCATAACTCTCAC
The DNA here is from genome assembly GCA_937901455.1 of uncultured Bacteroidales bacterium. GTDB lineage: Bacteria > Bacteroidota > Bacteroidia > Bacteroidales > WCHB1-69 > F23-D06. Next base: position 9,166 of record CALDIA010000181.1, on the reverse strand, counting down.
ATACATAGACCCATAGTATGACATCAGGAGTCGCCCCATAGGCCAATTCAGCACATTTACCCCATTACAATAACGGGAGCCGATGGCTAAGTCTGCATTTTGCTCTATACAAGCATTGTACAGTCGGACCAAATCTTCAGGATTGTGGCTGAAATCAGCATCCATTTCGAAGATGAAGTCGTAATTCCGAGCCAATCCCCACTTAAACCCATGTATATAGGCGGTACCAAGTCCCAACTTGCCAGCCCGTTGCTCAAGAAATAGCTTGTCGGGGAACTGTTGCATCAGTTGCTTAACAATGTCAGCCGTTCCGTCTGGAGAATTGTCGTCAATAATGAGGATATGCACATCAATGACATTGTAGATCGCATTGATTATGGCCTCAATATTCTCCTTTTCCTTATAAGTTGGGATAATAACTAATCTTTTATCCATAATAGTTGAAGATATTATTTTGTCAAGATGATATAAACGGGGAAATGGTCACTATAGCCTCCTTGGTAGATACCACCGGCAAACATTCTCCACGGGTAGTTCATGTAAGCTCCTGATTTTGTGAGCATAAAGTCTCTTCTGAAGATATGGGCGCTGATAAACTTGTATCCGCGTGTTGCATTGACAAGACCGGCAGAGACGATAGTGTTATCGAGCAATTCCCAAGAGTCGCGATAGGCGTATGACCCTACCCCATTCCGGTACATTTGCCACATAGGATTGTACAAATCAGTTGGGGCCAAATCTTTAGTGTTTGTTCTGGTCCGCAGCCCCTCCATCATGCTTTTGGCATTCGGGTTGTCGTTCATATCGCCCATGATAATGATTTTAGCATTGGGATTTATGTCCATGATGGAGTCAGCAATATGGCGGGCAAGTTTTCCGGCGCCCAGGCGATAAGGCAAGGACTTTTTCTCGCCCCCGATTTTGGATGGCCAGTGGTTGACCAACAGATGAATGGTATCTTCTCCATCCAATATGCCGCTCATCAGCCATTGGTCACGGGTGATGAAGTCTGGATTTTCTTCAAATTTCAAGGGATAGGCCTTTGTGGAAAGGATTTTGAAGCGGGCGGGGTTATAGAGAAAAGAGACATCCACTCCACGGCGGTCAGGAGATTCGTGATGGCACACATCTAATTTCAGAGGGGCCAGTCGCTCGGTGGCTACCAAATCGCGTAACACATGCTCGTTTTCCACTTCCGACACGCCCAGAATCACTAAGCCGCCGTCCATTTTAGCCATTTCGGATATAACTTGCGACAATTTGTCCAATTTGTTCAGATAGCGTTCCGTATTCCATTTATAATCCCCTTCAGGTAGGAATTGTTCATCGTTTTTTTCGGGGTCGTTTATTGTATCGAACAGATTTTCAACATTATAGAATCCAATAATAGCCCGTTTGTGCTGGTTCTGCGCCGTAAGGTTGAATAAGGTCAACGCAGTTGCTAATATGAGTAAAAACGTTTTTTTCATTCGTAATAAAATTGAGTGGCAAATATAATAAAAAAAGACATTTTCTTTTCTATAATGTCTTTTTTTCTCTCCCCTACTCCACAGTGCTGTTTTCAGACTGCCGCTGGATAGTGATTATCTGATGTGGAATATGATGTTCGTCTAAAATCTGATGAACTCTAAATTCATCTGTATCTGATATAAAGACTTGTCCGAAATGATCGTTGCCTACCATATTCAGCAGTTCCGCGATACGGTTGCGGTCTAATTTGTCGAAGATATCGTCCAACAGCAAAATGGGTTTGATGCCTTTCTGTGCATAACAATAGTCAAACTGCGCCAACCGCAGTGCCAGCGAGAACGATTTTTGTTGTCCTTGCGAGCCGTATCTTCTAACGGGCTGTCCGTCAATGGCAAACAGATAGTCATCTTTGTGGATGCCGAAATTGGTGAATCCGGTCTTGGCATCTACGGCGTAGCTGTTGGCCAGGCCTGTGGCGAACGATTGCTCATGGAGTCCCGATTGGTACATGACCTCTACCCGTTCGGCATCTTTTGTAAGTTGCTTGTAATGGGTTTGGAAGATTGGCTGTATATGCTTGATGAAAGCTTCTCGTTGATCAAAGATACAATGTGCCAACGGTGCCATTTGTTCATTGATGGTTTGCAGTAGTGTGGTGTCAGCGTATTGGCGCTCTGCAATCAGCTTGAGCAAAGCGTTGCGTTGCTGCAAGAGCTTCCGGTATGCGATGAGATGCTGTAGATATTCGGCATCGAATTGGGAAATAATGGCATCGAAGAACTTGCGGCGGATCTCACTGCCATTATGGATAATCTCACTATCGTAGGGCGACACCATGACCACTGGGAACAAGCCGATGTGGGCACTTAACTTCGGGTACTCCTTCTTGTTGGCCTTCATCGACTTGTGTCCATTCCGATATGTACAACTGATTTGGGTATGATTTTCCCCGTCGCGATGGTAGAAATCGCCATGAATGGCAAAGAAGTCGCTGCCAAAACGCATGGAGAAGACATCTTGGGCGGAGAAATAGCTTTTGCAGAAAGACAGGTAATAGATGGCGTCTAACAGATTGGTCTTACCGCTTCCATTCTTACCAACAAGAGCGTTCACATTCTCGTTGAATGTGAACGCCGCTTCCTCATAGCTCTTGAACTGGGATAGTTGTATGTTTTTGAGGTACATCTACTTGGGATATGAGGGCGTTATAGTCCTAAAATATCCAGGCCTTGTCTGAAACGGATGTCGCGTGGGATGCCGGCCTTGTTTATTCTGTCAAGGTCTTTCTGCAGGTTGCTGCCCACGGTACCGTGCTTCTTGCTGAATTGGTGTGCAAATTCAAAATTGCCTTCCGCCTGGGTTTTAAGAATGAGTGCAATCCAGCTGTCAACCGCTTCCTTAGCCTTTTCGTAATCAATATGATAGGTGCCGTTGCCCGTGCGTTTGAAAGCGCCATTCTCTTCAAAATAGTTGTAGCACATCATGTTGGCAATGCCATGAGCCTCTTTTGCTCCAAATCGTACGGAACGCAGCAGGCCCACAATGTAGGTGGTGATGGCATCTTCCAGAGTGATGTTGGTGATTTCACCTTTTTCAATAAGGTTGCAGACGAGATACAGACCGATGATGTCAGCCTTAGCCTCTTCCCAGCTGGTATTTTCTGTCTTCATGGCATCATCCACGCTACCTTTGTCGTTGATAGTTTGCTTGACGCCCAAGCCATGGGCAATCTCATGGAAAGTAACATTCCAGAAGAAGGCGTCAAAGTTGATATGGTTCTGTTCGGAGGGCTCTATGACGATTTCGCCGATAGGTTTCATGATCATATCGAACTTGGCTTGCATGGCGTTGCGCAATTGGAAGCGGCGGGAGCCCTTTTCCTCCTGAATGCGCTCGTCATTGGGCAGGTTGATGGCAATTGTCTTGCCGCCAGCATTGCAGTCACCGCCATAAAACACCACATCATAGACGTTTACATCTGCTGCTGTGCCAGGCACAAAGCTCTTGTGCTGCGGTTCGCAAGGCAACTCCTTCTGCATCTGCGGCAACATGCTGACAAACTTGTCCAGCTTGGCACTCTCTTCTTCATCCTTGACCAACACAAATGCCTCGTAGGATGTTTTGATGCTGTTCAATTCATCGTCATAATTCTCGATAGGACCAAACACAAAGTCTATCTTAGTGTCTTTCATGGCCATCCAGGCAAGGTCAGACTGGTAATATTTGTCTGTTTGCAAGGCTTTTTTACGCTCGGTGAGATATTTTTTCATCGATTTATTGTCGGTAATGGCAATGGCCTTGTCCAGCAACTCATATACCCGTTGCAGTTTATCTTTGTACATCTCATGATACCAGATGGTTTTGAGGGTATTGTCTTCGTTGCGTACGAGTACGGTATAGTGAGAGTTTTTGTCGGGGTTTTCGTAGGCATCGAACTCCTCTTTAGTCAGGTCGTTGGGATAATAGTTTGCGGTGGCAGGTTTTTCGCCGTAACCGCTAATGAAGGGGGCATTGCCACGCATGCGGTCCCAAGCACCATAATTGATAGCGGCAAACTCTTTGACCCAAGGATTGGAGATGGTGTCCAACACCGATCTGTCTCCAAAAGTCTGCTCCCAGAATATCTCATCCATAATCTGTCCGATTTCAAAGAAGATGGGAATGAGTCGCCGGTCGGCCTCACTGAGTCCCGAAAGGTCGGTAGTAAGGTTGAAGTAGGCATACTCCTCCACTTTCTGTTGCATTTCGCTCACGGGCTCTTCAGCCTTGGGTGTTGCTTCTTTTTTGTGGCACTGGGTTGACAACATCATGATGCTGCCCAACAAGATAACCATAGTAATTGTTTTTTTCATATGAATGGTATTTAGATAAATAATAAGCAAATAGTTCGCCTCTATGGGCAACGTCATTTACGTCATCACATAGAGGCCGCAAATATAATTATTTTATGGATGTTTGGTGGGAGAAAAATCTTAATCGGGGATACAACGGACTAAAAAAGCGCATCGGCAACCGTTATAAGAACTTTACCACATCCTTCATACTTTCCATCTCCTCCAGATTAATCTCCACATTTTCAGACAGGAAGTCGTTGAGGGGTTTGATGGCCTTAAAACAGGAGGCTATGCGATGTGCGATGTTCTTTTGTTTGAGCACTGAAGAGGGTAACTCAAACCAGATGGCGTACTCCTTCGGAAAGAGATACTCAGGATATGGAAAGTCTTTGGGATATCCTGCTGGAATCTTCTTGTAGTAGTTTAGTCCCAAGTTTGGATGTAGTTTCTGCAGTTCTGGGGCTTGCATGATACGATGAAATGTATCCACCTGATCCACGATGGCATGGCGAAGGGCGTGCATTTCGGGCGTGGGCAACCACCACACACCCCCGGCAAGCATTATGCGCATGGGCTCAATCTGCAGATAATAGCCCCCGTAATAGGCTTTTTTGCCTCGTTCATTGATGAAGGCTCCCAAGTGACCTTTGTAAGGAGTCTTATCCTGAGAAAATCGTATATCCCTGTAAATACGATAGATGCAGTCTTTTGGCGTGAGATAGGCTACCGATGGATCAAAAGTGGCTATCTCCCCTATCAGGTTTTCCACAAGCCTATTGAATTCAGCCCATACCTCATTATACCAATCCTTGTTTGCCTTGAACCATTCACGGTTGTTGTGCGTGACTAAGGCATGGAGAAATGCTTGTATATTGTTGTCGGGTACATTCATTATAGTGATTTCTTGAGAATCTTTACTTCTTCGCAGATTTGGTTAAGATTCAGTCTGTACCCATTGTCTGTTAATGAAAAGAGAGCTAGGAATTCCACATTTTTGTGTGCATCTGCCAAGGTGGATACGGTGAGGTTGTTCAGATAGAAATGCTGGGTCAGAGCTTCGTTCACAACCTTTTGAATAGCGATTTTATACCCTTTTTCATCTTTGACGATACCATTCTTATTGAGAAACGAAGGGCCTGCTTCAAACTGGGGCTTGATGAGCATGACCATTGAGCCTTCTTCTTTCAAGAATGGCCGGCAATAAGGCAGAATGTAAGCCAGCGAGATGAAAGAGACATCAGAAACTATCATGTCGAAAAGTGCATTGCCCGCCTCCTCAAGGGTGAGTTCCCTAAAATCTTTGTTCTCGATGGAGAGCACCCGGCCGTCGTTTTTAAGACTCTCTACCAACTGTCGAGTTCCAACATCAACAGCGGTCACGCATGCAGCCCCATGCTGGAGGGCACAATCCGTAAAACCACCCGTGGAGGCCCCAATGTCCAAAATCCGATATCCTGACAAATCCAGACCGAAAACCTCAATCGCTTTTTCCAACTTCAGTCCACCCATGCTGACATATTTATTGTATATGTCAATCACCTCTACAGACGTGGGGTCGGTGATATCCATAGATGATTTTGTGACAATCAGGCCGTTCACCTTCACCGTTTGGTGCTTGATGGCGGTCTGGGCCTTCTCGCGCGAGGTGAAGTGGCCGCTATCCACAAGAAATTTGTCCAAACGCATGAGTCGAAAACACTATCGTAGGCGGTCAGCACTTCTCACCAACGCTTCATCTTTCTTTATGAACCTGTTGGCCAGGTAAAGGGAAAGCGCCTCCACAAAAATCAGGACAATCAAAAGCCATTGGTTGGAGAAGTAGAACGTGAACGCCTCGCCACGGATGGAGAAGAATTTCTTGATGATGATATCCGGACAGATCCACAGTGTGAGCAGCAGGGCGACAAGATAGACAATCATGGTGATGGATATGATGTTGGTTTGGCGAACTCTGTTTTTGAAAGAGAAAAGGGCCACCGCACACAGAATAGCGCACACGGCATAGCAGAATGCTATGTAGTAGAGACGGAGCACCGCATCTCCATCAGCAGTATTCATTTTCAAGCAAAGACAATTATATATATATTGTGCATTAGCCGTATCGCAAATGCCGAGGGGCATGCAAATGATGACGATAGGTATGACGATACCTATTAACAAAAACAGGGATTGTATTCTTTGGATCATGATATTGTTAATAATTGGTTTGAAAATTACTCTTTGTTGCCAACCGTTTTGCTGAGTACGAATGGCGGGAATTTTTGTACGTTCTTGCCCACGTTGAATTTTGGGGAGAACTTGATCTTCACGTTGGAAGGGTCGCCATTGCCATAGTCTTTCAGATTGCGGGCAAACTTCACGAGACTGTTCAGTTCGCCTTCCTGGTTTTTGAAGATTTTGACGAGGTCGATGGCGATAGGCACCTTGATAGGCGTGGTGGTATTGGGCCGGATGATGAACGACTGGTTGTCGGTGGAGCCAGTGGCCACGGAAGCATCGTCAATGAGCAGTTCATAGTCGTAGGCTATCATCTTGGCATCACGCGGTGTACTGTTCTTGACATTGACCTTGACATTGCAACCCACATGGAAGTCGCGGGCTTTTATAGCGGCGGCGGCCGACTTGAGGTCGTTGATTGAGAGATCGCTGACGCTGCTGATGTTGCTCAGGTTGACGCCCGCCCAAGTGATGTCGGTGATGCCGTCCATATCGAAGGAGCAACGAAGCAGGTTGACCACTTTGGAGAGGCCACAGCTTGAGAGCACCATAGCGATGCATATTAAGGATACGTTGATGAAATGTTTGTAAGAGGGTTTCATTGTTTGGAGGTTTTTGGTTACGAAATTAGACAGCCGTCTTGCAGTTGTATTTTGCAATCCGACAGGTTGGCCAATTCTTGGTTATGGGTAACGATGACGAAGGTTTGATGGAATTGGTCGCGCAATTCAAAAAAAAGCTGATGCAGTTTGCGGGCATTGTCGGTATCGAGGTTGCCGGAGGGCTCATCGGCGAGGATGATTTCGGGTTTGTTGACGAGGGCGCGGGCAACGGCCACCCGCTGCTGCTCGCCCCCAGACAGTTCCGAGGGCTTGTGGGTGATCCGCTCCTTGAGATGCAGAAAGTCGAGCAGTTCCTCAGCTTTCTTCAGCGCCTCCTTACGGGAGTGTCCCGCAATCATGGCTGGCAGAGCAACGTTCTCAGCGGCCGTGAACTCGGGCAGCAAATGGTGGAACTGGAAGACAAAGCCGATATGGTGGTTGCGGAAATCAGACAAGGCATTGTCCGACAACTTACTGATATCAGTACCCTTTATCAAGATGCTCCCTTTGTCGGCGCGGTCGAGCGTGCCGATGATGTGCAGCAATGTTGATTTGCCAGCGCCGGATGGGCCTACGATCGTCACAACCTGATTGTCCCCTATTGACAAGGAGATTTTCTTCAGTACCTTCAGACTTCCGTAGGATTTTTCGATGTCTTTGACCTCAATCATCAATTTACATTCTATACACAATTGTAGAGACGCGCCATGGCACGTCTCTACAGCGGGAATTGTTCGTTATTATTTCTTCTCGATTTCGGCGGCCAATCTCGTGGTCAACAGCGGAACGATCTTGTTCAAGTCACCCACGATGCCCAGATCGGAAACCGTGAAGATAGGGGCGAACTTGTCTTTGTTGACCGCGATAATGAAATCGGACTCTTCCATGCCAGCGAGGTGCTGGATGGCGCCGGAGATACCGAGGGCGAAATAGAGATCCGGGCGCACGGTCTTGCCAGTCTGACCCACCTGACGGTCGTGGTCAATAATGCCGGCATCCACCATGGCGCGGGAAGAGGAAACTTCCGCGTTCGGGAACACATCGGCGAGGGCTTGCAGTTTTTCAAAGCCTTCCTTGCAGCCTACGCCGCGTCCGCCGGAGACGAGTACCTTGGCCTCTGTGATGTCAATTTTGCCCTTGTCAACCTTCACATTCTCCACCATGCGGACGAGAAACTTGCTCTTGTCAAAGGTGGGCTTGAAAGTGATGACGTTGCCCTTGCGCTCAGGGTCGCGAGGCATCTTCTGCATCACGCCGGGGCGCACGGTGGACATCTGCGGACGGTGCTCCGTGCACATGATCGTGGCCATCAGGTTGCCACCGAAAGCCGGACGGGTCATCATCAGCTCACCCTCTTCGGAAATCTCCAAGCGGGTGCAGTCGGCAGTGAGGCCGGTGGTGAGGCGGGCAGCCAGGCGCGGACCGAGGTCACGGCCGATGGTCGTGGCACCGATCATCAGGATGCTGGGACTGAACTTCTCCACCACCTGACAGATGGTCTGCGCATATTGTTCTGTAAGATAGTCTTTCAATTCGGGCTCGTCGATGCAGATGACTTCATCGGCACCATATTCGATAAGCATTTGGGCGTGCTTGGTGATGTTGTGTCCAGGAAGGACCGCCACCACTTTCTCGTTCAGCACACCGGCCAGTTCGTGGGCCTTGCCGAGCAGCTCCAACGCAACAGATTGGATGACACCGTCACGTTGTTCAGCAAATACAAATACGTTTTTATATGATGATTATAAAAGAAAAGCTAATTCTTTTATAGATTGTTTAGCAAATATATTTTCTCTTTGTATGGCAATTTTAAACGGATTTACTTTTGTATTTCCTAAATTATATTCCGAAAATTTTGATAAATATAAAATTATGGAAAGTATATTATCAAAAAGAAAAGAAAAACTTATTAAAATAAAAAAAGAACAAACAATTGAAATGAAAGATATTAATAATAATACAAATACTGTAATCAATAATAGTAATGATATAAAAGATAATTTATTGAAAAAAAATGATGATAATAATAATGTTAATATAATA
>CALDIA010000180.1 GCA_937901455.1 uncultured Bacteroidales bacterium | reverse complement strand
ATCGGCGGGCTTGTTTGTTTACCCGCTTTTATAACTTTCCAAGTTGAACTTATACCATTACTGCTGATGTGATTATTGTTTAGAATTTGCTGATTTAGCAAATATTATTTGAGAATTATCCCTTTGAATCATAGATTATCTTATCTGCGTTTTTCTGCGAGTTTAGCGGGAACGTGGCTAATGGGATGTACTCGGGGCCCTCTTCGTGCAGGATGCTCTGGTAGAGGGTGATTTCGCGGATGTGTATTTCCTGGCAGAGGGTGCCCATGGTCTGCTCATATTGCTCCCAAAAACGGCGCTTGTCCACCACCTTCTTGACACGTCCGAGGGTGATGTGCGGCACAATGTTGCCATAGTAGGGCTCCACGCCGGCCTCTTGCAACAGGGGTTCCATATCGCGGACCATCTTCTCAAAAGACCCGAACTTTTCAAAGCCCAACCACAGCACTCGAGGCTCATAGTGCGAGCCGAAGACGCCGTGTTTGTTGAGGGTCATTGTGAAGGGCTGGTTCTGGTCGCAGACCCGCTGCAATGCCTTCCGGATCTGGGGGATGCGACTATCGGGCGTGGCGCCGATGAAGCGCAACGTCAGATGGCACACATCCTGCTTGACCCACGTGATGGTGTGGTGCCGCAGGGCGTGATGCAAGTCCTCGATAGTCTGCCGCACCTCTGGATCCAGCGTGACTTTGACTGCCACAAAGAGCCGCTTCATCCGCTATTCGCCCTTCAGGTTCTGGTTGTGGAAACGCTCGATCTTGTGCCACAGGTGCACGCGCTCGGGGCCGATGACGTTGTGGTCATAGATGGTGTAGGGGAAGTATTCCACTTCGATGCCGTCAGTCACGGCCTGGCGCATGAGCTCCAGGGTGTGCTGCCAAACGACCGTGTGGTCTTGGCAACCGTGCATCACTAACAGGGGGCACTGTACGTTTTTGATCTTGGAGATGATGTTGGCGGCGGCATAGCCCTCCGGGTTCTCCTCGGGCGTGTCCATGTAGCGCTCTCCATACATGACCTCGTACCAGGCCCAATTGACCACCGGACCGCCGCAGGAGGCCGCCTTGAAGGTCTCGGGATGCTCGGTGATAAGCGACAAAGTCATAAAGCCGCCAAAGCTCCAGCCGTCCAAACCGATACGGTTGGCATCCACATAGGGCAGGCTCTTCAGGTACTCGACTCCGCACATCTGGTCTTCCATCTCCAGTTTGCCCAACTGACGATGGATGCATTTCTCAAACTCTGCGCCCCGACAGGAGGTGCCGCGGTTGTCCAAGGTGAAGACAATGTAGCCTTTCTGTGCCATATACTCTAAGAAAACACCGCCAGAAGTGAAACTATTGGTCACTAATTGGGAATGGGGGCCACCATACACATAGAGAAACACCGGATATTTCTTGCTCTTGTCCATGTTGGGCGGCGTGATGAGGCGGCACCAGAGGGAGTCGCCGTGCTTGTTGATGATCGGGAAGATCTTGGTCTCGCCCATCGCACAGTCGGCATACGGGTTCTTGGAGGTCTTCAGCACTTTCATCGTCTTGCCCTGGTTGCTGACCAGTGAGATGACGCGTGGGGTGGTCACATTAGTGAAGTAGTCTATGAAGTAGTTCTTGCTGTCGCTGAAGATGGGGTAATGAACACCGTCGGCGGTACCCAGACGGGTCAGCACACCGCTCTTAAGGTTGACTTTGCAGACATACTGGTTGACGGGTTTCTCCAACGGGGCGGTGAAGTAGAGGTTCTCCTCCTTGGCATCCAGGCCGTAGAAGTCCACGATGTCGTAGCGGCCTTCCGTCACCTTCTTGATGAGGTTGCCGTTCATGTCGTACAGGTAGAGATGTCTCCAGCCGTCGCGGTCGCTGAAGTAGAGGAAGCGGTCGTTTTTGAGGAAGATGATGCGCTGGAGCGGTTCCACATAGCGGCTGTCGGTTTCCTCGATGAGCACCTTCAGCTTACGTCCGCTCTGTAGGTCGTATTGGATCAGTTTGCTGTGATTCTGGGCGCGGTTGAGATGAGTGATGAAAATATATCGCTCATCGGGGGAGAATGTGACGTTGGTCAAGAACTCGCCATCGGCGGGGTCGGTTTGGATGTAATGATAGACAGACTTGCCTTGGGCAGACGATTTAGGCACGTCATAGATGCCGAGGGTGACCTTATGGGAATTGCGGCCCGCCATGGGGTATTTCATGTACTCTACGGTGGCGATGGGTGTGCCCGTGTTGACGAGCGGATAGTCCTCCACCATGCTCTCATCCATACGGTAGAAAGCGATGTAGTTGCCGTTGGGGGAAATGTACTGGCCCTCGTTGATGCCCCACTCGCTGCGGTGGACACTCTCGCCGAAGGTAATGTCTTTCCCCGTGTCGGGACAGAGCAAGATGGGTTGGTAGTTGTTCTTCACACTCTCCACGAAGACACCTTGGTCATTCTTGATAATGAAGAGTTTGTGCTTCACCGACTGGTCGATGACCTCCTCCATGTCCACATCGGAGAAGGTGTAAGCAGAGAGTCCGTTTTTGTAGACGGTTACGAGCCGTTGGTTGCGGGGAAAGTAGAGGGTGTTGGCATCCACCCATTGGAAGCTGCGCACCTTCTTGATATTCTCTTCCGCCAGTTTGTCGCTGGAGAGATAAAGGGTCTCTTTCCCGGTTTTGGCATTGACCAGTTTGATGTTGAAATCATCATCAATATAGGCGTAGTTGTCGGTGCCAGGCTGCCAACTCAGGCCATAAATTCTATCCGTCAGATACTTGCCTTGGAAATAGCCTTCCAAATCAATGATCTCGTTTTGGGCGTAGGAGCTTCCTATGCTCAGGCACAATACTAAAAACAGGGGGGTAAGAATTTTTTTTAACATGTTATGAGTAAAAATGGTTACTGTTTCTAATGAATTGGGTATTAAAAATTGCAGCGGCAAAGATAGGAAAAAACGGGGATTCTCAACCTATTAACCAATATTTTGTCTCTTAGCCACCTTTGAGTGAAAATATCTATCACCTGAACAAACCCAAACCATTATGGATAAAAAGCAAAAAATCAAAAACTTCATCCACAATTTCTGGCATGTGTTCGGGAACTTCCCCTTAGCATGCCTATTTGCGGTTGCGCTGACTGTGTTCATGTCGGTGTATGTAGTGCAATATCCCAACAATCGTATAGACGCGCCGGTCTATTTACTGGCGTGGAGCTGTGGGGCGGTCATGCTGTTTACCTTCTCGGCCGACCTTTTTGCGCATCTCCTAAAACTCTCCTTGATGAGAGCTTGGCTGTGCGACAACGGTACGCCTTCCCCCGCTGAAAAACCGCCATTCGACAGCTGACCGCGGCCTGCTGTCGAATGAACCGAAAAAAAGACTATTTTTGCACGGCTATAAAGTTCATCGAAAACCCAACTCAGACACACTGGGTGAAACACTACCACGCTTTCACTTAACTGTCATCAAATAATCGCAAAAATGAGGCTTCTTTCTTTTAGTTTTCTACTACTCTTCCTTTTAGTATCTTTCAGCATTCAGGGACAAAACATCCGAATCGGAAGTCCCACGGTGGAGATGCAGGACGGCACCCAGCCATTGGCCACCAACCAGCCACGCTTCAGCTGGAAATACGACGTCGATGGTCCATACCAAAATGTCATGCAGACCAGTTACCGTATCATTGTAGCTTCTACTATGGAGAACGCCCGCAACAACATCGGGGATCTTTGGGACTCCAAGACAATTGCCTCCAACCAGATGCTTTACATCCCATATCAAGGCAAACAGCTGCATAGTCGCGACAAGGCTTATTGGAAGATTGTGACCGCTGTCACCTATGAGGATGCCACATCGGAGGCCAACGACAAGAAAGGATCCAAAACCAAACACATGGAGACAGAGAGTCCGGTGCAGAACTTCGAAATCAGTCTGCTGGACCCCGAAGACTGGAGCGCGCTTTGGATCGGCCATGAGTTTGACGATGACAGCTTAGTGCGCAAGACCCGCATTGCGGCGCGCTACATCCGCAAAGAGTTCCAGCTGCGCGACGATGTCCGGGAGGCACGGCTTTATGTCTGCGGTCTTGGCCAGTACAGTGCCTTTCTCAACGGAACGGAAATCGCCCAAGAGGAGATTTTCAAGCCTGCTCTTTCCGATTATCGAAAGAGGGTGTATTTCAACGCATACGATGTGACCAGCCAACTGCACAAGGGTGACAACGCCATCGGCATTATCCTTGCGGCCGGCCGCTACTTTGCCATGCGCTACAACCGGGGAGAGAACGAGTGGGGCGGCGAAACACATGTGATGCACTACGGCCGGCCGCGCATGATTCTCCAGCTGGAGGTGACCTACCAAGACGGCACCACCGAACGCATTGTCAGCAATGACAGCTGGAAGATCACCAACCAAGGGCCCATCCGCACCCTCAACGAGTTTGACGGCGAAACCTACGATGCCCGCCTCGAACTTGGCAACTGGACCTCCGCAGGATACGACGACACCAAGTGGATCCCCGTCTTTACTGTGCACCCGCCCGAGGGCAAACTGGAACCTCAATCAAACCCCAACCTTAAAGTACAAGACTTACTGCAGCCTATCTCCCTGTTTCGCAAAGGCAACAAATGGATCCTCGACATGGGACAGAACATGGTGGGTTACCTGAACATGCAACTTCATGGGCAGCTTATCGGCGACACTATCATGCTTCGCTTTGCTGAGTCCCTCAACCCCGACAGCACCCTCTACACCGAAAATCTCCGCGGCGCAGGCTTCACCGACCGCTATATTGTGGGGTCAGGTGACACGTTCTGTTGGCACCCCACCTTTATATACCACGGTTTCCGCTATGTGGAAATCAGTGGCTTGAGGAACCCTCCTGAACCCAGCAACTTCCTCGGAATGGTTTTATACGATGAGATGCCTGTCACGGGGCATTTCGAAACTTCCGACCAAGTCATCAACACCGTCTATCACAACGCCTACTGGGGTATCCGGGGCAATTACCGCAGTATGCCCACTGATTGCCCGCAGCGTGACGAGCGCATGGGTTGGACTGGAGACCGTACCACAGGCAACTACGGCGAGTCTTACATCTTCAACAACCACCGTCTCTACGCCAAATGGCTTGTCGATGGCGAAGACAGCCAATGGTACAGCGGATCGCTATGTGATGTATGGCCTAACTATTGGCGACATTACACCGACAATATGACCTGGCCCGGCGCGTTTATCACCGTTGCCGACATGCTTTACACGCGCTTCGGCGACTTTGAGCCCATCCGCCTGCACTATGATGCCATGAAACGCTGGATTTTCCACATGAAGCAAAGCTACCTCGTGGACGGTATCCTCACCCGAGACTGCTACGGTGACTGGTGCATGCCCCCCGAGTCGCTCGGTTTGGTACACGCCAAAGATCCCTCCCGCATGACCAAAGCAGCCGTCATCTCCACGCCATTCTACTGCTACTTGGCAGACAAGATGGCTAAGTTCGCTGATCTGCTGGGCAAAACCGATGATGCTTCATTGTTCCGGAACGACATTATGTTCATCACACACGCTTACAACGACAAGTACCTTGACAGGGAAACTGGGCGCTATGACAACGGCACCGTTACTGCCAACATCCTGCCTTTAGCCTTTGGTATGGTGCCGAAGGAAATGGAGGAAAAGGTTTTCGGCAACATCATCGACAAAACCGTAAACGAATTTGGCGGGCACGTCTCCACGGGGGTGGTTGGCATCCAACAACTGATGCGCACGCTCACGGATTTCGGACGCGGCGACCTGGCATTCAAGATTGCCTCCAACGACACCTATCCGAGCTGGGGCTACATGGCTCGCAACGGCGCCTCCACCATCTGGGAACTCTGGAACGGCAACACGGCCGCACCGTATATGAACTCCGGTAACCATGTAATGCTCCTCGGTGACCTTATCCTTTGGGAATACGAATATCTCGGCGGCATCCGCGCGTTAGAGCCCGGCTATAGCAAAATCCAACTCACGCCCTATCTTGTAAAAGGCCTTAACACAGTAAAATGCTCCTACAACTCCGTGTCAGGTGAAATCAAGAGTTCTTGGCAACGCCGGGGCAAACGAATGGAATGGGACATTCAAATCCCTGCCAACACCTCCGCTGAAGTGTGGGTGCCCTGTGCGTCAGGGTACAAGAAAATGAACTTAGGCAGTGGAAACTACCACTTCTCCGAAAAAATACAATAAGCAAAACAAGCGAAAGGGCTCTCCAATAACTTACCACATCGCACCGGGAACGCCCGCGCGTCGCTCACCCTGGATGACGCAGGCGACTACTATACCGGCCAACAACCACCCGCCCACAATATCGGTGGGAAAATGCACGCAAAGATAGATGCGTGAGAAAGAAACCGTCAATACATACAGTATGCCAAAGGCCAAAAAGAACCGCTTTGCCACCATTTTCTGCTTCAAATAGTAAAAAGAGAGCATGATTAGAGCGAAAGCATTGGCAGCATGCCCTGAAGGATAACTGTCGTGCCCACCAAAATACAGATGCCCATTGGGTTTCACAACCAAATTCAACATCGGCCGCAACTTAGAGCAATAAGTCGGGCGAGGGCGCCCGACTATGGGTTTGATGATCTCGCTTCCAAGAATACTCACCAACCCCAAAACCAGTCCTATCGCCATAAACATCCTAAAGCATTTTTTACCATACATCATATAAAGCAAAACCGCAATAGTCAGATAAAGTGGCAACCAAAAGGAAAAAGTGGAAATGTTATACATCAGCTGATCCAACCAAGGCGTATGCTGTTGACTGATGAACCACACGGCCCAGCGGTCATAATGCACAATATGGTCAATCAGGGAGAACATGCTCAGAAGGTATCCGTCTTGATATCGAGTGCGCGCACCTTGTCAGCAATGGCTTCCAACTGCTCTTTAGAAAATTGGTGCAGCTGCATGGCAGGGGTCTCGCGATCGAGCGAATAGATCATCACCTTGCGAGGCTTGATCTGCCGGATTCGATCTATCCAAGCGGAAATATTCGGTTCCTGGCTGTTGTCGAAGGGGAGTCCGTCCTTTTCCCCACTCAAGAACATAGACTGTATCACCAAATTACCCTCAAAAGAGCAAAGCTCGCAGGTTACAGCCTCAATATCCACTGGCACAATGGGATCATTGATGATGTTGAGCATTTCTTGAGTGCCGGCATCTAACTTCAACAAGGGGTTTTCGATCCTTTTCAAGGCGGCACAAACCTCTGGTCGCAAGAGTTGTGTGGCATTCGATAGACAGGAGATGACTGCTTGTGGGTAATACTGGTCACGGAGCACGAGCAGACGGTCAATGATTTGGTCGAAGTGGGGATGCAGTGTGGGCTCGCCGTTTCCAGAAAAGGTAATGCTATCCACCTCCCTGCCCTCTTCCTTTACACTTTGAAGCTTATGCTCAATGGCTTGCATCACAGTATCCACGGAATAGTACTCACGGGCCGTGAGCGACTTCTCCAATGTCCAGCCACACTCGCAGTACAAGCAGTTAAAGGAGCATATCTTGACATCCGTCGGCAGCAGATTGATGCCCAGCGAATGGCCTAAACGCCGACTATGAATCGGGCCAAAAGCAATGGATTCCCATAAAAAAGTGGACATTATTTACTGGTTTTTGTATTGTAGAACCTCGTTAGAAAAAAATTCCAGCTGCACACCGGCCTGTTTGAACATTTCTTCAGACTCGGTGCCGGCGTGATATTTATTAGCGCACACCACGCGGCGGATACCACAATTGATGATGAGCATGGCACACACGCGGCAGGGGGTCATGCGGCAGTAGAGCGTGGCACCATCCAAGGAGATGCCCAGCTTGGCGGCTTGACAGATGGCGTTCTGCTCAGCGTGCACGGTGCGCACGCAATGCTGGGTTACTGTGCCATCCTCGTGGATGGTCTGCTTGAGCTGGTGTCCCACCTCATCGCAATGGGGCAATCCCTTGGGGGAGCCCACATAGCCAGTGACTAATATCTGGCGGTCGCGCACAATCACACACCCGCTGCGCCCGCGGTCACAGGTGGCACGCTTGCTCACCGTATCCGCAATCTCCATAAAGTACTCATCCCATGAGGGACGGACATATTGTTTCTGCTCTTCCATTGTATTATTGTTTGAGGGCGCAAAGATAGCATTTTAAATGGTCTCTGGTTTGCATTTTTTTTATATTTGCCGTCAAATTCACTTGATGATGAATAATATAAAACATTGCCGTATCTGGATAGAACCAATGTCGCGCGAGGAGTTTTCAGACAAGAAGAAACCTCTCACCATCACCTATAGCATCCAAACAGCCCCGTTTGGACGGGTGTTAATTGCCTCCACACCCAAGGGTATCTGTTTTCTGATGCCCGCTGCCATGAAGTGGGAGCCTGAAAAAAACCTAAAGAGACATTTTCCAAAGGCCCGGTTCCGCCAACGCACCGTCTCGCTCCACAAAAAGGCCTTATTGCTGCTTCGCCATCGCTACGACAAGGTACCCAGTCTTTGCCTGCACCTCTATGGTACCCCCTTCCAGATAGCCGTGTGGCGCGACCTGCTGTCCATCCCCACCGGTATGGTAACCACTTATCAGCTCATCGCCAACCGCATTCAAAGACCCAAGTCGGCCCGCCCGGTAGGACAGGCCGTGGGGGCCAATCCCGTGATGTGTATCGTGCCATGCCACCGGGTGGTCCGCACCAACGGCACCCTCGGAGGCTACCGCTGGGATATCTCCCGTAAAATCAAACTCCTCAATTTGGAGGCAAAAGCCAACGCCAAAATTCAAGGGCACCACGCCTGGGAACCAACACTATTCTAATTTTTCAAAACAGATGGCCCGTAATATTGCCAAAACAAATTGGGCTGATTTTGAAAAATAATGGAAGCACCCCTAAGCTTCTTATTTCTTCTTAAAAATTATTTTTTAGTTTTGCATCTTCAAAAATCGAAAATCAAGTTATACACCATTATGAAGAAGATATTTTTCGCAATTGCTTTGCTGACACTGATTTGTGCCTGCAACAAAAAACAAGAGACAGCCGATGGAAAAATCATTGGCAAACCCGAAATACAGGTCCAGGACGGCCGATTCACCCCGGAGGTGATGTGGGCGCTGGGCAAGATGGGCGAAAAAACCGTCTCGCCTGACGGCAAGCAAATTGCCTACACGGTCACCTACTACGACATGGAGGAGAACAAGGGAAATGCCGAGATTTACTTGATTCCGAGCAAGGGCGGTAAGGCCAAGCAGCTCACCACCACTGCGGCCAGCGAGTTCAATCTCGTATGGCAGGACAATGAGACCCTGCTCTTCTGCCGCGACAACGACATACTTTCCATAGCCCTGAAGGACGGCCGCGAAACGACTATCGCCTCCTTCGAAAACGGCACGGAGGGCTTCAAACTCGCCCCCGACGGCAAGTCTATCGTCTTCATCGCCACCAAACCCGTAGTGCGCCCCAACCATCTGGAAAATCTCTATGCAGGTCTTGACAAAACCACTGGCCGCATCAACGAAGATCTGATGTACCGCCACTGGGACAACTGGGTAGATGAGTATCCCCAGATTTTCCTCGCCGACTTTGACGGCAACAAAGTGGATGTAGAGCATGCCGTTTGCCTCATCGACAGCACCTTTGAGTGCCCTATGCGCCCATGGGGTGGCGTGGAGCAGTACAACTATAGCCCCGACAGCAAAACCATCGCCTACACCTGTCGCAAAAAGACCGGAACCGACTATGCGCTCTCCACCAACAGCGACATCTTCCTGTATGATATTGAAAAGAAGACCACCCAGAATGTCAGTGAGGACATCTTGGGCTACGACCAGAACCCCGTCTTCAGTCACGATGGCAAATACCTTGCTTGGGAGAGCATGGAGCGCGACGGCTGCGAGAGCGACAAACTGCGCCTTATGGTCTTGAACCTCTCTACAGGAGAACATCAGGACATGTCGGAGAACTTCGACTTCAACTTCACGGGCATCAGCTGGACCGATGATGACAAAGAAATCCTCGGAGTGGTCAACTATCTCGGCATGGACGAGATTTTTGCCTACAATCGCGAGCAACGTACCTTCCGCCAGGTCTCGCATGGTTACCACGATATCCACAGCTTTGAATTAGTGAATGGAAAACTCTATGCCGACCAAGTCTCCATGCAATATCCTTCCGAGATTTATGTATATAACCTTAGTGACATCAAAGCCAATGGCACGAAAGTGTCGGCCATCAACGACGATGTTCTCTCACAAGTGCGCATGGGCAAGGTGGAGGAGCATTGGATCACCACCGTGGACGGCAAGAAAATGCTCACTTGGCTGATATATCCATACGACTATGACAGCATGAAGACATACCCTGCGCTACTCTACTGCGAAGGCGGTCCCCAGTCGATGGTGAGCCAGTTCTGGAGCACCCGTTGGAACTTCATGGTCATGAGCGGGGGAGGCTACTTCATCATCGCACCCAACCGCCGGGGCACTATCGGATTCGGCACGGAGTGGTGCGAAGAAATTAGCGGTGACTACGGCGGACTCTGTATGCAGGACTATCTGCGGGCAGCTGACTTCTTTACGGACAGTGTGAAGCAGATTGACAAGGAGCGGTTAGGCGCCTGCGGCGCCAGCTTCGGCGGCTTCAGCATCTACTGGCTCGCTGGACATAACTACGAAGCCAAAGGCTACCAGGATGGCCGACGCTTTAAAGCCCTGCTCGCCCACAACGGAATGTTCAATTTCGAACAACAATACCTCGAAACCGAAGAACTCTGGTTCGAAAACTGGGACATCGGCGGACCCTACTGGGATAAGAACAATGCCCGGGCACAAAAAAGCTATACCTTCTCACCCCATCGCTTCGTGGATAAGTGGAATACTCCTATCTGTGTCATCCACAGCGAATTCGACTTCCGCATCGTGGCTTCTCAAGGCATGGCCGCCTATAACGCCGCCAAACTGAGAGGCTTGGATGCCCGCTACCTCTACTTCCCCGATGAAACCCACTGGGTGCTCAAACCGCAAAACAGCCTGCTTTGGCACCGCAATTTCCTCAACTGGTTTGATACGCACCTGAAATAAAAAGGCAATCTCTGTTGACTTATGGTATAATGGAGGAACTAAGACCATCAAGAGGTATCTATTACTTCTTACATTCTTAGTTCCTCTATTATTTGTTTAAGAATCAAACGGTTTTTCCTCCTGCCACTCCTGAGTGCTGGCCGCATCGCGTTTCACAGCCTCAACCACGAGTCGGATCACCTCCTCCCGCTCTGAATTTGACAAACCCTCCCCAAATTTATACTGGAAAAGACGGTTTGTACATGAAAGACTCAAAGTGTATTGGGTCGGAAGACCCCAACTCACGAGCGTGTGAATCGCCGACGACTCATACGGCTGAATGGATACAATCTTGCTCAAAGCGATCCTTTTCCTCCGCTTGAAAATCCGATGCGCCCGATAAACGATCAGATATTTACCGTCCAACACCGCCGACTCCTCTCCCGACACACCCCATAAAACTTCATCCAATAAAATCAACAAAACGGGTGACCAAAGCAGCAATGCCCATAACGATTCCCAGTCGCCAGCCGTAATTACACCGTAAAAGGGCATCGCTATCAGCAACAGCATAAAAAACGACATCAAGCAGCCCCGACTATTGTCTGGACAGCTTCGGTAAAGTTCGTTCCCTGCCTGTGCAAATTGTGAATTATGGGGCATTATTCTATAGTGGCTACCTTTTTCCATTGGAAAGCAAAACTACATAATTAATGGATAAATCTATTGGGTCTCGTTGTTTTTTTTTTTAAGATTAATTTGTACATTTGCCGTTACAAAAATGAATACCTATTATATAATACATTTATGAACATTACAGACATTAAACGAGCGGCCAAAACGTCGTTGAAAGGAAAATGGTGGTCTTTTGCAGGTATCACCTTGATTTATCTTCTTGTTTCTGGATTGTTGACGGGAGGGTTCTATTTGGTGCAGTCCACGCTCTTGCAAGGGGTGCAAAAAGGCCACTACAGCCCAGGGTACGCCATAGTGTATATCGTTTTTCTATGCCTCTCCCTGTGTGCATTGCCGTTAGGATACGGTTATTACAAAGCGCACATCGAGTCAGCCCGGGAAGATGATGTGGCCGACCCCGCCCTGCTCTTTGCCGGTTACAAACGATTCTGGTTTCTGTTAGGGCTCGTGCTGCTGATGAACATCATCATCAGTTTTGGCACCATGCTCCTCATTGTGCCGGGTATCATCCTGTCCTTAGCCTACGCCATGTGGCCTTTTATTGTGAACGACCATCCGGAATTTTCCATCAAAGAGGTCTTGGAGTATAGTCGTATAATGATGATGGGATACAAAGCTGACCTCTTCGTGATGTTCCTCTCCTTTCTCGGCTGGATTCTGCTCTCCTTCCTGACCTTCGGCATCGGACTCTTTTTCGTGATACCTTATATATATATGTCCACTTACCATTTTTATGAAAAGATACGTTATGAGGTGGACGAGCGTCCAGAAGAATTGGAAGAAACAATCGCAAAAATAGAGATCGAGGCTCCCGAAATGCCGACAAAAACGGTTACAGAACCCGAAAACATTTCGGAATAAGGATGGCTAAAAGAACGAAAAAAAGGATGTTTCATAAAGAAACATCCTTTTTTCGTTTGGTGACCCCTGCAGGATTCAAACCTGCAACCTTTTGATCCGTAGTCAAATACTCTATTCAGTTGAGCTAAGGGGCCGTGCTTGAATGAGCATGCAAAAATACATTTTTTTCAATATATGCGTACAATTAAAAAAAAAATTTCTTTGTGTCAACGTATTCAAAAAAAATGTATTTTTGCGGCCTCAATTGATGAAGGGCATTGAGCTATGGTGTAACGGTAGCACTACAGATTTTGGTTCTGCCTGTGTAGGTTCGAATCCTGCTAGCTCAACAGAAGGGAACTCTCACTTTCGTGGGGGTTCTTTTTATTATTAGTTCAGAAAAATTAAATATAACAATAAAAAGAGATTAAAACAATGGAAGAACACGTAAATCTTATCGACACCTTTGCTGAATTTAAGGAATCCAAGAGTATCGATCGTGAAACATTGATGCGCATACTGAAAGATGTGTTTCTCAGCGCGCTGACCAAAAAGTACGGACAGGATGCCAAGTTTGACGTGATTGTCAACGTGGACCGTGGCGATTTGGAGATCCAGCATATCCGAGAAATTGTGGAAGACGGCCAGGTTGAGGATGAAGCCAACCAGATAGCCTTGACGGATGCCATCAAGATAGAGCCTGACTTTGAGATCGGGGAGGAAGTGGTGGAGAACATTCTACTTTCCGACTTTCAGAGACGCGAGATTTTGGCTTTACGCCAGAACCTGAGCACCAAAATTATGGAATATGAGAAGGATGTCATCTACAATAAGTACGAAAAGCGCATTGGCGAAATCATCACCGGCGAAGTGAACCAGATTTGGAGAAAAGAGATTCTGGTGTATGATGAGGACCATGTGGAGCTTATCCTGCCAAAATCGGAGCAGATTCCGTCTGACCATTACAAGAAGGGCGACTCCATCATGGCTGTAGTGGCTCGCGTGGAGATCCAGTCCACTACCCCGCGCATCATCTTGTCACGCACGTCACCCGTCTTTTTAGAGCGCCTCATGGAAAATGAGATTCCAGAGATTGCTGACGGCCTTATCACTATCAAGAATGTGGTGCGAGTGCCTGGCGAGAGAGCTAAGGTGCTGGTGTCTTCTTACGATGACCGCATTGATCCTGTGGGCGCATGCGTCGGTATGAAGGGAAGCCGCATTCACAGCATCGTGCGTGAACTGCACAACGAGAGTATCGACATCATCAACTACACCCCCAACAAAGAGCTACTCATCGCCCGCTGCCTCAGCCCCTCCAAAATCACCTCTATAGAGATTGACGAAGAAGAGAAGAAAGTGTACGTATATATGAAACCCGACCAGGTGTCTCTTACCATTGGCAAGGGCGGCAACAACATCCGCCTGGCCAGCCGCCTCCTGGGCTATGAAATAGAGGTTTACAGAGACGATATCAGCAAGGAGGAAGATGTGCCTTTGACCGAGTTTGCAGATGTGTTCGACCAGTGGGTCATCGATGCCTTCATCAACATCGGCTGCGACACCGCCAAGAGTGTGCTTGCCCTTAACCGCAACGAACTCGTGAAACGCACCGACCTGGAAGAGGAGACGGTAGATGCCATGATTGAAGCCATTAAGGAGGAATTTGACATCAACGAGTAAATTTGCAACCAGCACATTAATTAATCATTCACGAAAAATACAAGATCAGAACCATCAATATGCCAGAGGAAAAAGTTAAAATACCACGTTTAGGAAAAGCCGCCACAGAATTCAACGTCTCACGCGAAACCCTCGTTGCTACCCTCAAAAGCAAAAATTTTGAGATTGAGGACAACATCAACGCCAAGCTTTCGGCTGAGATGTATGAGGTTTTGCTGCAGGAGTTTGCCGGTGAAAAAATTGTCAAGGCCGAGGCCGACAAGATTGACATTGGCACCTATAGCGCCATTTCCAAACAAGAGCCCAAAGCAAAGACCGAGAAGGTTGAGCAGGCAACGGACGAGCCCGAAGAGAGTTCGCTCATCATCAAGAATGTTAACTATGTAGAGCCTGTGGCTGTTGATAAAGAGGCACCAAAGGTTGGTCCGAAGATTCTTGGCAAGATAGACTTGGACGCTACCAGTACCAAAAAGAAGGAAGAGCCCAAACCAGTTGTCGAGGAGGCTGTTGAAACGCCCGCCCCGGCACCGGAACCAGCCAAACCGGAGCATGTCGAAACCAAAGTGACCCCTTTGGAAGGCCCGAAGATTATCGACAAGATAGATCTCGATGCCCTGAAACCAAAAAAGAAAGGCAACAAGGAAAAGGACACCCCAAAGGCCGCTGAACCAGCCCAACAAAAGGAAGAAGCCATTGAGGAGCCTCCCGCGATAGAGATGGAAACCCCGTCCAAGCCAGAGGAAAAAGAGAAACCCGACAACTTTATTGAAACCCGCGTGGAAAAGATCCAAGGACCTAAGATTATGGGTAAGATAGAGTTGCCCGTGGAGAAACCCAAGGACAATGCTAAAAAGGACAAAGAGAAGCATACTTCAGCCGAGGATAAAAAGAAGAAAAAACGCAAAAGAATCATCAAGCAAAACAACAACGGTCTTAAACAGAACGTAGGCAAAGATGAGAAAAAGGGTAAGCCCGAGCCTGAAAAAATTGAGATTTCTCCGGAGGACATCCAACGCCGCATCAAGGAAACGAAGATGCGCATAGAGTCCACTGGCAAGACCAAGGCTGCCAAGCGCAGAAAGGAAAAACGCCAGCTTATTCACGAGCGTATCGAGGAGCAGGAATTGCAGGAGTTGGCAAACCAGAATATCCTCAAGGTTACCGAGTTCATAACCGCCAATGAATTGGCCACCTTGATGAACAAGGAGGTTACTGAAATCATTTCCACCTGTATGAGCATCGGCTTGTTCGTATCCATCAACCAGCGTTTGGATGCTGAAACTATCTCCCTATTGGCCGAGGAGTTCGGATTCCAAGTGGAATTCATCGGTGCTGACGCCGAAGACAGTGAAGCACAAGAGCAAGACAGCGAGGAGGATCTGCAACCACGCCACCCTATCATTACTGTAATGGGACATGTGGATCATGGCAAAACCTCTTTGTTGGACTATATACGCAAAACCAACGTTATTGCCGGCGAGGCGGGTGGAATCACA
This sequence comes from uncultured Bacteroidales bacterium, assembly GCA_937901455.1. Classification (GTDB taxonomy): domain Bacteria; phylum Bacteroidota; class Bacteroidia; order Bacteroidales; family WCHB1-69; genus F23-D06. The sequence goes on along the minus strand of CALDIA010000180.1, from coordinate 8,126 downwards.
CAGCACATTGGTGCATACGAGGTCAGCTTGTCTGACGGGCGTAAGATCACCTTCTTGGATACGCCTGGTCACGAAGCCTTCACGGCTATGCGTGCGCGTGGTGCCAAAATCACTGACTTGTGTATCATTGTAGTAGCTGCTGACGATGCGGTGATGCCTCAGACGATAGAGGCCATCAACCATGCCCAGGCTGCCGGTGTGCCGATGGTATTCGCCATTACCAAGATTGACAAGCCCAATGCCGACCCTGAGCGCATCCGCACCGAGTTGGCTAACATGAACATATTAGTGGAAGACTGGGGTGGCAACTACCAGTGCCAGGAGATAGACGCCAAGCATGGTACCAACGTGAAAGAACTGTTAGAGAAGGTTTTGTTAGAGGCCGAGTTGTTGGATTTGAAGGCCAACCCCAACCGTCCGGGTGTGGGGGCTGTCATCGAGTCTTCCTTAGACAAGGGTCGTGGCTATGTGGCCAAGGTGCTGGTGCAGAACGGCACACTCCGCATTGGCGATCCCGTTTTGGCAGGCAGTTGTTTCGGCAAGGTAAAGGCTATGTTCAACGAGCGTAACCAAGCGGTGAAGGCTGCCGGTCCGGCAACCCCTGTGCTGATGCTGGGACTGAACGGTGCCCCGCAAGCTGGTGATGCCTTCAAGGTATGCGAGAGCGAGCAGGAGGCCCGTAACATCGCCACCAAACGTGCACGCTTAGCCCGTGAGATGGGTCTGCGCACCCAAAAACATATCACCCTCGATGAAATTGGCAGACGTATTGCCATCGGCGACTTCAAGGAGCTCAACATCATCGTCAAGGGTGATGTGGACGGTTCAGTGGAGGCTCTCTCCGGCGAGCTGCTGAAACTCTCCACCGAACAGGTGCAAGTGAACGTCATCCACAAATCGGTGGGTGCTGTTACCGAGACTGACGTCATGCTGGCAACCGCCTCTAATGCCTTGATTGTGGCCTTCCAGGTTCGTCCTACCGCTGGAGCCCGCAAGATGGCCGAAGCCGAACAGATCGATATCCGCACCTACTCCATCATCTACACCGCCATCAATGAAATTAAAGATGCCATTGCCGGTATGCACACGCCCGAAATCAGAGAAAAAGTGGTCGCCAACCTTGAAATCAAAGAGGTGTTCCACATCTCCAAAGTGGGCAACATTGCCGGCTGCATAGTTCTCGACGGCAAACTGCAACGAAGCACCCGCATCCGCCTTATCCGCGACGGAATCGTCATCTATACTGGCAAACTCGGTTCCCTGCGCCGCTTTAAAGACGATGTCAAGGAGGTTACCTCCGGACAAGACTGCGGTTTAAATATAGATGGGTGCAACGACCTGAAGGTGGGTGATATCATTGAAGGTTTTGAAGAATACGAAGTGGCCTTTAACGCGAACAAATAACATTCTTTTACTATGGCAGACAACAAACAACATAATATTATCGGCATAACCCATGGTGATATCAACGGCATCGGCTACGAGGTGATACTAAAATCCCTTTGTGACAATAAAATCATGGACATCTGCACACCCGTGGTGTATGGCTTGGCCAAGGCAGCTTCCTTTCACAAAAAAAGCATTGATCTTCCCGACTTCTCTTTTCAATTTGTGAAAAGCACCGACCAGCTCTCCACCCGACGTCCAAACCTCCTCAACATCTTTGACGATGAGGTAAAGATTGACTTGGGCACCAGTACCAAAGTGGCTGGCCAGATGGCAGAACGCGCGCTGTATATCGCTGGAAAGGACTTGAAAAACAAACATATTGATGCCATCGTGACCGCTCCGATCAACAAGGACAACATCCAGTCTGAAAAATTCACTTTCCCTGGGCAGACCGAGTTCTTCGAGCACTATTTTGGCGGCAATAACCACAAAGCCCTTATGATGATGGTTTCCGACAATATTCGCATTGGCTTTGTCACCAACCATCTGCCAATTCAGAAAGTGTCAGCTGCCATTACCAAGGAACTTGTTTATCAGAAATTAGAGATTTTGCACAACACCCTGAAGCAAGATTTTGCATTGGATAATCCTACCATCGCGGTGTTGTCGCTCAACCCACATGCCGGTGACAACGGTTTAATTGGCCAGGAGGAAAAAGAGGTTTTGCGACCTACCATAGAGCTGGCATTCCAGAACCACATCAACGCCTTCGGGCCCTTCCCTTCTGACGGTTTTTTTGCCACTGCCGCCTATCGTAAGTTTGACGCAGTACTGGCCATGTATCACGACCAGGGCATGATTCCCTTCAAGTTTTTGGCTGCCGACGGGGTCAACTACACCGCCGGACTCCCTATTGTGCGCACTTCGCCAGCACATGGCACCGCCTACGACATTGCAGGCAAAAACAAAGCCAACAGCCAATCTATGCGTAACGCCATCTACCTGGCCGTTGATATTCTAAAAAATCGTAGGAGAAATCAACAATAAGAAACAATCGTCCTATATAGCCCGGCATAATGCTGGGCTATTTTTTCCCAATAAAACTGTTCGAAGTGTGCCGCTGTGAGTGTTTCATAATTGCCAGGACGTGTCAGAAGGCTTGCAAGTGCCTGGGCTATAGCCTCTGTCTTGCGGGCATTCACTGCCTCTCCCACCTTTTCAGAAAAGAGTCCGTCAATACCCTCTCCTTTCGTATATAGCACACTAAGACCTTGCGACAGCGCTTCGAGATAGACCAACCCGAAAGTTTCTGTCAGCGAAGGCATGGCAAACACACTACAATCTTGATAAAAATGCTGTAGGCGCTGCTTGTCAAACTCAGGGCCATGCCAACTGATAACATCCGGATGTTGTTGTTGGAGTGCTTTCAGCACGGGTTCCTGCGAACCCCCTTCGCCTACGAGGTGCAATTGGATGTCAGGCAGTTGCCCTTGCAGGGAGAGGACCGCCTCCGACAATCGCAGCACATTCTTATTAGGGGTAAAATTGCCCACATAGAGAATGTGATGATTTTTCTTATGCTGGTTCTCGTTTAGCGACAAGTTTTGCAGCCAAAAAGCGTTGATGCCATTACAGATGGTTTCCATTTTGGAGGTCAATTGCTGACGCATCCCCAACAGGGAGAAATGACGCATCAGGTCGCGATGTAATGCGGGTGCGATGCAGACAACGCGCGATGCGGACTGCAGCACTGCACGGTGCACCCACCAAAGATGGGGCATATAGCGCATAAAATCATTCACATCCGTATTGCGTACGGCCACCATGAAAGGTATTCCGTAGCGCTGTTTTAGTCGATAAGCCACTGCGCCATCGCTGAACAAGGTTGTAGCATGAATGCAGGAGACAGCGTTTAGGTCCCCCTGCCGCTCAACATCTTTCACTATCTTGTCAATTTTACGATGGAAGAAGATGCGGTGCCACGGGCGCAGTATATACGAATAGACAAAGCGGGTGTGTGGTGCCTCAAAGCGGTTGCGGTCTATCAGGTTTGCGTTTCGCACAGGGGTATAGACAATCTGCTCTACTCCTTGGGCATCCAATTCCTTATATAGTTCAGCATGCACGTGACTGTTGGAAAAATCATTGCAGATATGCAACACAAAGCCATCCTTTGGCGGCACGCGCTCCTCGTCAGGCATCTGGTTCCAGCAAAGGGTAGCTCCCAACAGCAGGAAGCCAAGCATCTGCACAGTACCCGGCCCATACGGGAAATTCGGCTCAAAGAAACTGACTATCAGGGGAACCATACAAACCACATAACCCACATCACGAACCTTTGTGCGGCGGTCCTTGAAGAGATGATAGGCTACATGGCCAATAAAGAAAAGATAAAAAGCCAACATCGGCAAGGCAAAAAGACCATAACGCACCATTCTGAGGAGTGGGTAGTTGTGTATTAAAGAAATGCCTGATGTGTCATCTTGCTCACCCACGATGGCATGTTCACTCACAAAATCAATACCCTGTTTGTTACGCTCCCAACGATGGGTAGTTACCTGCTCCATATTAGAGGAACCATGACCACCGACCATAAAGCGCGTAAGTTCATCTTTTAAGAATCCATTGTAAAGGATATAGCCGGCCATCAGAAAACAGACAATGCCCACAATAACCTTGGCATCTATTTTAGGGGTGATTTTGACTTCCTTGATGGCAACAAACAACACACAAGCCAGCAGGGCAAAGAAGTCGGCGCGAGCACGAATCAGAATCAGCAGCAGTAGCGACAAAGCGAAGAGGGCTATAAAGCTGCCCCGGTGCTCCTCTCTCTTGACACCCCAGAAAAAGAGCGATGCTGCTCCAAGAGCCAGCAATCCGCCCATCTGATTTTTACCCTCATTCACCAAATAATATTCCGGCACATATAGTCCCCCAGCATAATAAAAACAATTAGCCATAACCATCGCCGCCAGACCAAGGGTAAAATAGAAACAGATGTTAGCCCATTGTTTTGGCGTGTAATCCAGACATGTGCCCAGCCCAGTACAAAGAAACACCACTATCAGTTGGGTAAGGTCTTGCCATCGAAAATGCTTATGGAAGAGATATAAAAACAAAAATTCGATGCCTACCACTACGATTGTCAAGAGAAGTAACCGCATAAACCTGGGGGAACAATAACGTTCCAGCGAGAAAGTCAGGCAAACAGCCAGCAGCACACAGGCCATAATAGCGTAGCGCATCACGTAGTAGGCCATCGTCATATATACCCACGGTAGGTAGGACACCACGACCATCAGCAGGATAAGGTGTAGCAATATTTTGGCAATCTTCTGTTTCATGATTCCGAAAGTTTGGGAAGTGAAACCATTTGGCCAAAAAGAAGGTCTGTTTCAGGCAGACGGCCATAGTCAAAGCCGCCACTGGGCGTAAAGGTCAGTTCCCCGAACCAGGCCTTCCCTTGCTCAAGGTAGAAATCGGCCCGCACAAAGGGGAATGGTTTGGAGAGCATCTCCGCGTATTCAAACAATTGGTCTATACCTTCAGGCTTGGGGATAGAAAAATCGGGGGGAGCCTGTTGCCCTTGTTTATTCTGCCGTTGCAATTGCCATTGGCGGTCAAAGAAATAGAATGCGGGATGGGCCTGCTCTCCCCTACCGTAACAGCAGAGCACATACGTTGCTTTGCCATTGAAACAATAAACTTTGTAGTCCGTAGGGGTTGTACCCTGAGCCGGCTCGATGAAGCGTTCACACAGCAATTGCTTGGGGAATATGTATTGCGGCTCATAGGAGATAAGATGAAACTTGATACGCTGAAACCGACGTAGCTCCGCCTCGGCTTGGGCAATGTCCAATCGGGTTTTGTCATGGCAGACGATATTGCCTCCATTGCCATAGTTCCACTTCAGTACAAACTTGTCGGGCAGGGCATCCCAGTCAATATCCTCTACCTTCTGATAAAGGGCAAGTACTTCATTCAGGATATGTGACAGACCACAGTCGCGCACATAATCGCGCACACGCACCTTGTCGGCACACTGGTTCACCAAGTCATTATCCTTATAATAGTACAGCTTCATCCACTGTATCTTCTCGTCCAGCGTCTGGGGATTTTCCAAGTTGAGTCGGCGGTGATGGCAAAGGCGAAACTGGAACCGTACGCTCCATTTAGGAGAGAGCATTGTCAACAGATAATGAAGCCAAAGCGATATATTGCTCCTGAAGTCCATTGTATTATAAATATCAATTCAAAAAAGCGGGCAAATGTAGCATTTTTAACCATTCATCACACAGCCAGCATCAGCGCAGCATGGTATTCTTCTCAGAGCGGATATAATCAAAGATAGGTTCCGTCATCTCTCCAAAGGCAGGACCATGGGCCGTCTGACTCAAGTCGGGGGCGCGATTCCACTCTATGAGCACCGGCTCCCCTTGCCCGTCAATACCAAAATCCCAGCCCACCAAGTTGAAGTAAGGTAAGCGTAAGTGAAGTTCTTTAACTAACGCCAACATCTTGTCAAAGGAAGGAATGGTGAAACCCTGTAGCGGAGTGCCAGTATCAGTCGTAAAGATTTTCTTTTCCGCAGGGGTGCCGTAAGCACACTCTCTGATAGTACCGCTCTGCAGATCAATATCTGCGTTGATACCGCCAGCCGTCTCGTTATCCACCGTTTTTCCTTCACGACCTATACGGACAACCACATACAAGATGAAAATCTCGTTGCCCTGCCGGTATGAGAGCACACGCAGCGTATTCAGGGAGGTCGGGTTCAGTCGTGCCATCTCGGAGTGTTGTTCCACCGCCTCCTGAATGATATAGTTCCGATCATATCGGCCAATCATCTGCGCAAGGGTCTCGTGCTCGTCCACCCGACCATCTTGTACAGAAAATACCTTGACCCCCGAGCCCCACATGCCTTCCTGGCTGGGCTTGATAACTACTTTCGACAAGTTCGCACATCTGCTCAAAGCCTCTTCCTTGGTAATCGCATGATTAACGTCATAAAAATAGCCGTTCATATTCTTGATAATGGTCTTTGGCCTGTTCACGTCTGGGAAATAGACATCATAGATGCCTTTATCCACATAAGCGTGGCGGAGTTGAAACTGATTCAGTCGATAGATAACATCGGTATGATAGAGACATGTGGGCACATATTGGACAGAGAAGAGGTCGTTGCGAGAATAGAAGTACTCATGCCATAAAGTAGGCACCTTCTTGCCCACCAATTTTTCATAATAGCGCTCTATGTCCTTTTTCTGTGAGGCTGATAGGGGATGCAACTCACACTGGGCGCGTTTCCCTTTGATATTGTCAATGTCTTTCTGCTGAATACGATACAGAAGATAGCGATTGTAAACATTCTCAAACATAGTGATGAATTCTATTTGCGGGCAATACGTTGGAGTCTTCGGGGGGATAGTTCATTTGGGAGGCGGCCAAACTCATATTGGGCATTGGTATTCTTCCAGGCCATGTAGCAACGACGAATGTCGTTGCGCCAGCCACGATGGATGAACAGTTGCCCGGTGCGGTCCCACATGTCGTTCACCTCCACGATGACTGGGCCGTTGTCGGTAATGGCAATGTCCCATCCGGCAGCCTTCACGAAAGGGAAGGCTTGTTGGAAGCGTTTCACTTCTGTGCAAATTTCCTCCCAATGCTCAATCTGCACACCATCAAGGGGAGCGTTGCTGTCGGGATGATGAGTGACTGGGGTGATCTTCTCCCACCCGTCAAAGCAGATGGCATCCTGCAGGGTACCTGTAGCGGTATCCACACAGGCATCCACATTACCACCGGCGCCAGCATTGTCCACACAACGCCCCGAACGGCCGATCTTGATGAAAGTGGCCGCAACCTCTGCTGTCCCGTCAGGAAAAAGCAGCGTCATGAAGCGCACCGTGTTCACAGAAGAGTCGTTGAAGGTGGCCATCTGTGCCGACTGTCGTATGCGTGATTCAAACATCAACGGCTTGTTGCCCAACAAAGATGACATCTGGCAAGTTGACCCATCATGGAAGGTGCACAAGCCCTCCTGAGAATAATCAATATCCGTGACAACCTGCACGTTGCTGCCGTGTGAAGTCTCTGTGGTCTTCACCACACAAGAGGTGACCCCTTGGGCTTGCAAAACCCGAAGCACTTCCTCGGTGTTATGGGCTGTCTGCGGACCTTGTTGCGGACCGGCCTCTGGATCGTAATAGCAAAACAATGTGGCCAATGGCAGGCCTGCCGCCGACAACATCTGATGGGCTACATACTTATTGCGAGCCAGAATATAATATTTAACAGGATTTAACAAATCAAGATAGTATCGTTGCTCATTCACACCCAAAAAATGCTGTCGAAAAGAAGCTGGCCTGTCAATCATGTGAAATTGGTCATACTCCTCCATTGTCAAGCCCTTGTCGCGACGAAGCTTCAAGAAATCAACCATCACCGAACAGCGTTGCCTAAACGACTTGGCTGGGTATTTCATAATCCATCGAACCAGATGGTATATAAATCTTATTTTGTTATATATCAACATATTAAAACACAACATCGAACATCTTTGCTCTCCAAGGCAAAGCTGGCAAAGATACGATTTTTTAATTTGCATCCTCCTATCGGCAAAGGAAGACATTTTCAGCAAACAAATATTATGGTATGGCTTTAATTATTTTATTATCTTTGCCGCCGTTTAGAATAATATAAGTTCAACTTGGAAAGTTATAAAAGCGGGTAAA